>JBDSIV010000112.1:0-20252 GCA_039917755.1 Knoellia sp. | reverse complement strand
GTTCATGATGAGCGTCTTGTGCTCACGGAACGGGTCGAGGTAGGCCGACCCGACGTCCGGGAGGAGCTTCATATCGGACTCGTGGATGGCCTGGAACCCGCGGATGGAGGATCCGTCAAAAGCCTGACCGACGGTGAAGAAGTCCTCATCCACGGACTGTGCAGGCACGTTGAAGTGCTGCATGACACCGGGTAGGTCGCAGAAGCGAATATCGACGAACATGACGTCCTCGTCCTTGATGAACGACAGGACCTCTTCAGCAGAGCTGAACAAGTGGGGCCTCCTAGGCAAAGGGGAAGAGCGGGCAATGCACGGGCACGATCACAACCCTAGATGCAGCGGGTTTCTCGACCATGACCCGAATGTTTCACCGGTGTTACACCCTGCCAGAGGTGGCGCCCACCCGTCGGGAGCGTCCGTGGTGAGAGCGCATACAGTCCTGCAGGTGAGCACGGAAAAGACGTCGGAGTATGCCGGCCAACAGCTTGGCATGCCGGCTTCCGGTCGTGGATCGATGGCTCCGTTGTGGCGTCGCGCGCTGGGGCTGCTCGTCGACTGGGCCATCGCCCAACTCATCTCGACCGTCGCCTTGGGCGCGGACATGGCAGCAGGCGGAGCGCAGTCGTTCGTTCCCCTGGGCGTCCTGGCCGTGATCAACATCCTCAGCATCACAGCCTTCGCCTCGACTCCGGGTCAGGCACTCCTGCGGATGCAGGTTCTCCAGGTGCGGCCGGGATCGTTTCCGTTGCAGGTCGTGATCCGCACTGCCCTGCTCTGCCTCTTCATCCCCGCGATCCTCACGGACCGACACGGGCGCGGCTTCCACGATGCCGCAGCCGGCACGGTCATCGTCCGCCGCTGAACACAGGACGCGTGGGAGCGGCGACGTAGGAACCGACGAGAAGCGGTGGGGCTACTTGCCCTTCATCGCCTTGCGGTCGACGCGGGCACGAGTCGGGTCCATGCCCGCCGGCACTCCGGTGCGCAGACCGCCGAGGGACTTCAGCCGCTTGTTGACGACGGAGGCCTCCTCCTTGGTGAGGACCGGACGCATGCGGGTCAGCTTGGAGCTGATCTTGCTGACCTTGACCTCGTCCTCGCCGCTACCGACGACCCAGAGGTGGACGGGCACGCCGGGAGCGACGCGGCTGACCTTCTTCTCTTCGGCCTTGAGGAGCTTGAGGACCCGCTGCTTGGGACCTTCGCCGATGAGGACGATGCCCGGTCGGCCCAGGGCACGGAACACCATGGCGGAACCACTGAGGTCACCCGGCTTGGCCGCACGGTTGACGTCGACGGCCACCGGCTCGGTCGTGGCGTACCAGCCACGCTTGCCCACGCTTTGCAGGGCAGCGCCGGCAGCACCGGCCTGTCCCTCGAGCGCGCCGTACATGGCCTTGTTGCCGCGCCGGTTCATGACGAAGACCGCAGCGAGAAGAGCAGCTGGGATGGCGATGATGATGAGGTACCAGCGCCAGATCCCACCGAGCAGGAAGCCGATGCCCACCATGACGGCAAACGTCACCAGGGCGGCCAACAACATGGCCCAGCCAATCTTGGCGTCGAGCGTCTTGATGGCGGAGTAGGCCTGGCGGATCTCGGCGATCCGGCCTGGCTTCTTCTCTTCGGTGGTCTCTTTGGCCACGAGGTGCGCGCTCCTGCGTCGGTGGGTGGCACGCAGTGAGCGCGCCGGTGCTAGAAGTTCAGGATACGGCCCGGGCAGCGCGCGCCACCAATGACGCGGCTTCCTGGCGGGCAGGGTCGCTGGCAGCCTGGGCGAGGTGCGACAGGTGCTCGGGGATCGGGCGGCCCCACTTGGTCATTGCGGTGGCCCACAGGCGACCGGCGCGGTAGGAGGAGCGCACGAGCGGCCCGGCCATGACGCCCTTGAACCCCATCTCCTCGGCGACATTGCTCCAGTGGACGAACTCCTCGGGCTTGACCCATCGGTCGATCGGGTGGTGCAGCTTGGAGGGGCGCAGGTACTGGGTGATCGTGAGGATGTCGCAGCCCGCGTCGTGCAGGTCCGCGATCGCCTGTTCGACCTCGTGGTCCTCCTCGCCCATCCCCAGGATGAGGTTGGACTTCGTCACGAGTTCGGCCTCGCGGGCCATCGACAGCACCTGGAGCGACTTCTCATAGGTGAAGGCCGGGCGGATCTGCCGGAAGATGCGCGGCACGGTCTCGAGGTTGTGGGCGAACACCTCGGGGCGGGCGTCAAAGACCTGGCTCACGAGTTCAGGCTTGGCGCCGAAGTCGGGTGGAAGGATCTCGACGCCGGTGTTGGGGTTGAGGGCGTGGATCTGGCGGATCGTCTCCGCATAGAGGCCGGCGGCACCGTCGGGCTGGTCGTCGCGGGCGACACCGGTGACGGTCGAGTAGCGCAGACCCATCTGCTGGACCGACTCCGCGACGCGACGCGGCTCGTCGAGGTCGAGGAAGGTCGGGCGACCAGTGGCGATGTCGCAGAAGTCGCAACGGCGGGTGCAGACGTCACCGCCGATGAGGAAGGTCGCCTCCTTGTCCTCCCAACATTCAAAGATGTTGGGACAGCTGGCTTCCTGGCAGACGGTGTGGAGGCCTTCCTTCTTCACCATCGAGTGCAGCTGGGTGTATTCCGGGCCCATTTTGGCCGTAGTGCGGATCCACTCGGGCTTGCGCTCGATCGGGGTCTCGGAATTGCGGGCTTCGACGCGCAGAAGACGACGTCCTTCGGGTGCGGCAGTCACACGGCCCAGCCTACGCCGGGGCGTGTCGAACCCCTCATTCGGTCGCGCCGGGGTGGAACCGTGAGGTGCGCGCGATGGCGAGCAGACGGCATACGCCGTTGTTGTCGCGAAGTCAGCCGAGGACGCCGGTGAGGTGCTTCTCGGCGTAGGGGAGGAGGTCCTGGACTGTGACGGCCCGTCCGGCCTCACGGCTGATCGACGAGACGCCCGCATCCTCGATGCCGCACGCGACGATGTTGTCGGCCCACGAGAGATCCGCGTCGCAGTTGAGGGCGAAGCCGTGCATCGTGACCCGCTTGCTCACGCGCACTCCGATCGCACCGAGCTTGCGGTCCGGGCCGCGATCGTCGGCAAGGACCCAGACACCACTGCGCCCTTCGACGCGCACCGTCTCGACGCCGAACTCGCGAGTCATCCGCATCATGGCGTCCTCGAGCCGGCGCACGTGCGCGACGACGTCGATCGGCACCGCGGTGAGCGCGACGATCGGGTAGCCGACGAGCTGTCCCGGCCCGTGCCACGTGATGAGCCCGCCCCGGTCGACGTCGACGACCGGCGTCCCGTCGAAGGGACGCTGCTGCGGCTGGGTGCGCTTGCCTGCGGTGTAGACGGCGGAGTGCTCGAGCAGGAGCGTCGTGTCGGGCTCGCGACCCTTGGCGACCGCGGCGTGAAGCTCACGCTGACGCTCCCATCCGTCCTCGTAGTCCACGAAGTCCGGAGCGAAACCCAAGTGCACAAAATGCATGAGAACACCGTATGCCGTGAAGTCACCTTCGACGCCACTGCTCGGCACCTAGGGTGAGCCGATGAAGCATCGCAGCTCCTCGTCGGGGCCTGGCCGACCTCGGATCGTGCTGTTGGGTGCGCTGATCGTCCTCCTGTGCTGGCTCGCGGTCGGTGCAGTGGGAGGGCCGACCATCGGACGGCTGTCCGAGGTGCAGAAGAACGACAACGCGTCTTTCCTCCCTGCCGACGCAGAGTCGACGGCGGTCCTCAAGGCAGTGAGCCGGTTCAGTGACGAGAACGAGATCCCGCTGATCGTCGTGGCCGAGCAGACCGACGGCTCCGAGCTGGACGCCAAAGACGGGCTCGCCCTCACCAAGCTCGCTGGCGACCTGCCCTCCCTGCCGCTTCCGGGGATCGACCGCACCCTCGGTGACTACGTGGTCGAGGGCAGTCGCTTGGTGCCGGTCCCGAGTGAGGACCGGCGCGCCGCACTCATCGTCATCCCGCTCAAGGAAACGGCCGCATCTGAGGTCGTCGACGGCGAGGCACCGATCGTGCTCGCCACCGAAGAGGTGCGGGTCAAAGCGCGGCTCGCCGTCGCGGGCACCGGGATGACGACGCATGCGGGGGGTCCGGGTGGGCTCGTCGCCGACTTCTCCGCCGCATTTGCTGGCATCGACGGTGTCCTCCTCCTCGTCGCGCTCGCCGTCGTCCTGGTCATCCTGCTCGTGGTCTATCGCAGCCCGATTCTGCCCATCGCCGTGCTGCTCAGCGCGGTCTTTGGCCTCAGCCTGGCCGCGCTCGTCGTCCGCCCGCTTGCGGAGAACGGCACGATCGAGTTGTCCGGGCAGTCACAGGGGATCATGTTCATCCTCGTGGTGGGTGCTGCCACGGACTACGCACTCCTCCTGGTGAGCCGCTTCAGGGAAGAGCTCCACGTGGTGTCGAGCACGTGGCCGGCGTTGCGCAAGGCTTGGCGGGGTGCGGTCGAACCGATCGCCGCGTCGGGGGCGACCGTCATCCTGGGTCTCTTGTGCCTGCTGCTGGCGTCTTTGCGCAACACTGCCGGACTGGGACCCGTGGGAGCGCTGGGCATTGCCGGAGCGCTCCTGGCGTCCCTGACCTTCCTGCCTGCCGTGCTGCTCATCTTTGGCCGAAAGGCATTCTGGCCGTTTGCTCCTCGAGTGGACGATTCCCACGCGGAGGATGTCCTGGGCACCCGCTCGCTCTGGGGTCGCGTGGCGGGCCTCGTCGGTCGACACCCGCGTCGTACCTGGGTGGTCACGCTGGTGGCCCTGTTGGCCGCGGCCGCGTTTGCACCGACCTTTCGGGCGGAGGGGGTGAGCCTCAAGGACACCTTCTTGGTGGCCACCGACTCGGTGGATGCGCAGGATGCGATCGAGCGGCACTTCGCTGCTGGCGCGGGCAACCCGATCCAGGTCATCGTCCCCGGCGACCGGGCCGAGGCGACGCGCGAGGCACTCGCTGCAGATCCCGGCATCGAGAACGCCTACATCGGCCTGAGTCCCGCAGTTCCCGGACAGGACGCTCCGGAGCCTGCGCCCGTGGACGGTCTCCAGCTGGTGCAGGGGACGGCCACGGGTTCGGCAGACAGTCCCGCGGCCGAGGAGACCGTGCGTCGGCTGCGCGCCTCGCTCGACGACGTGAGTCCCGACGCGCTCGTCGGCGGACAGGCCGCCATCAACCTCGACGTCCTGGACGCGAGCGGGCGGGACCTGCGCGTCATCGTGCCCGCGATCCTCGTCGTGATCTTTCTCGTGCTGTGCCTGCTCCTGCGATCAGTGCTTGCGCCGCTCCTGCTCGTGGTCGCCAACGTCATCTCGTTCGCGGCGACGATCGGAGTGGCCTCGCTGGTCTTTGACCACGTCCTCGGCTTCGGTGGCAGCGACCCGGCCATTCCGCTCTATGGGTTCGTCTTCCTCGTCGCCCTCGGCATCGACTACTCGATCTTCCTCATGACTCGGGTGCGCGAGGAGTCGGTGCATCGGGGCACGCGGCCGGGGGTGTTGGTCGGGCTTGCGGTGACAGGAGGCGTGATCACCAGCGCTGGAATCGTCCTCGCTGCAACCTTCTCCTCACTGACCGTCCTGCCGCTGGTCTTCCTCGTGCAGGTCGCATTCATCGTCGCGTTCGGCGTCATCCTCGACACCTTCGTCGTGCGCAGCCTGCTCGTGCCGGCACTTGTGCACGACATCGGAGGGCGGGTGTGGTGGCCGGCGCGACTGGCGCGGGACCGCAACGCGCCCGCGCAAAGCTCAGGTCCGGGGGTTGTTGCCGAGCATTAGGGTTCTCGACATGACCAAAGTCGGACTCGCGGGATATGCATCAGCCGGGCGGGGCATCCACGCCCCCATCATCGTGGAGGCCGGCCTCGAGCTCGCTGCCGTCGCGACCTCGAACCCGGAGCGTCGCGGCGAGGTGGCAGCGGACTTCCCGGAGGCACTGGTCGTCGACGACCTGGACGCGCTCGTGGCTGTCGAGGGGCTCGACGTCATCGTGCTGGCCACTCCGAGTGGCGACCATCTGGAGCACGCTCTGAAGGTCATCGAAGCCGGCATCGCGTGCGTGGTCGACAAGCCGCTCGCGGTCACCGCGGACGACTGCCTGACCGTGGTCGATGCGGCTGAGCGAGCTGGGGTGCCCCTCACGGTCTTCCACAACCGGCGCTACGACCCTGCCCACACCACGCTCGCCACGGTCGTCGCCGATCGGCTTGTGGGAGAACCGTTCCGGTGCGAGTTGCGTTGGGAACGCTGGCGACCGGTGCCCAAGGATCGCTGGCGTGAGAACGCCGCTCCCGCCGATGGCGGCGGCATCATGCTGGACCTCCATGCGCACCTCATCGACTCGGCAGTGCAGCTGTTCGGGCCGATCCTCACGGTGTTTGCCACGGTCGATTCACGCACGACCGTGTCCGAGGACGATGCCTTCCTCGTCTGTCGTCACGAGTCCGGCGTGGTCAGTCACCTCGGTGCCACCTCGGTCTCCGGCGCGCCGGGGCCGCGCGTCCGACTGCTGGGCCGCGCGGCAGCATACGTCCAGAACGAGTTCGCGGGCGAGGTCAACGTCTTCTCTGACTGGGCGGACGCCGACGCGCAGCACTGCGGCTGGCTCTATCGCGCGGACGAGCGGGAGCCAATGCCTACGACCGCATCGAGCCAGGTCGACTTCTATCGGGCTGTCGAAGCTGCACTGTCAGCGCCGGATCCGCAGGCGGCCATGCCGGTTGACCCGCGCGATGCGATCCATACCCTTGCGGTGATCGACGCAGCTCGGGTCAGCGCCGAGGGCGAGAGGGTCGTCGAAGTCATGACGCCCGGCCTGCGCCCCGGCCACACGCAGCAGGAGTCCTGACATGGCCGATGACCACAAGGCCGTTCTGCAGCGCTACCTCGGGCGGGCTCGCGAGGCCGTCCTCTGGAAGCTCGAAGGGCTTCCGGAGCATGACGTCCGTCGACCGCTCACGCCGACCGGCACCAACCTCCTCGGCGTGGTCAAGCACCTGGCCGGAGTCGAGGCGGGCTACTTCGGGAACTGCATCGGACGCCCAGTGCCGGACATGCCGTCGTGGTATGCCGAGATGATGGCGGACGCCCTCGAGGACAACGGCGACATGTGGGCCACGGCGCACGAGTCTCGAGAGTCCATCGTTGACCTCTATCGCCGGGTGGCGACTCACGCCGATGCCGCCATCGACGAGATGAGCCTCGATGACACGGGCGTGGTGCCCTGGTGGGGTGAGAGCGGCACGGCCGTCTCGCTGCAGTGGCTCCTCGTCCACATGATCGCCGAGACCAACCGACACGGCGGTCAGATGGACATCGTGCGAGAGCTCATCGACGGTGCTGCTGGCATGCGCTCGGACGCGACCAACCTGCCCGAAGGCGACTCCGACGACTGGGCAACGCACCGGAAGCGGTTGCAGGAAACCGCAGACACGTTCAGCTGAACTGACCTCAGGGGTTGATGAGTCGGCGCGGTTCGATCCGCTCCTCGACGGCGCTGTCGCCGTTGCGCGTGACAAGGTAAGCGCCCTTGCCGTCACGCTCCGAGACGGCCTCGACCAACTCGGTGCCGTGATAGACGAGTCCGACCCCGTCGTCGGTGCAGTGCGTCACCGGCAGCGTGCCGTTGGCCACGAGCTCGTGGACGAGCGGTCGCCGCCGTGCCTCGGAGTCGTAGTGCACACCGTTGCCGTAGGGGAGGAGGGCGAGCCCGTTGTTGACGGCTCGAAGCTCCGGTCCGAAGGAGTCGGTCGTCCCGCCGAGGTACCAGCAGATGGAGCCGGCCGAGACGCCCGCGAGGACGACGCCCGCTTCCCACGCGGCACGCAGTGACGGCCCGAGATCGTGCACGCCCCACACGGCAAGGAGGTTGGCGACCGAGCCGCCGTTGACCCAAATGACGTCCTGGTCGAGAAGCAACCCGGGCACATCGTCGTGGTTGGGCATGGGGAAGAGGTCCAGGGTCGTGATCTCGAAGCCGGCGACGCGGCCCGCCTGGTGCAGGTGGTCGTTGAAGAACCGCTGGTCACCCATGGCCGTGCCGACGACCGTGACCTTGGGGCGCCGACCAGTGGCGCCCGACAGCTCGACGGCGTGGTGCACGAGGGCATCGAACTCGAGGAAGGTCCGGTTGGCTTGACGGTAGCCCCCGGAGGTGGCGAGGATCGTCGGCTGGTCGGCAGGCATGGCGCCGACCCTATCCGGAACGACGGCAGCCTCCGGGGCGTTGACTTCTCTGTTGCCGCAGCAGAGGGAGAACACATGTCATTTGAGGATCAGGTCAACCGGCTTGTCGAGCTGGGGTATCCCGCGCTGGCAGGGTTGCGCGAGAGCGCGTTTCGCGAGGAGCTGGCACCGCTGGCCCAGGAAGCGCTGCGTCTTGATGAGGCGCAGCCGAGCGATGGTCGGGGGCGGACGGCATACGTCGTCGTTGTCACGCGGGCGCTCGTCGACCCAACCACGACGGTGCCGCTGCTGCGTCTTGTCGGCGGGCGCAAGCCCGGCGTCGTCGACCGCAACCACGGTGAGGGAGACCTCGCGACCTACGACCCGCTGCCCGAGCTCAAGGTGCCGGAGGCACGGGCCTACCTGCTCGTCGACATCGAGCGGGGCGAGGAGTTCTGCGGAGTGCGGCCGGAGGAAGCGCTGCCTGTCATCCGTGGGCGGGGGCGAACTCCACTCACCATCGACGAGGGCATCGCGGTGGTCACCCACGCGCCGCACCTGCTCGAGAAGAACAAGTGCTTCATGCTCTCGGGGTCCCGGAGGTCCGATCGCCGGGTTCCCGCGATGTGGATCAGCGAGCGTGCGCCCAAACTCGGCTGGTGTTGGGATGGCCACCCGCACACCTGGCTCGGCGTCGCGTCGGCCGGGAGCCGTTACGCCTGACCCTGTGGAAAAGTTCGCTGCCGGTGTCGCGATCTCCGCAAGCATGGGGTCATGCAGACCTCGGACACGACCCTCGAGAGCCGGTATGCCGGACGCCACCGGATCGTGGACCATTGCGCTCCCAGCGTGGTCGGCTACGACGTGCTCGAGCCGATCGGGCAGGGTGGCTCCGGCACGGTGTGGTCGGCCACCAGCAGGGCGGGGGAGAGTGTCGCGATCAAGGTCGTGCCGGCGGTCGACGCGCAGGACTCGCTCGTCGAGCTCGCCGTGCTGGGGCGGCTGAGCGAGCCGCACCTGGTCCGACTGCATGAGGCCATTGCGTTGCCCAGCGGTGATGTTGCCCTGGTCCTCGACCACCTGGCCGGGGGGACGCTCGGTGCCGCGGTGAGGGCGCGAGGACACTTGGCCCCCGGGGAGGCCGTCACCGTCCTCAGCCCCATGGCGTCGACCCTGGGCCGGTTGCATGGCATCGGCGTCGTGCATGGTGATGTCTCACCCGACAATGTGCTGCTCGACCTCGATGGCCGACCGTTCCTCGCCGACCTCGGGGTGGCGCGCATCGTGGGGGAGCAGCTCGACGAGCTGCGCGGCACTGAGGGGTTTGTCGCGCCTGAGGTCCTCCTGGGTGCGGCACCGACCGCGGCGTCCGATGTGCACGCGCTGGGTGCCTTGGCATGGTTCTGCCTCACCGGTGAGGTGCCCGGACCTGCCGTCCTTCGGGGCCGGCTGGGGCAGCGCGTGCCCGGCGTGGGTGAGGACCTTGCCGCGGCGGTTGAGGGGGCGCTGCGTTCGCGTCCGCAGGATCGTCCCACCGCAGACGCCCTGGCGGTCGCGATCTTCAACAGTGCTGAGCCGCAGCCGCTCGTGCTTGTGCGCGGTGGAGACGACGTCTCCCTCCTCACTCGTCGCATCCGCGCGGCAGCGAGGGCAGAGTCCGCGGGCACTGCATCTGAGGGCGGGCGAGTGCGACAGCCGGCCCGGCGATCCCTGGTTGCGCGGGTGGCGGGGCCTCGTGGCTTCGCGGGCGGATTGCGTGCCCGGGTCGGCGCGCCCGCTCGCCGGGTCGCGGGTGCGGCGCGCGCACTCCTACCCTGGCTCGCGGTGGTCGTCGTCGTGTCGGCCCTCACGTGGGGGCTCCTCTCGTGGGCCGGGACGCGCGATGGTGCGCGTGCCTCAACGTCGGCATCCTCGGAGTCCACGGCTGCTGCGCGCCCCCACGAGGATGCGCCGGCTGCGGGCGTCGTGCCCCCCGATCTCCGAACGGTTCCTGACGCACCGCACGCCGACCCGGTCGGGCTGGTGCAGTCCTTGGCTGACGCTCGCGCAAGGGCCTGGTCCACGGGGGTGGCTGCTCGTCTTCTCGAGGTCGATGCTTCCCGCTCTCCGGCTCTGGCACACGACACGGAGGTCCTCGTCGGGGTGCAGCAGGCGCGCCAGCGCTATGTCGGGCTGACGTTCGTCGTGCGCGATGCCGAAGTCGTGACCACCAAGGACGCGATCACGACGATCCGCACCCGCATCGACACGCGCGCCCACACGGTGCAAGGACCCTCCGGAGAGGTCGAACGCCCGGCTGTGACTGCTGGCCCGGTGCTCCTCGACCTCGTCAGAACGGACTCGGGATGGCGAGTCCATGACGTGAGAGCGCCTTGAGTTCGATGTGGGGTCGTGGGGTCGTGGCGGTCGGTGACGGTCGGTGACGGTCGGTGACGGTCGGTGACGGTCAGTGACAGTCAATGGCGGTCGGTGGACGTCTGGTGACCGCTCGATTCAGCTGTCCAGCGGTTCCACCGAGGCGTACTCGGACACCCCGGCGGCCAGCCGCGCCAGGTGGTGGCGTCCGTCGCCCAAGAGATGGTCGAGCACGGTGAGACGGGCGGTGAGGTTGCCGACCAGGTATTCGGCGGTCATCGCGATCCCGCCATGGAGTTGAATCGCCTCCTGGCCGAGGTGTCGGCTTGCGCGACTGACCTGCAGGCTCGCCCGTGCGACGGCTTGGGACGCTCCGCCCGGGTCGCCATCTGCGTCGGCGAGCACCATGGTGGCCCAGAGCACGATGCTGCGGGTGAGCTCGAGGGAGACATACATGTCGGATGCCCGGAAGGTCAGCGCTTGGAAGGTGCTGAGCGGGACGCCGAACTGCTTGCGGCTCTTGAGATACTCGGTCGTGGTGGACAGGGCGACGTCCATCGCGCCCAAGGCCTCGTGGCAGATGGCCATGCGTGCATGGTCGAGAACCGAGCCAATCACGGTGCTCTGGTCGGCGCCGGGCTTGCCCAAGGGTGTGGCTGGGGTGTCGTTCAGTGCTATGTGGGCGGCCCTTCCCCCCTCATAGGTGGCATAGCCGCTGCGGACCAGGCCGGTGGCGTCCCCGTCGACCAGGAAGAGTCCGGTGCCACCGGCGGGCAGGGCGGCGCTCACCACCAGTTGGTCAGCGCGGGCGCCGTGGAGCACGGGCTCCTTGGTTCCGGTGAGGAGCCATGAACCTTGGGATTCAGCGGCCGTGACGCCTTTGGCTGTCGTCACCCACCGGCGACCTGGTTCATCATGGGCCAGGGCAAGGATGCGCTCACCCGCCACCAGTGCAGGAAGGACGTCGGCCCGTTGTTGCGCGGTGCCCGCTGCTGCCACGGCCCCGCCAGCCATCACCACCATGGAGAGGAAGGGCTCAGGCGCCAGAACGCGCCCGAGTTCAGCACTGACCAGACCCACTTCGACCGCCCCGGCCCCCATGCCCCCATCCTCCTCGGAAAAGGGCAGCCCGAGCAGCCCCATCTCGGCGAACTTCCGCCAGAGACCCTCGTCGTAGCCCGGTTCGGTTGCCACGATCTCGCGTCGCTGCCCGAAGTCGGCGTAGGCCTTGCCCACCAGCGAGCGCACGCTGTCACGCAGTGCGATCTGCTCGTCGTCGTAGGTGAAGTCCATTTCAGCTCACAGTCCCAAAATGGTGCGGGCGATGATCTGGCGCTGGATCTCGTTGGATCCTCCGTAGATCGACGCTTTGCGAAGGTTCAAATAGGTCGGAGCCACCCGATGCGTCCATTCCGGGAGGGCAGATTCTGATCCCGCCCCTGACGCCAGCGAGGAGGGTCCCGCCAGATCAACCAGAAGTTCACTCACCGCCTGTTGCAGCTCGGTGCCGCGCAGTTTGAGGACCGAGCTGGCCGGGTGCGGGGTGCCGTCGGCAGAATTCGCGGCAACCCGCAGGGCGGTCAACTCCAGGGCCAGCAGATCGTTCTCCAACTCGGCCACCTGTGCGCGAAGCAGTGGATCATCGAGCTGGGCTCCGGCGAGCTCCTTGGCGTGGGCAAGGGTGCGCTTGATGGATCCCAGGGGGGCAACACCAACCCGCTCGTTGCCAAGGAGGAACTTGGCCATGGTCCAACCCTGGTTGACCTCACCGACGAGGTTGTCCCCGGGCACCCGGACATCGGTGAACCAGACCTCGTTGACCTCGTGGCCACCGTCGATGAGCTGGATCGGGCGGACTTCCACGCCCGGAGAGGTCATGTCGATGAGGAGCATCGAGATGCCGGCCTGCTTCTTCACCTCCGGGTCGGTGCGGACCAGGGTGAAGATCCAGTCGCCGTATTGACCCATGGTTGTCCACGTCTTCTGCCCGTTGACGACCCAGTCGTCGCCGTCGCGCACCGCGGCTGTGCGCAACCCCGCGAGGTCGGAGCCAGCATCGGGCTCGGAGAAACCCTGGGACCACCAGATGTCGAGGTTGGCCGTCGCGGGCAGGAACCGCGCCTTCATCTCCTCGGAGGCGAATTGAGCCAGCACCGGGCCGATCATGCTGGTGTTGAAGGCCAGGGGAGCCGGCACCCCTGCGCGCTGCATCTCGTCATGCCAGATGTGCCGCCGGAGTTCGGACCAGTCGCGACCACCCCAGGCGGTGGGCCAGTGCGGCACGGCCAGCCCGCCGGCGTTGAGGGTGCGCTGACTCTCGACGATCATGTCCTTGGGCAGGTCCTTGCCCTCCTTCACCTGGTCCCGGATCTCCGGTGGAACCTGGGTGGTGAAGAACGTCCGCATGTCCTCGCGGAACGCCTGATCCTCCGCAGACAGCTCACGTCGCATGCCGGATCCTCTCGTCATGCACTCTCACGGTGTCATCCCCGATCACTCAGGAGCCATCGGACTGCGGCGGGCAGCGTGGGGTGTTCATGCTCAAATCCCGTGTCCTGCAACCGCTTTGGGACGGCGCGCTGACTCGCGACGATGTCGTCCGCCATCTCGCCGACGACGACGCGCAGGGCCAGCGCCGGCACAGGCAGGAACGCCGGTCGATGAAGCTGGCGACCCATCTCGGCAACGATGTCGCGCTGGCGGGCCGGCTCGGGCCCGGTGAGGTTCACTGGCCCGTCGAGATGGTGGTCGAGCACGTGTTCGATGGCGCGGATGTGGTCGGCGAGCGTGATCCACGGCCAGTAGTTCTGCCCGTTGCCCAGCGGTCCGCCGAGCCCGAGTTTGGTGAGACGGAGAAGTGCCTTGATCGCATCGCCCTGGGCGGCCAGGACGATGCCAGTGCGCAGGCGAGCCACCGGTGCGCCTGAGGCCGCTGCCGGCTCGGTGGCGCCCTCCCACGCATGCACCAGGTCGACGAGGAATCCTGAGCCCGCACTGCTTTGCTCGGTGAGGACCTCATCTCCGCGGTCTCCGTAATATCCGACGGCAGAACCGTTGACGAGGTGGATCGGTCGTCCAGTGGCGGCGACGGCTGTGGCCAGGGCTGTGGTCCCATCGGTGCGGGACCGGATCAGTTCGGTCTTGAAGGCCGGCGTCCAGCGATGGGCGCCCAAGCTCGCCCCGGCAACGTTGACGACTGCGTCGACCCCCTCGAGCACGTCTGGGGAGAGGTGTCGGGATGAGGGATCCCACTGCACCTCCGAGGAGTGCTCGGGGCGACGACGGACGAGGCGGATCACGGTGTCACCGCGCTCGCGCAGGGAATGACACAGCGCACCGCCGATCAGGCCGGACGAGCCGGCAACGGCAATGCGCTGTGTCATGAGGTGACGACCTAAAGGCCCAGGTCGGCTTCGAATGCGCCTTCCTCGAGCCGCTCCTTCACCGTGCCGAGGAAGCGGGCGGCGTCGGCGCCGTCCACGATCCGGTGGTCGTAGGACAGGGCGAGGTAAACCATCGAGCGGATGGCGATCGTTTCGCCGCCGTCGGCGTCCTTGACAACCACCGGGCGCTTGACGACGGCACCGGTACCGAGGATGGCGACCTGAGGCTGGTTGATGATCGGCGTGTCGAACAGCGCGCCACGTGACCCGGTGTTCGTAATGGTGAACGTGCCACCAGCGAGGTCATCAGGCGTGATCTTGTTGGTGCGCGTGCGCTCCGCAAGCTCAGAGATGCCGCGCGAGAGTCCAGCGATGTTGAGGTCCCCGGCGTTCTTGACGACCGGGACGAGCAGGCCCTTCTCGGTTTCGACGGCCATGCCGACGTTCTCGGTGCCGTGATAGGTCACGTTGTCGCCATCGATGCTGGCATTGACGGTCGGGTGGACCTTGAGAGCTTCGATCGCGGCCAGTGTGAAGAACGGCAGGAAGCTGAGCTTGCTGCCCTCGCGTCGGGCGAAGTCGCCCTTGGCACGGTCACGCAGACGAGCGATCTTTGTGACATCCACCTCGACGACTGTCGTGAGCTGGGCCGACGTCTGCAAGGACTCGACCATGCGCTTGGCGATGACCTTGCGCAGACGGGTCATCGGCTGGGTCGTTCCACGAAGGCTCGTGTCGGCAGCCGCAGACTTGCTCGCTGCGGACGGCGAGGAGGCCGCCGGTGCCGCATCCGATGCCGGGGCCGCAGCAGCGGGAGCCTCAGCGGGCGCCTTTGCTGCCTCGGCGGCAGCAAGGACGTCCTGCTTGCGGATTCGGCCGCCGACGCCGGTGCCCTTGATGGAGCCGAGGTCGATGCCGTTCTCTTTCGCGATCTTGCGCACGAGCGGTGTGACGTAGGCGGACGCGTCGTCAGGCTCGTCAGAGGCACTACCCGAAGCGGCGGCCGGGGCAGTTGCCTGCGCCACCTTTTCAGCGGACGGTGTGGGCTCGTCCGGGACGGCCTGCTGCTGCTTCGCCTGCTCAGCGGCCGCCTCGTCCTTGCCCGACTCCTCTTGCTTGGGGGCCTCAGCGGCCGCCTCCTCCCTGGAGGCTTCCTTCTGGGCCTCTTCCTTGGGGGCGTCTTCCTCAGGGGCCTCGGCCTGCTGGGCCTCTGGCGGTGCCGCGGGCTCCTGCGCAGGGGCAGCTTCGGCTGCCGCAGGTGCGTTACCGGAGTCGCCACCCACGACAGCGAGGTCGGCGCCCACCGGCACGGTCTCATCCTCCTGCACGAGGATCTGGCTCAGGATGCCAGCGACCGGAGAGGGGATCTCGGTGTCGACCTTGTCCGTCGAGACCTCGAGGAGCGGCTCGTCGACGGCAACCTCGTCACCCTCGGCCTTGAGCCAGCGGGTGATGGTGCCCTCGGTGACGGACTCGCCCAGAGCGGGCATTGTCACGGTCGTGCCGCCACCACCACTGGACGGTGCAGTCGCCGGGGAAGCCTCTGCCTTCGGGTCCTCTTGCGCCGGGGCTTCGTCCTTCGGCGCCTCGGCTGCAGGAGTCTCGTCCTTCGGCGCTTCGGCTGCAGGAGTCTCGTCCTTCGCAGCCTCTGCCTGAGGAGCAGCCTCGGCCGGAGCAGCATCTGGCTCGGCAGGCAGCTCAGCCGGCGCGGCCTCGTCGCCACCTGCGGCAGGTCCATCGCCGATGACAGCGAGGTCGGCGCCCACGGCGACGGTCTCGTCCTCCTCGGCCAGGATCTCCTGGAGAGTGCCGGCGATAGGCGAGGGGATCTCGGTGTCGACCTTGTCGGTCGAGACCTCGAGCAACGGCTCGTCCACCGCGACCTGATCACCAACGTTCTTGAGCCACCTGGTGACGGTGCCCTCGGTCACGGACTCGCCAAGGGCGGGCATGGTCACACGTTCGGACATGGTGTGGTTTCTCCTATCAACGGTGGCGTCGCGTCAACTCTAGTTGTGAGCATGCAGGGGTTTGCCGGCAAGCGCCAGATGGGCTTCGCCGAGGGCTTCGTTCTGGGTCGGGTGAGCGTGGATCAACGGGGCGACGTCGTCGGGGTGGGCTTCCCAGCCCACGATGAGCTGCGCCTCGCCGATCTGCTCGCCCATCCTTGCCCCGATCATGTGGACGCCGACGACCGGTCCATCCTTGGAACGCACGAGCTTGACGAAGCCTGCCGTCTGCAAGATCTGGGACTTGCCGTTGCCGCCGAGGTTGTATTCGTAGGTCTCGACCTCGCCGTGCACCTCGCGGGCCTGCGCCTCGGTGAGGCCGACGGAGGCGATCTCGGGGTTGCAGTAGGTCACGCGCGGGATCGTCGACTCAACGATCGTGGCGGGGGCGAGCCCCGCGATCTCCTCGGCAACGAAGATGCCTTGCTGGAAGCCGCGATGCGCCAGCTGGAGGCCGGGAACGATGTCTCCCACGGCATACAGGCCGTCGACGCCGGTCCGCAGGCGCTCATCGGTGGTGACGAACCCTCGGTCAAGGGTGACGCCCGCTTCGGCAAAGCCGAGGCCGTCGGTGGCCGGTCCGCGACCGACCGCGACGAGGAGGAGGTCGGCCTCAAGGGTCGTCCCGTCCTCGAGGGAGACCGTGACGACTTCGCCGTCTTGGGTGGCACCGGTGAACTTCACGCCAGCCTTGACGGTGATCTTGCGTTTGCGGAAGGCGCGTTCGAGGACCTTGGAGACGGCTTCGTCCTCGGCCGCGACCAGGCGGGGGAGCGCCTCGACGACGGTGACCTCTGAGCCGAAGGAGCGGAAGACGGAGGCGAACTCGACGCCGATGACGCCGCCACCGAGGACGACGACGCGGTCCGGCACATGGTCGAGCTGGAGTGCCTGCTCGCTGGTCATGATGCGGCCGCTGATCTCGAGCCCGGGCAGCGACTTCGCATAGGAACCGGTCGCCAGGACGACGTTGCGACCCGTGAGGCGGCGGCCGTCGACCTCGACGGTGCCGGGGTCGACGAGCCGTCCGGTGCCTTCGACCAACTCCACCTTGTGCGCCTTGGCCAAGCCCTGGAGACCCTTGTAGAGGCGGCCGATGACGCCGTCCTTGTAGGCGTTGACGCCAGCCATGTCGACCGAGTCGAACGTGGCACGCACCCCGAACTGCTCGCTCTCACGGGCGTTGTCGGCGACCTCAGCGGCGTGCAGCAGGGCCTTGGTCGGGATGCACCCGACGTGCAGACATGTGCCACCGAGTTTGGCCTTCTCGACGAGCGCGACGGTGAGTCCCAGCTCGGCCGCGCGGAACGCACAGGCGTAACCGCCGCTGCCCCCTCCCAGGATGACGATGTCGAAGGTGTCCTGCGCGGTGCCCGGCATGAGTGTCTGCTCCTTTGGCTGGGATCGAAGGCACGAGCGGAGCGGGTTGCGCTTCCGTCGTGACAGTGCGGCCCATCCTGTCACTGCACCGTGTCACACGTCACACGAGGTCGGAGGCACTCGACGATCCCCTTCGGTATCCCGTCGGCGCGCCCCAGCGAAGTCAGAAGCACCTTCCAGCGCTCTTTCCGTATCGTGGCGCCATGGCGTGGTTCAGGCGACGAAAGGGCGGGGCGTCCGCGACGGGTGCACCCTCACCCTCCAAGGACGACGTCAAAAGGGCGCGCAAGCACTTCGAGGAGTTCGCTCGTGGGCGACGGGGCGTCGAGGCGTTCGTCGAACCGGCCACGCATGTGACGTCAACGACGGTCATCCTCATCGCTCACGACGGCGAGTGGACCCGGCGTGCCGTCCCCACGCGCGAGGCCGCGTTCAAGCTCGCGACCCAGTTGCAGCTGCCGACCTACGACGTCAACCAGACGGGCTACCCCCACCGGATGCGCGACTGGAACGCTCGCCAGCGTCGGGGCTGATCGCCGGGAAGTCTGTGGCCTCCGGGTGCTGCGGCATGCGAGAGTGAGCGCGACCGCACTGCCGATCCAGGAGGACCCGTGTCCGAGTCAAAGAGTTCCCGTCCCACGCCCAGTGAGGACATGAAGAAGAAGTTCCGCGAAGCCCTGGACAAGAAGCACTCCCACGGCGGAGCCGACGTCTCCGAACGCACGGACCAGGGCAAGGTCGATCACGGGCACGGCCCCGAGACCTCGGGGCGCGATCAGATGTTCCGCCGCAAGTCCGGCTGACCTGAACCCAAAACCCTTTTACGGGTCCCCCGTAAAAGGGTGCCCGAGCAAGGGAACAGATCTCTTGCTCGGGCACCCTTTCGCGGGTCACCCGTAAAAGGGGAGGGGGTTTGGCTGGTCAGGCCGTGTGGTTCTCGATGAGGTTCACCAAGGTCGCAACGCCGTAGCCGGTGCCGCCCTTGGGGATGGCACCATCAGGAGCCTTCTCGTTGAACGAAGGGCCGGCGATGTCGACGTGGGCCCACGGGATCCCCTCGCCGACGAACTCCTTGAGGAACAGTCCGGCGGTGAGCATCCCGCCCCACCGGTCGGCCTTGTGCGCGAGATCGGCAACGACCGAGTCGAGACCCGGGCGCAGCTCCTTCGGTAGGGGCATCGGCCAAGAGTCCTCACCCTCGGCTGCCCCTGCGTCGACGACGCGACCACGGAAGTTGTCGTCGTTGCCCATGACACCCGCGACGCGGCTGCCCAGGGCTACCATCTGCGCACCCGTCAGAGTGGCGATGTCGACGATGACGTCGGGCTTGGCTTCGCTGGCCAGGCAGAGGCCGTCACCGAGCACCATGCGTCCCTCGGCGTCGGTGTCGATGATCTCGACGGTGGTGCCGTTGCGCATCGTCACGACGTCGCCGGGACGCTGGGCGGTGCCGCTGGGCATGTTCTCGGCGAGGCAGAGGTAGCCGGTCACGGCCACCCGGCCACCGAGCTCCGCGGCGGCGATGACGGTCGCGGCGACGGCGGCGGCGCCAGCCATGTCTGACTTCATCGTCAGCATGCCCGCGGACGGCTTGATGCACAGACCACCCGAGTCGAAGGTGATGCCCTTGCCGACGAGCGCCACAGACGGGCTCTTGGCCCGAGAGTTGTTGGGGGAGTAGGTCATGGTCACGATGCGCGGAGGGTTGACCGAGCCCTGGCCGACACCGACGATGCCGCCGAAGCCGCCCTTGGCGAGCGCCTTCTCGTCGAGCACGGAGATGGTGACCTTGCCCGAGGAGGCGGCGACGACGGCCTTGACGCGGTCGACGAACGTCTGCGGGGTGAGCAGGTTGGGCGGCGTGTTGACGAGGTCTCGCGCGAGGTCACGAGCCGAGCCGATGACAACGGCGCGCTCGACGGCGGCCTTGACCGACTTGCCCTGCCCGAGGGGGGACACGATCGTGATCTTCGGACCCGTGTGGGACACCGAGGCGTTTCTGGCGGGCGACTTCTTCTGATTTCCGGTCGACACCTTGGTGGAAGCGGCATCGAAGGTGTAGCACCCGGCATACGCACCATCGGAGACCGCAGCGAGCGCAGCCTCGTCGGCGGCCGGAAGCGCTACGGCCACCGAGGTTTTGGTCGCGACCGACCGAAGGGCCGTGGCGGCAGCGGCGCGCAGGACGTCAGCGGTGACCTCGCCGGCAGCACCGAGGCCGGTGATGACGACGGCAGTGGCGGCAACGTCGGGGACGGCGACGACGCGCACGGTCTCGCCAGGCTTGCCTTTGGCCTCAAGGTCGGTGAGGACCGAGGCGAGGTGCCGTGCGGCGGAGGACGGAAGGCCATGGCCCTGCGCGAGAGTGGCGCCGGAGTCGGTCGAGACAGAGCCGACGACGAGGGCGTCGACCTTGAGCTTGGCGCCATCGCGCGTGGTGAGGGTGAGGTTGGGCACGGCGCATTCTCCTGGGGTGGTCCGGGCGGGCGAGATCATCGCCCCTTGGTCAGGCACCCTAGTCGCGCTCCTTGTCGCGCCCTTCCGATAGCGTGCCGTCATGACCGATCTGCTGCACTCTCCCGTCCATGACCGGCATGTCGCCCTCGGCGCCAAGATGGCGGACTTCGGTGGGTGGGAGATGCCGATCGAGTATCCCGGGGGCGGGGTCGTGCGCGAGCACACGGCGGTCCGTGAGCGGGTGGGTATCTTCGACGTGAGCCACCTGGGCAAGGCCAGTGTCACAGGCCCGGGCGCCGCAGAGTTCATCAACTCGTGCCTGACCAACGACCTGGGTCGCATCGGGGTGGGAAAGGCCCAGTACACCCTGTGCTGCGATTCGACCGGCGGGGTGGTTGATGACCTCATCGTCTACCTGCGCGCGCAGGATGACCTCTTCCTGATCCCCAACGCCTCCAATACCGCTGAGGTTGTCCGTCGCTTGCAGGTCGCTGCCCCCGAGGGCCTTGAGATCACCAACCT
>JBDSIV010000111.1:0-11765 GCA_039917755.1 Knoellia sp. | reverse complement strand
CTGTCTCGATGGAGCGCATGAAGCGCTCCTACCCCGAGCTCGAGACCGGCTTTGACCGGATCAGCAAGATCGCGTATGCCGAGGAGGAGGCTTTCCGACGCACGCTCGCCTCGGGCACGACGATCCTTGACAGCGCGGTGTCCAGGACCAAACAGTCCGGTGGCACGACGCTTGCCGGCGACCAGGCCTTCCAGCTGCATGACACCTATGGCTTCCCGATCGACCTCACCCTGGAGATGGCGCAGGAGCAGGGCCTGTCCGTCGACCGTGACGGCTTCACCCGCCTCATGGAGGAGCAGCGCAACCGCGCCAAGGCCGACGCCAAGTCCAAGAAGTCCGGCCACGCCAACACCGAGGTGTGGAAGGAACTGCGCACCTCCGGCGAGACCGACTTCCGCGCGTGGCAGGAGCTCACGAGCGAGGCCAGGGTTCTCGGCCTCGTCCTCGATGGCAACCGCGTCGAGGAGATCGAGCCCGGACAGCGCGGTCAGGTCGTCCTCGACCGCACGCCCTTCTATGCCGAGTCAGGGGGGCAGATCGCCGATGAGGGCGTCATCACAGCCGATGGTCTCCACCTCAAGGTCATCGACGTGCAACGTCCGGTCAAGGGCCTCATCGCGCACACGGTCGAGGTCGTCCACGGGCCCCTACGTACCGGGACGCCCGTCCTGGCCGAGGTCGACCCGGAATGGCGCCTGTCCGCCTGCCAGGCCCACTCGGGCACCCACGTCATCCACGCAGCGTTGCGCCAGGTGCTCGGCCCGTCCGCTCTGCAGTCCGGCTCCTACAACAAGCCCGGCTACCTCCGTCTCGACTTCGCGTGGGGGCAGGCGCTCTCGCCGCAGACTCGCAGCGAGATCGAGGAGGTCGCCAACCTCGCCGTGCGCAGGGATCTCCCCGTGTCCGCTGCATGGATGACCCTCGCGCAGGCCCGAGAAGCCGGCGCGCTCGCGCTCTTCGGGGAGACCTACGGCGAGGACGTGCGCGTCGTTGAGATCGGCGGCCCTTGGTCGCGAGAACTCTGCGGTGGCACGCACGTCGGTCACTCGTCACAGGTGGGCGCGCTCACCGTGACCGGCGAGAGCTCCGTGGGATCAGGAGTCCGGCGCATCGAAGCCTTCGTGGGGATGGACGCGCTGCGCTACCTCGCGCGTGAGCGCGCGATCGTTGCCGAGCTGACCGGGATCGTGGGCGCGCAGCCCGGAGATCTCACCGAGCGCGTCGGTGCCATGGTCACCCGCCTCAAGGACGCTGAGCGCGAGCTCGAGAAGGGCCGCAAGCAGGCGGTCCTCGCGGCCGCCGGGTCCTTGAGTGAGAACGCCAAGGACGTCGGCGGAGTCCGCTTCGTTGGTCACGACGCCGGCAGTGAAGCTGGCCCCGACGACGTGCGTGCCATGGTGCTTGACGCTCGCCAGAAGCTCGGCGAAGCCGCGCCGTCGGTCGTTGCCGTCACGGGTGGCGCCAAGGGCCGACCGGTGGTCGTCATCGCGACCAACCAAGCCGCGCGTGACAAGGGCATCAAGGCCGGAGAGCTCGTGCGCATCGCCGCCCAGACCCTCGGTGGCGGTGGCGGTGGCAAGGACGACATCGCCCAAGGTGGTGGGCAGGACCTCGCCAAGACCAGCGAAGCCATCAACGCTGTCGAATGGCGCGTCGGGGAGCTGATCGGTTGAGCGTGCGCCCCGGGGTGCGTCTGGGGGTGGACGTCGGAACAGTGCGTGTCGGCGTGGCTCTCAGCGACCCCTCGGGGGTGCTCGCGACTCCTCACGCAACGCTGCGTCGCACCTGGCCCGACCGCGAAACGCTGGACGACGACGTGGCGCAGATCGTCGCGCTGGGCGTGGAGCGCGATGCCGTCGAGGTCATCGTGGGACTGCCCCGCTCACTTTCGGGTGACGAAGGTCCAAGCGCACAGGCCGCGCGCAAGTATGCTGCGGAACTGGCTCGCCGGCTTGCACCCGTGGACGTTCGTCTTGTTGACGAGCGACTCACGAGTGTCAGCGCCCACAGAGCCTTGCGCGACAGCGGAGTCGCCGGACGTCGACAGCGAGAGGTCGTCGACCAGGCGGCTGCGGTGCTCATCCTCCAAGCCGCGCTGGATGAGGAGCGAAGTGCGGGCCGCCCCCCGGGCGAGCTGGTGCAGCGGCAGAAGCGGCGCAGGCCCAAGACGAAGGACGGACCACGGTGAGCCACGAGCACCTCGACACGGCGATCTTCGGGGAGCCCCCGCCCAATGAGCCGCGCCGTCGGCGACCCCAGCGTCAGCCCCGAGGCACGGGTCGCCGCATGCTGGTCATCCTCTTGGCCATCGTCCTCGTTGGGGGAGCAACGCTCACGGCGTTCACCATTCTCAAACCGATCGTGTCCTCGCTGATCGGTGGAGGTGGGTCCGAGGGAGAAGACTTCGCCGGACCCGGAGAGGGCGATGTCTCTGTGACGGTGAACCAGGGAGACAGCGGAGAAGCCATCGCGAGCACGCTGAAGGCTGCCGGTGTCGTGAAGTCGCGCACGGCCTACCTCGACGCCTCTGCTGCGGACCCGCAGCAGAGCGCCAAGATCCAGGGCGGCACCTACACGCTCAAAAAGGGCATGAGGGCGATCGACGCCTTCTCGATTCTGGCCGACCCGTCCAACCGCAGCGTCTCCGGCGTCACGATTCGCGAAGGACTCTGGGCCAGCGAGACGTACGCAGCCCTGAGCAAGGCCACGGGAGTCCCCGTCGCGGACTACGAGAAAGCGGCCAAGGATCCTGCGGCCATCGGACTGCCGGCTGCTGCCGAGGGTGTGGTGGAGGGATACCTCTTCCCATCAACGTATGAGTTCGACAAGGGCACCCCTGCGGCCACCCAGCTCAAGCAAATGATCGCGAAGACGCTCGCCGAGCTCAAGAAGGCCACAGTCCAGCCGAAGGACTACACCCGCATCCTCACGGTGGCTTCGATCATCGAGGCCGAGGCTCGCCGCGACGAGGATCGCCCCAAGGTTGCACGGGTCCTGGAGAACCGCGTCGCCGCCAAGATGCCCCTGCAACTCGACTCGACCGTCTCCTACGGCGTCAAGCGCCGCAACCTCACGACGACGGACGCTGAACGTGCTGACGACAACCCCTACAACACCTACAAGCACGCAGGGCTGCCGGTGGGACCCATCGCCAACCCCGGAGCAGCGAGTATCCAAGCGGCCATCAGCCCAGCCGAGGGTCCTTGGCTCTACTTCGTGGCCATCAATCCCGCGACCGGCGAGACAGCCTTCGCGACGACCTTCGCCGAGCACCAGAAGAACGTGCGGATTTTCCAGGAGTGGTGCCAAGCACACAAGGGTCAGTGCTGACGATGGCGCACCGGGCGGCGGTACTGGGCCACCCCGTCAGTCATTCGCTCTCGCCGCTCCTTCACAACACGGCGTATGCCGCCCTCGGACTGTCGCAGTGGACCTACGTTCGTCGTGAAGTCGCCGCGGAGCAGCTGGCGGGCGTCGTCGCGCAACTCGACGACGAATGGCGCGGCCTGAGTCTGACGATGCCGCTCAAAGAGGCAGCGTTCGACGTGGCAGCCACCGTGACCGATCAGGCCTGCGAGGCCGGAGCAATCAATACCTTGGTCCGTCGCGACGACGGAGGCTGGGACGGTGCCAACACCGATATTGTCGGTATCGTGCGCGCCGTCGAGCACGTGGATCACCGTGGGGCGGCGACCCTTCTCGGCTCCGGTGCCACCAGCAGGTCCGCGGCCCTCGCGCTCGTCGAACTCGGGGTGAGTGAGGTCGTCGTCGCTGCGCGCAACGCTGACGCGGCTGCGGAGGTCGTGGCCCTTCTGGGCAGGCATGAGGTCAGGGCGGTTCACGTCCCCCTTGAGCGGTGGGCGCGGATGCCGCACCGACTGGTCATCTCGACGCTGGCGTCAGCAGCCAGCGCCGTCACCGGCGAGGCCGTGATCGAGGGTGGCGCAAGCCTCGCCACAACGACCCTGCTCGATGTCGTTTATGCGGACTGGCCGACGCCGTTGGCGCGAGCTGCCCACGATGCCGGAGCCACCGTCATCTCCGGTCTGGACATGCTCGTGCACCAGGCGGCCGAGCAGGTGCGCCTCTTCACCGGCCTGAGCCCCTCGGTCGAGGGCATGTTTGCCGCTGCGCGCGATGCGGTCGCCGGGTGATGGACGCTCAGCCCCTCCCGCTGCTCGCGACGGGCCTGCTCGTCGGTGGTGCCCTTGTCGTCGGACACTTCACGGCCCGCGAACTCGCGACCGGTGGCTACCGAATTCCCGAGGACGAGGCGACACACGCACCGCCCCGGTCATGGTGGGTGGCTCCTCTCCTCGCGGTGATTGTCGTCGTCCTGGCCCAAACGCTCGGTGACGCGGCACGCTATGCCGCGCTGCCGGCATACCTGCTCTTTGCCTGGCTCACGGTCTGCCTCGTCTGGATCGACCTCGATGTGCATCGACTCCCCGTGGGACTGACGCGCCCCGTCCTGCCCGTCTTCGTGCTTCTCCTTGTGCCACCGACCATTGCCACGGGGGAGTGGGACCGCCTCCTCACGGCCGCCATCGGTGGTGTGGGGCTGACAGTGGTCTACGTGGTGTTCGCGTTCCTGCCCGGTGGAGGTTTCGGCGGTGGCGACGTGCAGCTCGCTCCGACGATCGGCCTTCTCCTCGGCTGGTTCTCGGTCGGGCACGTCATCGTTGGCACCATGGCAGCGTTCGTTCTCGGGGGAGTGGGCGCCGTGGTCCTGTTGGTCACCGGACGCGCCGGCCGGAAGTCGGCGATGGCCTTCGGGCCGTTCATGTGTGCCGGACTCATCGTCGCGGTCGCCTGGACCGAGAACCTCCTGGCGGGGCTCGTCGGACAGTGAACGCGTTCTGGCTTCGGCCCGCCCGGGCGAGCATTGCTGGGCGGACGTCTGCATGGTGCGTCACGCGCGGGACAGAGTGACGCCCACCCTCTGACCAGGGCCAGTGGCTCGATCGGGCACCGTGGGAGGATCGGGCCATGCTTCGTTGGTTGACCGCCGGTGAGTCGCACGGCCCTGCCCTTTTGGCCACGATCGAGGGGCTTCCCGCAGGGGTCGAGGTGACTCGTGCCGACCTCGCCGAGGCGCTGGCCCGGCGTCGACTGGGCTACGGCCGCGGGGCTCGGATGAAGTTCGAGCAGGACGAGGTCGAGTTCCTCGGCGGCGTCCGCCACGGGTTGACGATGGGGTCACCGGTGGCGATCCGCATCGGCAACACGGAGTGGCCCAAATGGCAGACGGTGATGTCCGCAGATCCGGTCTCGGACGAGGCCTACGCCGCGTCCAATGACGTCAACGCCGCCAAGGAGATCGCCCGCAACCGTCCCCTGACCCGGCCGCGACCCGGTCACGCAGACCTCGTCGGGATGCAGAAGTACGGCTTCGACGATGCGCGGCCCGTCCTCGAGCGGGCCTCCGCGCGCGAGACCGCCGCTCGCGTGGCGCTCGGTGAGGTGGCTGCCCGCTTCCTTGAGCAGGCCTATGGCATCCGGCTGGTGTCCCACACCGTGTCGATGGGTCAGGCTGCAGTAGCCGAGGACGCGCCCTTGCCGACTCCCGACCAAGTGGCCGAGATTGACGCCAACCCGGTGCGCACCCTCGACGCCGCGGGCTCAGCCGCGATGGTCGCCGAGGTCGAGGCCGCCAAGAAGGACGGCGACACTTTGGGAGGCGTGGTCGAGGTCGTGGCCTATGGGCTGCCTCCGGGCCTGGGGTCCCACGTGCATTGGGACCGGCGCCTTGACGCCCGGCTCGCGGGCGCGCTGATGGGGATCCAGGCGATCAAGGGTGTCGAGGTCGGAGACGGCTTCCGCACCGCCGCCCGCCGAGGGTCGGCCGCTCACGACGAGATGGAGCGTGATGAGTCCGGCACGATCCGACGTCGGACCGGTCGGGCCGGCGGCACCGAGGGCGGGATGTCCAACGGCGACGTGCTCCGCGTTCGCGCCGCGATGAAGCCCATCTCGACCGTTCCCAGGGCGCTCGACACCATCGACACGACAGGGGAGGCAGAGGCCAAGGCAATCCACCAGCGTTCCGACGTCACTGCTGTCCCCGCTGCTGGCGTCGTCGCTGAGGCCATGGTCGCGCTCGTCCTCGCGGAAGCCTGCCTGGAGAAGTTCGGCGGCGACTCTGTCACCGAGACGCGACGCAACCACGCGGCATACCTTGCCGCCATCCCCGAGGCGATGCGCTCATGGTGAGCGACCAGCGACCCGCCGCAGTCCTCATCGGTCCACCAGGATCGGGCAAGACGACCATCGGCCAAGCGCTCGCTGCGGCGCTCGACGTGGCCTTCCACGACACGGACGCCGCGATCGAGGCCGACCAGGGCTGCTCGATCTCGGACATCTTCGTCCTCGACGGCGAGCCCGCGTTCCGGGCCCTCGAGCAGGCCGAGGTGGCCCGTGCGGTGGCCGTCGAATCTGGCGTCATCGCCCTGGGTGGCGGCGCGCCGATGGACCCCGCCACGCAGGACGTCCTCAAGGGGCACGTCGTGGTGTTCCTCGACGTCGGCATCGCGGACGCAGCCAAGCGGGTGGGCTTCGACGGGAGTCGGCCGCTGCTCGCCATCAACCCGCGCGCGTCCTGGACCAGGCTCATGAACGAACGCCGACCAACCTACGACGCGGTGGCGACGCACCACATCGACACTGCGGGTCGTCCTGTGGCCGACATCGTGGACGAGATCGTCGGGCTCCTGCGGGAGTCTCGATGAGCGTGGTCTCCGTGGGTGGCGACTACGACGTCGTCATCGAGGCCGGCTGCTCGACGCGAGTTGCCGACGTCATCGGAGAGGGGGTCCAGCGGGCGCTCGTCGTGCACCCGGACTCCCTGCGCGCCCTGGGGGAGAAGGTCACAGCGTCCCTGCGGGACAATGACATTGAGGCGTATGCCGTGGGCGTGCCTGACGCTGAGAAGGCCAAGACCGCTGTGGTCGCCGCCGATCTCTGGGCCTTGCTTGGCCAGCACGGCTTCACCCGCACCGACGTCGTCGTCGGAGTCGGGGGAGGCACAGTGACCGACCTCGCTGGGTTCGTGGCGGCGACGTGGTTGCGTGGGGTGCCGGTGATCCAGGTGCCCACGACCCTGTTGGGGATGGTCGACGCGGCCGTCGGCGGCAAGACCGGCATCAACACGGCCGAGGGCAAGAACCTCGTGGGCTCTTTCCACCCGGCACGAGCCGTCCTGTGCGACACCGACGTTCTGACGACCCTTCCGCGCGCGGACTACGTCGCCGGCATGGCGGAGATCATCAAGGCCGGCTTCATCGTCGACCCCGTCATCCTTGATCTCGTGGCGGCCGATCCCGAGGCAGCGACGCGACCCGACGGCCCCCACACTCTGGAGCTCATCGAACGGGCGATTGCCGTCAAGGCCGATGTCGTGAGCCAGGACCTCAGGGAGTCCTCGCTGCGCGAGATCCTCAACTACGGGCACACCTTCGCGCACGCCATCGAGCACGTCGAGCACTACCAGCGCCGACATGGTGAGGCCGTCGCCATCGGGATGGTTTTCGCGGCTGAACTCGCCTGTGCTGCAGGGGTGCTCGCTCGCGATCTCGTTGACCTGCATCGTTCCGTGCTGGAGTCCGTCGGTCTGCCCACGAGCTATGAGTCAGGTCGCTGGGCCGAACTCGAGACGGCCATGCGGCGGGACAAGAAGACCCGTGGATCGCTCCTGCGCTTCGTCGTCCTCGAGGACCTCTGTCGACCCGTGCGGCTGGAAGGTCCCACGAACGAACAGCTGCACACGGCATACGCCGCGTTGTCGCACTGAGAGTCGGTGTGGTGCCGAGAGGGGCGCTGACCCATGGCTGACGAGATGGGTCTGTGGGCATCGCGGCATTCGCCCCCGTGACGTCGTCGACCAGGCGTAGCGTCCGAGCATGACTACCCCTTCCGTCAACCGCCGCACGCTGTTCAAGGGCGTGGCCGCGGCCACTGCCGCCCTGGCCGTCCCTCGTGTCTTCGATCCCGCCGCGGCGGCTGCTCCGGCGAGCAAGGGCATCTTCGGCTACGGGGTCGCCAGCGGCGACCCCACGGCAGATTCCCTCATCATCTGGACGCGCGCGACCCCGCCAGCGGCCAAGGGTGAGCCGGTCGCGGCGCCGGGGAGTGGCCTTGGCCGGTCCATCCCCGTGCGTTGGCAGGTGGCCCGAGACGCGCGCTTCACCAAACTCGCGGCTCACGGCACGGTCCACACCTCGCCGGCCAGCGACCACACCGTCAAGGTCGACGTGACCGGGCTCAACCCTTACTCGCGCTACTACTACCGCTTCCAATCGCTTGGTGAGTACAGCCAGGTGGGACGGACGCAGACCGCTGGCGACGTGCCCGGAGAGACCCACGCGCTCCGGCTGGCCCTCGTCAGCTGCAGCAACTTCACGGGTGGGTGGTTCACGGCCTATCGGGCAATCGCCGCACGCGACGACCTGGACTTCGTGCTCCACGTGGGCGACTACATGTACGAGTACGGCAACGGCAGTGACCGATACGGCCCGGCCGCGCTGGTCGGTGTCCGCGACAACCAACCACCCACGGAAACCATTGACCTCAGGGGTTATCGGCTACGTCACGCGCTTCACAAGGCAGACGCAGACCTTCAAGCGGCGCATCAACGTCACCCATGGATCACGATCTTCGACGATCACGAGGTCGCCAACAACGCGTGGGCCGAAGGCGCCGGGAACCATCAGGCCAACGAGGGGAACTACTTCGAGCGGCGCGCCCAGGCGATGCAGGCCTACCTCGAGTGGATGCCGTTCCGGATGCCCGACCAGTCGGTCCCGCACCAGGGAACGCGATTCTTCAAGCGCTTCACGTTCGGCGATCTCGGTGACCTGTCGATCCTCGAGACGCGGCAGAACCGAAGCCTGCAGATCGCGGTTCCCGACGTGCCGTTCGACGGATTCGTCCCGATCGGGGTCAGCCCCCAGATCGATGGTGGGCTGGCCGACCCGGGTCGACACCTGCCGGAGCCCGAGCAGATGCAGTGGATCAAGGATGGGCTCGCCGAGGAGGGTCGACGGTGGCACCTCTTCGGCAACCAGGTCATGGTCTCACCGGTGCTCTATCCGGGCGCAGCGCTCGGCGCCGCGGGCTACACCTTCGTCAACGCCGACCAATGGGATGGCTACACCGCCGACCGCACCAACCTTCTGATGCACGCCGCCGCCCAGCCCAGTGGGAAGGCTGGTGACGCCGTGATCCTCACCGGTGACATCCATGCGTCCTTCGCCAGCGACCTGCCGCTCTCTGCGGCGCCCGGCAGCGCGGCCTACACCTCGGCGGGAGTGGAGTTCGTCTGTCCGTCGGTGACGAGCGACGGCTTCTTCGAGGTGCTGAGCGGGACGGCAGGCCTCGTGGGCCAGCCTCCCGAGGTCGTGGTCTCCGTGACCCGACAGGCCATCGGAGCAGCTCAACAACTCAATCCCTGGATCCGCTACATCGACGGCGTGAGCCATGGTTACGCCGTCATCGACGTGACTCCGGAGCGGGTGCAGGCCGACTACCACCACACACCCGTCCCCACGAGCAGCCAGCCCGATCCGCGTACGGTGCAAACGCTGCTGCCGACCTACAGTCGCAGCTTCCAGACGTTGGCCGGCACTCGCCGCGTCAGCTCCGCAGCGGGCCCTGTGGGTCCGCGCGCCGATCGACCTCGCGGGGCGTAAGCACCTCGCGTGTCCGAACGCCTCGTGGCAGCATCCTGAGACGTGAGCACCCCACCTCCTCCCACAGACGACGATCACGCGACTCAGATCCGGGCCCTCCTGGCGCACCTGGGCACTGCGCTGATCGCCGCTGGGCAGCCGGCGCATGAGATCGAGGAGGAGCTGGCCGAGGTGGGGGTCAGCCTGGGCTTTCCCGACCTGCAGACCGCCGTGGGGCCCACCGGCCTGTTCGTCACGCTGACTGACGGGGGCCCGGCAACACATCGCTCGGCGCCCCCCGGTCTGCGCCTCCACCAGTCCGCCAGCGTCCGCCGGATCCGCCACCAACTGGTCCGCGGCGAACTCACACCAGAGGCGGCCCGCAGCCAGCTCACTGCAGTGGCCCGTCGTCCAGTCAAGCATCCGCAGTGGTTGATCGCGCTGGCCTGGCCCGCGCTGGCCGTGGGTATCGCGCTCATCCTGCAGCCGGGGTGGGCCAACGTCGCCGCGGCCGTGGTCGGCTCGGCCGTGGTGTATGCGCTGGTCCAGCTGGCAGAGCGCTATCAGGTCGTGAACACCTTGCTGCCCACCCTCGCCGCGTTCTTGGTGTCCCTCGTCATCTTCGGTGCAGCCAACGCAGGGCTTCTCGACGGTCCGTTGCGCACCGTCCTGCCACCGCTGGCGGTGCTCCTTCCTGGGGCGCTGGTCGTCAATGGGCTCTCCGAACTCGCCGCCGGGCACATGCAGGCAGGCTCCGCCCGGCTCAGCTATGGCTTCGTGCAGTTGGGACTGTTTGCCCTGGGACTGCTCATGGCCACAGCCTTGCTGCGCGTGCCGTCCTCGATGCTGACCAACCTGCGTGTCGATGAAATCGGGTGGGTCGCTGCACCGGTGGGCCTGCTGCTGATCGGGTTGTCCATCGCGCTGATGGAGGGGGTGCCGCTTCCCATGCAGGGATGGGTGTTGCTCGTGTTGTCCCTGGCTTTCGGTGCGCAGGTCCTTGGCCAAGAGCTCGGCTCGATCGGGCTCGGTGGCTTCCTCGGAGCGATCACCGCGAGTCTTGGGGCCAGCGTCGTGGAGTTGCGCCGACCACAGCTCGCCCGCCTCGTCCTCTTCCTGCCCGCGTTCTGGTTGCTCGTGCCCGGAAGCCTGGGACTGGTGGGAGTGACCGAACTTGCTGCCGGCCGTGAGTCGGCGACAGAGGTGGCCCTGGGAGTCCTTGGAGTCGCGATCGCGATCTCGCTGGGCCTGCTGGTGGGCTCGTCCCTCGGCCGCTCCCTGCGTGGGCGGCTGGCTGCATCGCCGAGCTAGAGCTGGGGCGAGCTCGACGGCGAATCCGCTGACCTGAACCCACAGAGATGGATCAGCCGGTGGCGGTGGGGGACTCGGGTGCTTCGGTGTCGCGGTCCCGCTGTGGCCACATGATGTCGGTGATGTCCTGGGTGAGCTCTGGACCAAGGGCGCCCCAGCCGGGCTCGTAGCCATAGACCTCACGCAGGGATGTGCCAGTGCGGTTGCCGTCGAGGATCTCGATGGAGTCGGCGTCGATGAGTCCGGGGTGGGAGACACCGCAGGCTTCCGAAACCTTGAGGAGGTCACGCCGCAGCGTCTGGAGATAATTGGCCAACCGCACCGACTTCAGTTCGGGGTCGAGACCGTGCGCGAGCCACGTGTCCTGGGTCGCGACCCCGGTGGGGCAGCGGTCGGTGTGACACTTCTGGGCCTGGATGCAGCCCAGGGCCAGCATCGCCTCGCGCGCGACGTTGACCATGTCGGCGCCCAGTGCGAAGGCGACCAGGGCATTGTCGGGCAGGCCGAGCTTGCCGCTGCCGATGAAAGCCACGTCGTCAGTGAGGCCCGCTCGGGCGAACGTCGAATACACCCGGGCGAAGCCGATGCGGAACGGTAGGGCGACCGTGTCGGTGAAGACGAGCGGGGCGGCTCCGGTGCCACCCTCTCCGCCGTCGACGGTAATGAAGTCGACGCCCCGATTGCGCCCAGACATCTGGTCGGCGAGCTCGCTCCAGAAGTCCTGCTCCCCCACGGCCGACTTGATGCCGACGGGCAGGCCCGTCTCGTCGGCAATGCGCTCCACCCAGT
>JBDSIV010000110.1:0-6120 GCA_039917755.1 Knoellia sp. | reverse complement strand
CCTCCCAAAGGAGGGGAGGGGCATCGGCGTCGCCACGAGGCCACGGCCGAACTGGACGCGGCCTTCGTCGACCTCCTCGGGTCCGATGAGAGCCAACTGCGCGTCTCGCCCCTGACCTTCATCGGCTACCTCCGGATGCTCACCCTCTCAAGCGTCCACCCCCTGCTCGACGGTGGTGAACACTCCGGTCCGGAACAGCTCGTCGACGTCCTTCTCGAAGGTGCGCGCAGCCGCCCTTCCACCCACCCGTCCACGATGACTGCCCCCTCTTCGGCGGCCGGCACCTCGACCGCCACCACTCGAAAGAAGAAGTAGTGCTGCTGCGACTCATGCGCGACTACCTGCGCCCCTATCGCGGTGCGCTGCTCGTGCTCGTCCTGCTCCAACTGGTCGGGACGATTGCCTCGCTCTATCTGCCCAGCCTCAACGGCCGCATCATCGACCAAGGCGTGGCCAAGGGTGACACCCGCTACATCATGTCGGCGGGCGGCTGGATGCTCGGTGTCTCGTTCATTCAGATCGCGGCATCCATCGCCGCCACCTATCTCGGCGCCCGCGCGGCGGCAGGCATGGGGCGCGATGTGCGCGCTGGCATCTTTGCCCGAGTCGGTGACTTCTCGGCGCAGGAGGTGTCGCGCTTCGGCGCCCCCACCCTGATCTCCCGCAACACCAACGATGTCACCCAGGTGCAGACCGTCGTCTTCATGGGCGCCGCGATGATGGTGTCCGCGCCGATCATGATGGTGGGCGGCATCATCATGGCTCTGCGCGAGGACGTTGGCCTGTCCTGGCTCGTGGCGGTCTCCGTGCCACTGCTCGCGCTCTGCGTCGCACTCGTCATCCGCAAGATGATCCCGAACTTCCGACTCATGCAGGAGTCGGTCGACTGGGTCAACCGGGTGCTGCGTGAGCAGATCACCGGAATCCGCGTGGTGCGTGCCTTCGTCCGCGAGGACCACGAACGCGCCCGCTTCGCCGAGGCCAACACGCAATACACCGGGACTGCCCTGGCCGTGGGCAAGCTCATGGCGCTGGTCTTCCCCATCGTCATGGTCATCTTCAACGCGTCGACGGTCGCGGTGCTGTGGTTCGGCGCCCAGCGCGTCGACAACGGCCAGATGCAGATCGGTGAGCTCACCGCCTTCATGGCCTATCTCATGCAGATCCTCATGTCGGTCATAATGGCGACCTTCATGGCGATGATGATCCCGCGCGCCACGGTGTCCGCCGGGCGCATCGCGGAGGTTCTCGACACCGACTCGACGGTCGTCCAGCCGGCCTCCCCCGTGCCGCTCCCGAGCGGTGGCGCGTCGGTCGAGCTGCGCGATGTCGAGTTCGCCTACCCCGGCGCCGATGTGCCTGTCCTGCAGGGGGTTTCGCTCACTGCAGAGCCTGGCCACACGACCGCGATCATCGGCAGCACCGGCTCTGGCAAGTCGACCCTGCTCTCCGTCATCCCGCGCCTCTATGACGTCACCGGAGGAGCCGTGCTGCTCGGCGGAGTCGACATCCGCGACGCAACCCTCGAGGATGTGTGGTCGCGCATCGGGCTCGTGCCGCAGAAGCCCTACCTGTTCACTGGCACGGTCGCGTCCAACCTGCGCTACGGCGACGCGGACGCCACCGACGAGGAACTGTGGGAGGCGCTGCGGATCGCCCAAGCGGAGGACTTCGTCCAGGCGATGCCCGACGGGCTCGAGTCCGCGATCGCACAAGGGGGCACCAACGTCTCCGGTGGTCAACGCCAAAGACTCGCCATCGCCCGGGCTCTCGTGGCGAAGCCCGACATCTATCTCTTCGATGACAGCTTCTCGGCTCTCGACCTGTCCACGGACGCAAGGCTCCGAGCGGCCCTCAAGCCGGTCACCCGGCATACGACGGTCATCGTTGTCGCGCAGCGGGTCTCCACGATCATCGACGCCGACCACATCGTCGTCCTGGAGGGCGGAGCGGTCGTCGGAACAGGGACCCATGACGAACTGCTCGAGACGTGCCCGACCTATGTCGAGATCGTCGAGAGTCAGCGCAGTGCCGAGGAGGCGGCGGCATGAGTGAAGGAGTGAAGTCCGAGGAGGAGAAGGCAGCTGAGGCGCGCCGCGGCCCAGGAGCGCGGGCCGGCAACCGTCATGGCCCCATGGCGCTGGGTATCCCGGCAGAGAAATCCGCGAACTTCAAGCCGTCGGCCAAGCGCTTGCTCGGCCTCCTCAAGCCCGAACGGATCGCGCTCTACGGCGTTCTGGCCTTCGCGCTCGGGAGCGTCACCCTCAACGCGGTCGGCCCCAAGATTCTGGGGCGCGCGACCGACTACATCTTTGCCGGGGTGATCGGCAAGGGTCTCCCGGCCGAGGGCTCCGTCGCCCAGATCGCTGAAGCACTGCGGGCGAGGGGTGAGGGCACCAAGGCAGATCTCATCGAAGGGATGCCACACCTCATCCCGGGCGCGGGGATCGACTTCGGCGCGGTCGGGCGGATCCTGCTCTTCGTCCTCGCGATCTATGTCGTGGCGAGCCTGCTGCAGTGGGCCAGCGCCTACATCCTCACCGGCGCAGTCAACCGGACGATCTTCAACCTGCGGCGCGATGTGGAGGACAAGCTCAACCGCTTGCCTCTGCCTTATTTCGACAATCAGCCCCGTGGTGAGTTGCTCAGCCGTGTCACCAACGACATCGACAACGTCGCGCAGAGCCTGCAGCAGACGCTGAGCCAGCTGCTCACGTCGCTGCTCACCGTCGTGGCCATGGTCGCGATGATGCTCTACATCTCACCGTTGCTGGCGGTCATCGCCCTGGTGACGATCCCGATCACGATCGCGGTCACGGCCGCCATTGGCAAACGCTCCCAGAAGCACTTCGTGCAGCAGTGGAAGTCGACCGGTGAGCTCAACAGCATCGTCGAGGAGACCTTCACCGGACACCAGCTCGTCAAGGTCTTTGGTCGGCAGGACGAGGCGCGTGCGTCCTTCAAGGCCAAGAACGACGACCTCTTCGACGCGGGCTTTGGTGCGCAGTTCATCAGCGGCATCATCATGCCGACGATGATGTTCATCGGGAACCTCAACTACGTCGCCATCGCCGTCGTGGGTGGCCTGCGGGTCGCGAGCGGATCGATGTCCCTGGGCGACGTGCAGGCGTTCATCCAGTACTCCCGCCAGTTCACCCAGCCACTCACCCAAGTGGCGTCGATGGCGAACCTCATGCAGTCCGGAGTCGCCTCTGCTGAGAGGGTTTTCGAGGTTCTTGACGCTCCCGAGCAGCAGGTGGAAGCTGTCACTCCCACGGTCCTTGACAACCCGCATGGTCGCGTCGAGTTCGAGGACGTCTCGTTCTCCTACGTGAGCGAGACCCCGCTCATCGAACACCTTGACCTCACCGTCGAGCCGGGTCAGATGGTTGCCATCGTCGGTCCCACGGGGGCCGGCAAGACAACGCTGGTCAACCTCATCATGCGCTTCTACGAGCTCAACGCCGGTCGCATCACCCTCGACGGTGTCGACCTCACCGACCTCTCCCGGCACAACCTGCGCAGCGAGATCGGGATGGTGCTTCAGGACACGTGGCTCTTCGGAGGGACCATCCGCGACAACATCGCCTACGGGCGGCCCGATGCCTCCGAGCAGGAAGTCATCGCGGCGGCCCAGGCCACCTACGTCGACCGCTTCGTGCACTCACTGCCCGATGGTTATGACACGGTGCTCGATGCCGAGGCGGGCAACATCAGCGCCGGCGAGAAACAGCTCATCACCATCGCCCGAGCCTTCCTGTCGGACCCAGCGCTGCTCATCCTCGACGAGGCCACCTCGTCAGTGGACACGCGCACCGAGCTCCTCGTGCAGCACGCCATGGCGGCGCTGCGCCAGGACCGGACGAGCTTTGTCATCGCGCACCGCCTCTCGACGATCCGCGACGCCGACCTCATCCTCGTCATGGAGAACGGTCAGATCGTCGAGCAGGGTTCGCACGCGGACCTGCTCGCGGCGGGCGGCGCTTTCGCGCAGCTGTATGCCGCGCAGTTCCGCTCCGCTGTCGCCGAACCCGCCGAGTAGCCGCCTCTCACCCCTGCCTGGCCCGCGTGGGAAGTGAGTGTCGCAGGACGCGGGTGATCATTGCCCTCCTCACCGACGCCGGGTTGGATGGCACCTGACTGTGTGACGCCTGCTGTGGTCCACCATTCCGGAGCCGCGCGGGGGTAGGTTTGGGGCGTTCGGGCTCCCGGAGCCGCCCCGATGACGAGGAGGTGTGCCGATGATCTCGGCCCTTGCACCGGCAGTCTTGACTGCCAAGCCGATCATTGACGCGAATGCCGTCGACTACCTGATCGTTGCGCTCTACTTCGTGTTCGTCATGGGGATTGGCCTGGCCGCCCGCCGTGCCGTCTCCGACTCGATCGACTTCTTCCTCTCCGGGCGTTCCCTGCCAGCGTGGGTGACGGGACTCGCGTTCATCTCAGCCAACCTGGGCGCTGTCGAGATCATGGGCATGTCGGCCAACGGTGCACAGATCGGCCTGCCGACGGTCCACTACTTCTGGGTCGGCGCCATCCCCGCCATGTTGTTCCTCGGTGTGGTGATGATGCCGTTCTACTACGGATCCAAGGTGCGCTCGGTCCCGGAGTTCATGTTTCGTCGCTTCGGCACCGGCGCCCACCTCGTCAACGCCATCAGCTTCGCCTTGGCCCAGCTGCTCATCGCCGGCGTCAACCTCTATCTTCTCGGCTCGATCGTGCAGGCCCTGCTCGGCTGGCCCATGTGGGTCGCCCTCATCGTGGCCGCAGCGATCGTCCTCTCCTACATCACCTTGGGTGGTCTTTCCGCGGCGATCTACAACGAGGTACTGCAGTTCTTCGTGATCGTGGCGTCCTTGCTCCCGCTGACCCTCATCGGTCTGCACAAGGTCGGCGGCTGGGACGGCCTCATGTCCAAGATGAAGCCGGCAATCGACGGAGCCACCGGTGACACCACCGCGACCGTGGCGCAGCAGCAGTCGTCCTGGTCGGGCCAGGCCCTGTCCGGGTTCGACTCCCCGATCCTGTCCGTGATCGGCATCGTCTTCGGGCTCGGCTTCGTGCTGTCCTTCGGCTACTGGACGACGAACTTCGTCGAGGTCCAGCGCGCCATGGCCTCCAACTCGATCTCGTCGGCTCGCAAGACGCCCATCATCGGCGCCTTCCCCAAGATGTTCATCCCGTTCATCGTCATCGTCCCCGGCATGATCGCGGCCGTCCTCGTCAAGGAGATGGTCGACCTCAAGGGGGGTGGCTCGCCCACCGGGGGCGCCGGTGGAGATGTCAAGTACAACGACGCTCTCCTGCTGCTGATGCGCGACATCCTGCCCAATGGGCTCCTGGGTCTGGCAATCGCGGGCCTGCTGGCTGCGTTCATGGCCGGCATGGCCGCCAACATCTCGGCCTTCAACACGGTCTTCAGCTATGACCTGTGGCAGCGCTACATCCGCAAGGACCGCAGCGACGACTACTACCTGCGCATCGGTCGTCTTGCGACGGTCGCCGCGACAATCATCGCCATCTTCACCGCGTCCATCGCCGGCAACTTCAGCAACATCATGGACTACCTCCAGACGTTGTTCGGCTTCTTCAACGCGCCTCTGTTCGCAACCTTCATTCTCGGAATGTTCTGGAAGCGGATGACCCCGACCGCCGGTTGGATGGGCCTCGTCTCCGGAACCCTGTCAGCGATCCTCGTGTGGATGTGTGGCAACCCGGACATCTTCGGGTTGTTCTCGCTGCCGGGTCAGGGCCTGGCGTTCGTCGCGGCCTCCACGGCGTTCGTCGTCGACATCATCGTCTCGGTCGTGGTCTCTCTCATGACCGAACCCAAGCCCCCGTCCGAGCTGAAGGGCCTCGTCTACTCGGAGACTCCCAAGGAAGACCTCATCGATCCTGACGAGGCATCCCGCCCGTGGTACCAGCGGACCATCCCGCTCGCCATCATCGCGGGCGTCATGGTCCTCATCCTCAACTTCCTCTTCTAGGAGCATCCGACATGGCTGACACCTCGACCAAGAAGACCGCCGGAGCCTTCGACATCCGCAACTTCATCGGGATGCTCCTCGGGCTCTACGGCATCATCCTCACGCTCATGGGCATCTTCGGGGACAAAGAGCT
>JBDSIV010000109.1:0-14602 GCA_039917755.1 Knoellia sp. | reverse complement strand
ACCTCGACCCGATCGCAGCCTTCAAGGAAGACCTCGCCTCGAAGTTCGGCGACTGGTACGTCATCCACTCCTACGCGGGTTACGAGAACCGCGTGAAGGCCAACCTCGAGACCCGGATCCAGTCCCTGAACATGGAGGACTTCATCTTCGAGATCGAGGTCCCCATGGAAGAGGTCACCGAGATCAAGGGCGGTCAGCGCAAGCTGGTCCGTCGGGTCCGGATGCCCGGCTACGTCATCGTCCGCATGGACCTCACCGACGAGTCGTGGGGCGCCGTGCGCCACACGCCCGGCGTGACCGGCTTCGTCGGCAACGCGCACCAGCCGGTGCCGCTGAGCCTCGACGAGGTCTACACGATGATCAAGCCCGCCGAGCTCGAGCTGGCCGCGGCCGCTGGCACGGGTTCGTCCGCTTCCGGCGCCGGCTCTGCCTCGCAGGCCCCGCTCGTCGAGTTCGAGGTCGGCGAGTCGGTCACCGTCATGGACGGCCCGTTCGAGACCTTGCCGGCGACGATCTCCGAGATCAACGCCGAGGGCCAGAAGCTCAAGGTTCTCGTCTCCATCTTCGGCCGGGAGACCCCGGTCGAGCTGTCGTTCAGCCAGGTCTCCAAGCTCTGACCGTTCGCCAGCACTGCAACCGGGTCATCGCCCAAGGCGTGGGCCCACAACCAACAAAAGGACACACAGCATGCCTCCCAAGAGCAAAAAAGTCTCCGGCTACATCAACCTGCAGATCCAGGCTGGTGCGGCGACCCCGGCTCCCCCCGTCGGCCCGGCCCTCGGCCAGCACGGCGTCAACATCATGGAGTTCGTCAAGGCCTACAACGCTGCGACCGAGCACCAGCGGGGCAACATCATCCCCGTCGTCATCACCGTCTTCGAAGACCGGTCCTTCACGTTCATCACGAAGACCCCGCCGGCTTCCGAGCTGATCAAGAAGGCCGCGGGTGTCCAGAAGGGCTCCGGCGAGCCGCACAAGACCAAGGTCGCCAAACTGACCAAGGACCAAGTGCGCGAGATCGCCGAGCAGAAGATGCCGGACCTCAACGCCAACGACATCGACGCCGCCATGAAGATCATTGCCGGCACCGCGCGTCAGATGGGCATCGAGACCTCCCTCTGAGGACTCACGCACAAACGTTCGGTGTGCCGCCAGCTCGGGTGAGCGGGCGGCATACCGGACAACGCGTTTCGCCTCACCACGGCGAGACGGTGGCAGGGCCAGCGCTGGTCCGGACCACAACTCCACCACTGAGACATCAGGAGCAGCAATGAAGCGCAGCAAGAGCTACCGCGCCACCGCGGAGAAGATCGACGCCGACAACGCCTACAGCCCGCTCGAGGCCGTCCGCCTCGCCAAGGCCGGCGCCAAGGCGAAGTACGACGAGACCGTCGAGGTCGCCATGCGCCTCGGTATCGACCCTCGCAAGGCCGACCAGATGGTCCGCGGCACGGTCAACCTCCCCCACGGCACGGGCAAGACCGCTCGCGTCCTCGTCTTCGCCAACGGTGACAAGGCCGAGGCTGCTCGCGCCGCCGGTGCCGACTATGTCGGTTCCGATGACATGCTCGAGAAGGTCGCCGGCGGCTGGCTCGACTTCGACGCCATCGTTGCCACCCCCGACCTCATGGGCAAGGTCGGCCGTCTCGGCAAGGTCCTGGGTCCGCGTGGCCTCATGCCCAACCCGAAGACCGGCACCGTCACGATGGACACGGCCAAGGCCGTCACCGACATCAAGGGCGGCAAGATCGAGTTCCGTGCCGACAAGCACAGCAACCTGCACTTCATCATCGGCAAGGCCTCCTTTGACGAGAAGAAGCTCGTCGAGAACTACGCTGCAGCGCTCGAGGAGATCCTTCGCCTCAAGCCCGCAGCGTCCAAGGGCCGCTACATCAGCAAGGCCACGATGTCCACCACGATGGGTCCCGGCATCCCGCTGGACTTCACCAAGACGCGCTACCTCCTCGAGGACGACGCTCAGGCCGGCGCCTGATCGTTCGAAACGTCACACCGCGGCCCCCGTTCCCTGTGAACGGGGGCCGCGGTGCGTTCCGGAGCCAGTGGTGTCCGGTGGTGTGCCCTGGTGGGTGGAAGCGTTCCTCTCCCCTCTGGATGGCACGCTCGCGGTGAGGGTGACTCGTGTGACATGGACTGCTCTTCGGGTCCAGGACTTGTCCGCGAGGTAACCCCGGGGTAACTTCACCACGGCCCTGTTGCACCATCGCCTTCGGTTGTCCCGAGACGTAACCCCCCTGCCACGCAGCCAGGCTGAGAGAGAGGTGTTGCATGGGTGTCGCGATTGAGGTTTCGGGCTTGACCAAAGCCTTTGGTTCTCAGGTGATTTGGAACGATGTCTCCCTGACTCTCCCCGCCGGCGAGATCTCGGTGATGCTCGGCCCGTCGGGCACCGGCAAGTCGGTTTTCCTCAAGACCCTCGTCGGCCTCCTCAAGCCCGACAAGGGCTCGATCATGATCAACGGTGCCGATCTGGTCACCCTGAGTGAGCACGACCTCTACGAGGTGCGCAAGCTTTTTGGTGTCCTGTTCCAGGACGGTGCGCTCTTTGGGTCGATGAGCCTCTATGACAATGTCGCCTTCCCGCTGCGCGAGCACACCAAGAAGTCCGAGTCCGTCATCCGCGACATCGTCCTCGAGAAGATGGACCTCGTCGGGCTCACGGGCGCTGAGGGCAAGCTCCCTGGGGAGATCTCCGGTGGAATGCGCAAGCGCGCCGGCCTTGCCCGCGCCCTCGTGCTCGACCCCGAGATCCTCCTCATTGACGAGCCAGACTCGGGCCTTGACCCGGTGCGCACGTCCTACATCAACCAGCTGTTCATCGACCTCAACGCGCAGATCGATGCGACGTTCCTCATCGTCACCCACGACATCAACACGGCGCGCACGGTGCCTGACAACATCGGCCTGCTCTATCACCGTCACCTGGCCATGTTCGGCCCGCGCGAGATGCTGCTGAGCTCCGAGGAGCCGGTCGTGCGTCAGTTCCTCAACGCCCAGACCATCGGGCCGATCGGCATGTCCGAGGAGAAGGACGCCGACGAGCTCGCCTCGGAGTCCGGCCAGGAGTTGCCGCCGCTGCCCCCGATCCCGATCCAGCTCAGCACCAGCGACGGGAGCCGACGCGTCGCCGAGAAGGCCCCGGGCGAGTGGTGCCGGGCCAACGACGTCACGCCCCCTCCCGGCTCGTTCATGTCGCCCAACGCCGGAATCCCCGGCGCCTCACAGCCGGCAGGGCTCGCGTCGGGCGCGCCGACATGAACGTGATCACGGGCCCGATCAAACAGGCCGGGGCCCTCTTTGCGCTCGCGTTGGACATCCTGCGTGCGCTGCCCAAACGGCCCTTCCAGACCAAGGAGTTCATCCAGCAGTGCTGGTTCATCGCCTCGGTGACGATCGTTCCGACAGCGTTGGTCTCCATCCCCTTCGGCGCCGTCATCGCCCTTCAGTTGGGCACGTTGACCCGGCAGCTGGGTGCGCAGTCGTTCACAGGGGCCGCGAGTGTCCTCGCTGTCGTGCGTGAGGCGTCTCCGATCGTCACGGCACTGCTCATCGCCGGTGCTGGCGGTTCGGCCATCTGCGCCGACCTCGGCTCCCGCAAGATTCGCGAGGAGCTCGACGCCATGGAGGTGTTGGGCATCAGCCCCATCCAGCGCCTTGTCGTCCCTCGTGTCCTTGCAACGATGCTCGTCTCGGTGCTGCTCAACGGTCTGGTCTCCGTCGTCGGTGTGGCCGGTGGCTACTTCTTCAACGTCGTGATCCAGGGCGGGACTCCGGGCGCCTACCTCGCCTCGTTCACCGCGCTCGCCCAGCTGGCCGACCTCTGGACCTCCGAGATCAAGGCTCTGCTCTTCGGGATGGTGGCGGCCATCGTCGCCTCCTACAAGGGGCTCACGGCTGGTGGTGGCCCCAAGGGCGTTGGTGACGCTGTGAACCAAGCCGTCGTCATCACGTTCATGCTGCTGTTCGTCATCAACTTCGTCGTCTCGGCCATCTACTTCCAAGTCGTCCCGCAGAAGGTCTGAGGGGGAAACCGACCATGAGCCGCAGCAGAGACCTCGCCGCCCGACCGGGCAAGGCGCTGGATGCCCTGAGCGACCAGATGCACTTCTATGTCCGCTCGATCATGTGGGCGCCCCGCACGATCCGCCGCTACAAGAAGGAAGTCCTGCGCCTGCTCGCCGAGGTCTCCCTCGGCAGTGGCGCCCTCAGCGTCATCGGTGGCACCGTCGGCGTGCTGACGTTCATGGCCTTCTTCACCGGCAGCCAGGTCGGGCTTCAGGGCTACTCCTCGCTCGACCAGCTCGGGACGGGCGCCTTCGCCGGCTTCCTCGCGGCCTACCTCAACACCCGTGAGATCGCGCCCCTCGTCGCCGGCCTCGCGCTCGCGGCGACGGTCGGGTGCGGCTTCACCGCGCAACTCGGCGCCATGCGCATCTCCGAAGAGGTCGACGCCCTCGAGGTCATGGGGATCCCGTCGTTGCCGTTCCTCGTGACGACCCGAATGATCGCGGGGTTTGTCGCGGTCATCCCGCTGTATGTCATCGGGCTGCTGTCCTCCTATGCCGCGACGAGATTCATCGTCACGGACTACTTCGGGCAGTCCAAGGGCACCTACGACCATTACTTCCATCTGTTCTTACCGCCGATAGACATCTTCTACTCGTTCCTCAAAGTGCTCGTCTTCGCGGTGATCATCATCTTGATCCACTGCTATTACGGCTACACCGCGAGCGGCGGCCCCGCCGGCGTGGGACTGGCCGTGGGCAAGGCCGTGCGTACGTCGATCGTGGCCGTCAACCTCGTGGACTTCTTCTTCTCCCTGGCTGTGTGGGGCGCCACCACCACAGTGAGGATCGCGGGTTAGCCATGGCCAAAGGCACCACTCTCGGACGTCTCGGACACCGCGCCTACGGCGTGGCGTTCATCCTCGTCGTCGCTCTCCTCCTCTCGCTGTCGATCGCGTCCTTCAAGAAGGTCTTTACCGACGTCGTGGAGGTGACGCTCAAGACCGACCGCATCGGCAGCCAGTTGCAGGAGTCCTCCGACGTCAAGCTCCGCGGGCTCATCGTGGGTGATGTGCGCTCGATCGAGTCCAGCGACAAGGGGGCGACGCTGCACCTGGCGCTCAAGCCCGAGATGATCGACCTCATCCCGGCCACGGTGAGCGCGCGCCTGCTCCCCAAAACCCTCTTCGGTGAGCGCTACGTCGATCTTGTCCCTCCCAAGGGTGACCCGGGCCGCACCATGCGTGCCGGTGACGTCATCCCGCAGGACCGCACGACTGTGGCCATCGAGCTCGAGAAAGTTTTCGACGACCTCCTGCCGCTGCTTCGCTCGATCGACCCGGCCAAGTTGTCGGCCACCCTCAACGCCTTGGCGACCGCCCTCGACGGACGCGGGACAGCGCTGGGCAAGAATCTCGTCCTCGTCGACGAGTACTTCACCAAGCTCAACCCGCACCTGCCGACCATTCAGGCCGACATCTCCGGTCTCGCAGACCTGGCGAGCACGTATGCCGTGGCGGCACCTGAGTTGTTGCGTGCGGCCAAAGCGTTGCTCACGACCAACGCCACCATCGTCGAGAAGCAGAAGGAGCTCGCCGGCTTCCTCGCAGGCACCGCAGGGTTCGCCAACACCACGGCCGGCTTCCTCGAGACCAACCAGAACCGCATCATCCAAGTCGGACGAGTGCAGCGGCCCACGCTGCAGGTGCTCGCCAAACACGCGCCGATCTATCCCTGTTTCACCCAGGGCCTGGTCAACTGGCTGCCTCGCGCCAACCAGCTCTTCCGCGACGGCCAGATGCACATCACGCTCGAGTTCGTCCCGCAGAGCAAGGCATACCATCCCGGCGAGGAGCCGGCGTGGGGCGACAAGCGTGCCCCCGACTGCAAAGGCCTGCCGGACCATGTGTCGGGAAGCCAGGCGCACCCGCGCGGCGGCTCGAAGTTTGATGACGGCACCGACGGTGCCCCGAGCTATGCGACGAACTCGTCTCTCCCACAGGCTTTCCTCGGCCCCGAGGGTGCACGCATCCCCGCTGTCGACTCCGGACTCGCCGGCACCATCGATGAGCAACGCATCGTGGGCCCCCTCGCGGGCCTCAAGGACGGCGCGGATGCTTCCCTTGTCACCCTGCTCGCCGGACCCATGATGCGAGGCTCGGTGGTGAGCCAGTGAAGACGACTCCCAGTCTCATCAAGTTCATCATCTTCGCCCTCGTGACGATCCTCGCGACGGGCGTCCTGGCGACGACGATCGCCAACATCCAGCCGGGTGACCGCACTGCCTTCAAGGCCGAGTTCACTGATGTCACGGGCCTGGCCAAGGGCCATGAAGTCCGCATTTCTGGCGTGCGCGTGGGCACGGTCAAAGACATCCGGGTCGCCAAAGACCGCACTCACGCGGAGGTGACCTTCAACGTCCTGACCACCAGCACGCTCACGCAGGGGACGGTCGCGACGATCAAGTACCGCAACCTCATCGGTGAGCGCTACATCGCCCTCACCCAGGAGCCCGGTTCTGCGGCGCCACTCAGGGACGGCTCGACGATCCCGCTCGAGCGCACCCACCCCGCGCTGGACCTCACCGTCCTGTTCAACGGCTTCAAGCCGCTCTTTGCCGCGCTCTCACCCAAAGACGTCAACGAGCTGTCGGCGCAAATCATCTCGGTGCTGCAGGGGGAGGGGGGCAACATCAATTCGTTGCTCGGGCAGACGGCCTCACTCACCGGGACCTTGGCCGATCGCGACAAGGTGATCGGGCGGGTCATCAGCAACCTCACGACCGTTCTCACGACGGTGGAGCAGCACGACACTGCGCTCGGGGAGCTCCTCATCCAGCTGCAACGCTTCGTCTCCGGTCTCTCCGCCGATCGCAAGGCGATCGGCGAGTCGCTCACCAACATCAACTCGGTCACGGACGAGACGGCCCGCCTCCTCGAGGCCGGCCGGCCGGACATCAAGAACGACATTGGTCAGCTCGGGGCCCTGAGCAAGACGCTCAACAAGCCGTCCAACACGGCGACCTACGAGAAGTTCATCACGGGCGCCCCCGACAAACTTGCGACAATCACCAGGACCGCCTCCTACGGGTCGTGGTTCAACTTCTACCTGTGCCGGTTCGACGTGAAGAACCTCCTGTTGCCGACAGGACCCACGCCAGGTGGTCTCGGCTACAACGTCTCTGCTGCGAGGTGCCGATGAGCACGCCCTTCCGCGCCCGCAATCCGCTGCCGATCGGCATCGCGGGACTGGTGGCGATCGGACTCATCCTGTTTGCCTCCTTCAACGCCTCCAAACTGCCGATCATCGGTGGAGGCAAGGCCTATGCGGCGTCGTTCAGCGAGGCCGGCGGCCTCCGTTCCGGTGACGAGGTCCGGATTGCCGGCGTTCGCGTCGGCAAGGTCACTGACATCACCCTGGACGGCAACAAGGTGAACGTGGCCTTTCGCATCACCGAGGACGTGGCGTTCGGTCCCGAGTCCGGAGCATCGATTCGGATGAAGACCCTGCTCGGCCAGAAGTTCGTCTCGCTCGAGCCCAAGGGCCGCGGCCAGCTGGCGGAGGGCAGGACGATCCCGCTCTCGCGGACCGTCTCCAGCTACGACATCATCAATGCGTTCTCGGACCTCACCGAGACCACGGAGCGCATTGACACCACACAGCTCGCCACGTCCCTGGACACGATCGCTCGCGAGTTCAATGACACGCCGGCCAACGTCACGCTCGCGCTTGACGGACTCACCCGTCTGTCAAAGACCATCTCGAGTCGCGACAGCGAGCTCAAGGCCCTGCTCAAGGCGAGCAACTCGGTGTCGGGAACACTGGCCGACCAGAACAAGGTCATCGAGAAGATCATCACCGACGGTGACCTGCTGCTCGCCGAGCTCTATGAGCGGCGCGACGCCATCCACACCCTGTTCACGAACACCAGCGCCATGGCGCTGCAGATCACGGGGCTCGTGCGGGACAACCGCGCCCAGCTGGGGCCAACGCTCACCGAGCTCAACGGGGTTCTCGCGACCCTGCGCAAGCACGAGGCCGACCTCACGAAGACGATCGAGGCCCTGGGCCCGTTCACCAGAGTCTTTGCGAGTGCGCTCGGCAACGGCCGCTGGTTCGACACCTACATCCAGAACCTCACGGTCCCCGTCGGGACGGTGGGCCGATGAAACCCGGTGTCCTCTCCAAGGTTGTCGCGGCGATCGTCGTCGTTGGCCTCGTCGCGGCAGCGTTCGTCTGGTGGCCTCGTGCCGACGCAGTCACCGTGTCGGGCGACTTCGTCCGGGCTGTGGGACTGTTCCCGGGCTCTGACGTCCGCGTCCTGGGTGTGCACGTCGGCAAGGTGAAGACGGTCGAGCCCCGCGGCCAGGTCGTGCGGGTGACCTTCGAGGTGGACGCCGACGTCAAGGTGCCAGCGCAGGCCCAGGCCGTCATCGTCGCCCCCTCGCTGGTGAGTGACCGCTATGTCCAGCTGCTCCCTGCCTACACCACCGGAGCCGTGATGAAGGACGGTGCGTCGATCCCGCGCGAGCGCACCGCAGTCCCCGTCGAACTCGACCGCGTCTCGCAAAGCCTGGACGACCTCATGGTCGCTCTCGGACCCGACGGTGCCAACAAGGAGGGTGCGCTCAACCGCGTCCTCGACACGGGCGCTCGCAACCTCAAGGGCAACGGCCAGAACCTTCATGACATGAATCGCGGTCTCTCGCAGGCGGTCCAGACGTTCGCCGAAGGGCGTGGAGACCTTTTTGCCACGGTCAAGAACCTCGAGACCTTCACCGGCATGCTCGCCACGAACGACGCGCAGGTCCGTCGCCTCAACACCGACCTGTCCAAGGTCTCGGACCAGCTCGACGGTGAGCGCGACGACCTCTCGGCAGCGCTCAAGAATCTCGCCGTGGCGCTCAGCGAGATCTCGACGTTCGTCAAGGACAACCGCACCGTCCTCACCTCGGACATCCACCAGCTCACCGGTCTGACGACGGCGGTGGCGGCCAAACGTGATGCGTTGGCCACCGCCCTCGACAACGCTCCCGTCGCGCTGTCCAACCTCCAGCTCGCCTACAACCCGGCCTCGGGCAGCCTCGACACACGCACCAACGTGCTGGGTCTCGACGACCCGGCGCTCGTCCTGTGCTCCCTCCTCACCGGTGCGACGGGCACGGGCAACGCCAAACCCAACCTCTGCTCCCTGCTGCAGACCCTCATCCCCAAGAGCGGACTGCTCCCGGGCCTGCTCAATCTCCCGGGTCTGTCCGCCATCCCGGCTGCCTTCACGGTGCCGGAGGTGGCCGCGGCCATGGGGCCAACGACGCCGTCCGCGGCGGCCAAGCCGGAGGCCGTTGACGTCTCGATCCGGGGAGCCGACGCAACTCTCGGTGGTCTCCTGACCAAGGAAACACCATGACGTATGCCGTCCGCCCGTTTCGCGCTGTGGCTCTCGCCGTCGTCATGGCCGTGAGTCTGAGCTCGTGCCAAAGTGCCTACGACCTGCCGTTACCCGGTGGGGCCAAGGGTGATGGTCCGTCGATGCTGGTCAAGGTCGACTTTGCCGACGTGCTGGACCTGGTCCCCAAATCGGCGGTGAAGATCAACGAGGTCTCGGTGGGCCAGGTCGAGAAGATCGAGCTCAACGGCTGGACGGCACGGGTCACCCTGTCGGTCCCCGTGTCCATCAAACTGCCCGACAACGCCACCGCAGAGCTCAAGCAGACCTCGTTGCTCGGGGAGAAGTACATCGCGCTGTCGGGGCCTACCGACGGCAAGGGTGTGGGCACCCTGTCCAACGGTGACCTCATCCCGATCGAGCACACCAACCGCAACCCGGAAGTCGAAGAAGTCCTCTCAGCGATGTCCCTGCTGCTCAACGGCGGTGGGATCGCCCAGCTGCACGTCATCGAGACCGAGCTCAACAACGCGCTTCGCGGCAACACCGACGAGATCAAGCACCTCATCGGTGAGCTCAACACCTTTGTCGGCGGCCTCGAGGAGCAGAAGTCAGAGATCGTGAGAGCCCTCGACATGGTCGACAAGCTCGCCGCCCGGTTGGCCGAGCAGAAGGACCTGATCGGCAAGACCCTCGAGGAGCTGCCCAAGGGCCTCAAGGTGCTCGCCGACCAGCGCATCCAGCTCACGGAGATGCTGCAGGCGCTGAGCCGTCTCGGCGCTGTCGGCACCAAGGTGATCCAGGGCTCCAAGGCGGACACTCTCGCCAACCTCAAGCTCCTCGGACCGATTCTCACCCAGCTCAACAAGGCTGGCGACGCCCTGCCCAAGTCGCTGGAGCTGATCCTCTCCTACCCGTTCCCTGACTCTGCCGTGGGTGCCATGAAGGGCGACTTCACCAACTTGTCGCTCACCGCGGACCTCGACCTGCGTGAGCTCAAGATCCTGCAGGGTGGAGTCCCGGGCACGCCGCTTCCCGGCGTGACCCTGCCGCCACTCCCGCTTCCGTCGCTGCCAGCGGTCCCGTTGCCGAAGCTTCCGAACCTTCCGAAGGTGCCCTCGGTCCCCACCGTCCCCGCCCCGACGACGGCACCCAAGAACCCCTTGTGCCCGCCCCTGTGCACCAGTGGCACACCCGGCCGCGACACATCGTGGACCACGCTCTATGGCGGGGGCGCCGCATGATCCGCACGTTCACCAAGGTCCAGCTCGCGGCGTTCATGCTCATCACGCTCGTCACGGTCTCGATCCTGTCCGCGAACTACATCGGCCTCACCGAACGACTGTTGGGTGGAGGTGCGTCGTTCACCGCCAGCTTCGCCGAGTCCGGGGGCATCTTCGTCGGGTCGGAAGTCACCTATCGAGGTGTCGCGGTGGGCCGCGTCTCTGGCCTCAAACTCGAGAAGGACGGGGTGCTCGTCGAGGCCCAGCTCAAGCGCGGTACCGAGGTTCCCAGGGACACCCGGGCCGTCGTCGAGAACCGGTCCGCCGTCGGTGAGCAGTATCTCGACCTGCAGCCCCGTTCCTCAAAAGGCCCCAGCCTCAAAACAGGAGATCGGATCCCGCGCAAGGACACGGCATACCCGATTCGGGTTGACCAACTCCTCCTGCACGTCGACCAAACCGTGAAGTCGGTCGACAAGGATGATCTGCGCACGGTCATTGACGAGCTCGGCACCGGCTTCGAGGGCTCGGGCCCCGACCTCGGCCGGCTCATCGACAACGGGAACCTCCTGACGCAGGCTGCCATCACCGCGCTGCCCGAGACCGTGGCGCTGCTCCAGCACAGCAAGACGGTGCTCGACACCCAGCGAGACACCGCTCCACAGATCAAGAACTTCGCCACCGACTTCGCGAATCTCTCCGAGACCCTCAAGGCGTCCGACGCCGACCTGCGTCTCATCCTCGACAGAGGCGTCGTCGCGTCCAAGGAGCTCGAGACCCTCGTCAAGGACAACCAGTCCGACCTGGCGACCCTCATCGCCAACCTGATCACCATCGGGCAGGTGACGACCTCGCGGATCGACGGTGTGGAGCAGATGTTCGTCACCTACCCCGAGGTCGTCGTGGGCGGCTTCACCGTGGTGCCGGGGGATGGGTCGGCGCACTTCGGCATGCAGCTCAGCCAGGCTGCGCCGGTGTGCACCAAGGGCTATGAAGGCACGCAGAAGACCGACCCCAACCGCACCGAGAATCTTCCCAAGGTCAACACCAACGCCGGCTGCACGTTGCCCCGCGGCTCAGCCTCCAACGTGCGCGGTGCCCAGAACGCGCCGCGCCCGCGCAGTGGGGTCGCGTCGTCACACCCGCTGTCCCTGGCCAACCAGATGCTGCCGTTGGGCAACGCCGCGGCCGCCGAGGGCTCACCCCAGGTGTTTGCCCCCCAGGCGCCGACCGGGGGAGCGGCCGGGGCAGACTCCTGGTCGTGGATCATGCAGGAGGCCGCTCGATGAGTCGGCAGACGACGTCGCGGGTCCTGTGGGCCGCGGCCGCGCTGGCGCTCATCGCCACCATGGCGCTCGGGGCGACGCGCGGGCGCGACTGGTGGAACGCCCGCGCCACCGAGCAGGCCCAGTCCGAGGCCCTCGCGGCTGGCCGACAACAGGCCATCAACTTTGCGACGATCGACTACCGCAAGGTCGACGAGGACACGGCTCGGGTCAAGGCCGGGGCCACGGGGGAGTTCCTCTCGAGCTACACCAGTCAGCTCGACGACCTCAAGAAGGTCATCGTGGACAACAAGTCCGTGAGCAGGGTCGAGCGAGCCGAAGCGGCACTCGTGTCGGGTGACCTCGACTCGGCGACAGTCATCGTGGGCATCATCGCGCCCACGAGCAACACCATTGTGCCCAACGGCGAGAAGAAGACCTATCGGACCAAGCTCGGCCTGCGGCACGTCGGCGAGCAGTGGAAGGTGGAGCGCCTTGAGTTCGTCGGCTAACCGTCGCCCCCGAGTCGCAGGGCAGCGTCGCCGACCCATCCGCGAGGATGGGCCGTTCGAGCACGAGAGCCCGGACGAGGTCACCGCGCGCGAGGTCGCCGCGGCGGGGCCGGGCGATCAGACAGCCACCGACGACGTTTTCACTGACGATGTGGCTACTGACGATGTGGCTACCGACGAGGGGATGGCGCCGACCACGCCCCCTGAGGTTGGAACTCGATCGCTTCGACTCCCTGCAGTGGCTCTGGTGGTGTGTCTGGCGCTGCTCGCAGCGGTGCTGGTCGTCACGCGTCAGGACCCGGGGGAGAGGCCGCGGGAGGCAGCCGCAGCGACTGCCACGGCGCGCAGCACGCTCGAGCAGGCCCTCAGCTACAACTACGCGACGATGATCGAGCAGGTCCCCGCCACCCAGGCGCTGCTCACCGGCGCGTTCAAGACCGAGTTCGGCGAGACGATGACCAAGACGATCGTCCCGCTCGCTCAAAAGGACAAGACCGTCGTCAAGGCGCGGGTCTATGAGGCCGGTGTGATGTCTCAGGCTGATGACACTGTCACCGTTCAGGCCTTCGTCAATCAGGCGAAGGCGAGCGACGCACAGAAGGAACCCTCGATCGACCAGAACCGCGTCATCGCCACGATGACCAAGGTCGGCAACCGCTGGTTCGTGTCCGCGTTGAAGGCCTACTGAGCGGCGGGTTCGCTTGCTCACGGCACACGCCGTTAGGCTCGAGGTACTCAACTGGGAGGGAACCCATGAAGATCTCGATGCGCCGCTCCAGCGGTGCTGCATTGGCCCTGACGGGTCTGATGGCGCTCGGCGCCTGTGGCTCCTCGGAGAGCGACTCAGGCACCAAGACGGGAACGACTCAGGGCGACCCAGCGGCCAAGGCCACCAAGGGTGACACCGTCGACGCCGGCGATCTCGCCAAGCGCATGGTGGCCGCCATGGAGAAGGCCGGCAGCGGCACGATGTCGATGGACACCGGTGGCGAGAAGGCCACCGGCGACTTCAAGTACGTCGACGGCAAGCTCCAGCAGCACACCACCGTCCCGGTGGAGGGTTCCGAGATGGAGATCATTTCCCTGGGCGACTTCGTCTACCTCAAGGGCCTGCCCGGTCAGGCCAAGCCCTGGGTCAAGATCGACCCCAAGGCCGACGACCCGATCAGCCAGATGTTCAAGGGCATCGCCGAGGGCGGGATCAGCGACCCCACCAAGATGGCCGACAACCTCAAGGGCACGCAGGCCAAGGTCACGTCCAAGGACGGGGACAACACGACCTACGAGTTCACGGTCGACTCCGCCAAGGCGTTGGGCGCCACGCCCAGCCCGAGCTCATCGCCCAGCGCTTCTGCTCAGGCACTCGCGATGACCTATGTCCTCGACAAGCAGGACCGTCCGGTGACCATCTCGACCACTGTTGCCAGCCAGGCGATCAAGGTCACCTATAGCGACTGGGGCAAGAAGGTCGACATCAGCGAACCTCCTGCGGACCAGGTCGGCTCGATGAGCTTCCCCTCCGCCAGCTGACCGCGCTGGTCGTTCGGGGCATCGGGCGCCACGCCGAAGCGTCCGCAAAGGTGGTCGAGAAGGTGAGCACCTCTGCGGACGCACGCAACCGGCCTACCGAAGAGTCCGCAAGGGTGGTCGAGAAGGTGATCACTTCTGCGGACGCAAACACGCACGCACGCGGCGAGGCAGTGGGCGGCGATTTGGTGGCCGCGGCCTCGCACCTCTACTCTGTCCCTTGACCAAAGACCGCCGGTTGTCCGGTGCACCCGCACCAGATCGAAGGTTCCGCGAGAGCGGGCAGCCAGCGCAGGACGAGTTTCGAAGGCATGCGTCGCTTGCGAGCGCATGAATCACGAGCCCCGGCCCTGCGCTGGGGCTCATTCTTTTTGTCGCGGGCCTTCACCAGAGGTCGTCCAGACGGAAGGAGGCCCAATGTCTCGTGCAGACAAAACGGCGGCGATCGCCGAGCTCGCGGAGAAGTTCCGCAACTCCAACGCCACCGTTCTGACGGAGTACCGCGGGCTCTCGGTGAAACAGATCACCGACCTTCGTGGGGCCCTTCGTGGCAACGCGACCTACGCCGTGGTCAAGAACACGCTGACCGAGCTCGCCGCCAAGGAGGCCGGAGTCACGGCCTTCGACGGCCAGCTCGTGGGACCGTCCGCCATCGCTTTTGTCGACG
>JBDSIV010000108.1:0-20474 GCA_039917755.1 Knoellia sp. | reverse complement strand
CGGCGCACCGTGTCCAGGGGGACGTCGCGGTCAGGGTCGAAGCGTCGCACCATGCGCCGGCGCGACACCACGTCGATGAGATCCATGGTGTTCATCGTGCCGTGCCACGATGGGCGCATGAGCGAGGACGTCCAACTCCCACCGGGCTATCCGGCGCAGTGGGAGGCCGACGTCGTGCTCCGCGACGGCAGCGTCGGCCATCTGCGACCGATCCGTCCCTCCGACGAGGAGGGGCTGCGCACCTTTCACGCGCGTCAGTCCGACGAGTCGATCTATCTGCGCTTCTTCGCGCCGTTGCGCCGACTGTCTGACAAGGACGTCCACCGCTTCAGCCACGTCGACTACGAGGACCGCGTGGCGCTGGTCATCACGGTGCGTGACGACATCATTGGGATCGGCCGCTACGACCGCATCGACCCCGGATCTGCCGAGGTGGCGTTCAACGTCAGCGACCACTACCAGGGGCGGGGCATCGGGTCCGTCCTGCTCGAGCACCTGGCGGCGATCGCCCAGGAGTTCGGTATCACCCGCTTCACGGCCGAGGTGCTGCCCCAGAACCGCAAGATGCTCACGGTCTTCTCCGAGGCTGGCTACGAGGTGAGCCGCAAGATCGAGGACGGCGTCGTTGCCCTGCACTTCGACATCGAGCCGACCGACCGCTCCAAGGCCGTGGCGATGTCGCGAGAGCACCGCGCCGAAGCGATCAGTGTCAGCCGCATGCTGGCACCCAAGACGGTCGCCGTCATCGGCGCCGGGCGCTCGCAGCAGTCCATGGGCCACCACTTCCTCAAAAACCTCCTCGACGGAGGCTTCGTGGGAGAGGTCCATCCCGTCAACCGCAAGGCAAGGACGATCCTGGGGCGGACGGCATACGACACGATCGGTGACGTTCCCGGCCGGGTCGACCTCGCCGTCATCGCGGTTCCCGCCGAGAACGTGCTCCAGGTCGTCGACGACTGTGCAGCCGCCAACGTCGACGCTCTCCTCATCGTCAGCGCCGGCTTCGGCGAAGGCGAGAGCGGGAGCGGGGGTGACGAGCTGCAAGCCGAACTCGTGCGTCGCGCCAGAGGTTCAGGGATGCGCATCGTCGGGCCCAACTCGTTTGGACTGATCAACACCGACCCGACGCTGTCGCTCAACGCGTCGCTGTCGCCGACGATGCCGCCGATCGGCCATCTCGGTCTCTTTGCCCAGTCGGGGGCTCTGGGGATCGCCGTCCTCGCGTCCGCCGCACGACGCAACCTCGGGATCTCGACGTTCGGCTCAGCAGGCAACCGGGTCGACGTCTCCGGCAACGACTTCATGCAGTACTGGATCGACGACAAGGACACCCACACGGTTGGGCTGTATCTCGAGTCCATGGGCAACCCCCGCAAGTTCTCGCGGATCGCGCGCAACCTCGGCCGGATCAAACCGGTCATCGTCGTGCAGTCCGGCGTCTCGGCCTACGGCGTCCCCCCGGGCCACCGGGTGCGACGCACCAAGATGCGCCCGGCGGTGTTCACGGCGATGCTCAAGCAGGCGGGCGTCATCCGCGTGTCCAACGTCCACCAGATGTTTGACGTCGCTCAGCTCGTGGTGCACCAGCCGCTGCCGGCTGGCCGCCGGGTTGCCATCGTCGGCAACTCCTCAGCGCTCGGCGCGCTCTCGGCAGGAGCGGTGGTCGGTCGCGGCTTGACCGTCACACACGGTCCGGTGAACCTCCCCTCCGAGGCGACGGCCGAACAGTTCCGTGAGGCCCTCACCACGGCGTTCCAGGATCCCGACGTCGACTCGGTGCTGACCTGCTTCATCCCTCCCATCGTCGCCCACGACGAGGAGGTCACCGAGGCGGTGCGCTCTGCCGCCCGGGCCTCCGACAAGACTTGTGTCGCAACCTTCCTCGGCATGCGTGGCGTCGACTACTCGACCTCCATGGATGAGGGCGGCACCGGGCAGGCCATTCCTGTCTATGCCATGCCGGAGGACGCGGCCTACGCGCTGGCCAAGGCGACCAAGTATGCCGAGTGGCGCAACAAGGACCACGGCATGCTGGTGTCTCCCTCAGCGGTCAACCGCCGGGTCGCCGAGGACGTCGTGCAGACCGTCCTGTCGGTGAACCCCGAAGGCCGCCGACTGGACGGCGACGAAACAGCGGCACTGCTCGCGGCATACGGGATCGAGGTCTGGCCCACGCGCAAGGCGGCGACGGTTGAGGAGGCGGTCGAGGCTGCCGAGCACATCGGCTACCCCGTCGTGCTCAAGTCCACGGCGCCCATGCTCCGGCACCAGGGCGGGATCACGGGCGTTCGGGTCGACCTCGCCGGGGAGCACGCCGTCCGCGAAGCTTGGGCATCCCTCAACGAACGACTCCCATCGCTCGCCGCCGGACAGCTCGAGGTGCAGCGCATGGCCACGCCCGGGGTCTCGTGCGTCGTCACCTCCGAGGAGGACCCGCTGTTCGGTCCAGTGGTCAGCTTCGGGGTGGCCGGGTTGCCGACAGAACTCCTCGACGACATCTCCCACCGGATCCCGCCGCTCACCGACGTCGCCGTCTCCGAGCTCATCTCGTCGGTCAAGGCTGCTCCGGTGCTTCATGGCCACCGGGGGTCCACGCCGGTGCACCGCGCCGCCCTGGCCGACCTCATCGCCCGCGTGTCGACGTTGAGCGACGACATGCCCGAGATCGCGTCCTTGGCTCTCAACCCGGTCAACGCCCACCCCGGTGGGGTCGAGGTCCTCGGGGCTGAGATCACGGTGGCGCCCACGGCTCGGCGTACCGATCCGGGCCGTCGCTCCCTCACCTGACGCGGCCCCTGCCCCAACTTTCCCGCCGGAAGTGGGTTCCTCTCAGTTCGCCTCATCGCCGCGGCCAAGCGGAGTGAGAGGAACGCGCGAGGGGAACCCGGGTCATCGCGCGTGCGGCAGAATGGGCTCATGATGCGATCGTTCGATGTCCCCACCCTCCCGGTGGATCTCACTGCGGCCATCGAGCGAGCCGGCTACTACCCGGCGCTCGTCGGCGATGTCGTTGCTGCTGCGCTCGCGGGGGAGCAGGTGCGCTCACACCTCGTGCACCTCGAGACGACGTTCGACCGCGATGTCATCCGTCGTCACGTCACCGTCCTCGTCCTCACTCCGTCACGGCTGGTGATCGCCCACGCCGACGACCATGCCGATGAGGCGGCCGACGCCAGCGTCACGGACAGCGTCGGGAGCGGCGCAGCGCCTGCGGATGGCGACGGCCTCGGCGCCGGACCCAGCGCCAGTGGTCAGGAGGCCGCCACTGCCACGACCGAGAGCATCCCACTATCGGCAGTGCGCGGCGTCATGCTCACCCACGTCGTGTCCGACCCCCAGAACTACGTGCCCGGCTCGCTGGGCCGCGAACTCACCCTGACGCTCGGCTGGGGCGCCGTGAGCCGCGTTGACCTGCTGCCAGCCACCTGCGGAGATCCCAGCTGCGATGCCGACCACGGTTATGACGGGACGATCTCCAGCGATGACATCGCCCTGCGCGTCTCAGCGACGGCCGACGGTGATGTCGCGCTGCAACAAGCAATAGCCTTCGCCCACGCGCTGTCGGCCTCTCTCGGTCAGTGACCGAGTCAGCGGCTCAGCATCCCCGCAAGCCGCGCAAACCACGGCGACCGCGGGTGCAGGCAGGGGCGCCCAGCGTGCCGGCGTGGGCTGCCTCGGCGCAGCCGTCACACGCAGGCCCACCGGTTCCGGCGCCGGCTTATGCCGAGGGTGGCCTCAGCGATGTCCTCCCGGCAGTCGCCACGTCCATCGGGGTGCCCGGCGTCCTGCCGCGATGGGTGCTTCCACCGGCGCGCAGCGCAGTCGTCGTGCTCGTGGACGGTTTGGGCTACGACTTGCTGCGCCGCCGCGGTGGCCATGCCCCATGGCTGCGTTCTCTCTTTGGTGACGGCCGGCGCATCGCGAGCGGCTTCCCGTCAACCACGGCTGTCTCCATGGGCTCCTTCGGCACTGGCCTCATGCCTGGCGCTCACGGCATGCTCGGCTACGAGGTTCTGGTGCCGGGCGAGGACCGGCTCCTCAATGAGCTGTCCTGGGAGGACGGTCCGATCCCGGAGCGATGGCAGCCTCGAGCCACGTGGTTCGAGAAGGCGTCGTCGGCTGGCGTCGACGTCATGCGCACGGGACCAAGGTATTTCGATGGGTCCGGGTTGACGCGAGCAGCATTGCGCGGAGGGCGTTTTGTCGTAGCCAAGGAGCTTGACGCACGCGTTGACGCGACCCTCGCGCATGCCCGATCCCAGCCGGCCACGCTCACTTACCTCTATTGGGGCGACCTCGACAAGGTGGGGCATGTCCACGGATGCGAGTCGTGGCAGTGGGGCGACGAACTCGAGGCGATCGATCGGGCTCTGGCGCGTCTTGCCGACGGCCTCCCGGCCGACTGCTCCCTGACCATCACCGCTGACCACGGCATGGTCGACGTGTCCATGGCCGACCGGATCGACGTGGCCTTCGACGCCGAACTCGCGGACGGCGTGCGTCACACCGGCGGAGAGCCCCGAGCCCCGCAGCTCTATTGCGAGCCCGGCGCGGGCGCCGACGTGCTGGCGACGTGGCAGGCCCGGGTGGGGGACTTCGCGTGGGTGCTCTCGCGTGACCAAGCGGTCGGCGCCGGGTTGTTCGGTGCGGTGCGCGAGGAGCACCTTGCTCGTATCGGGGATGTCGTCGTCCCCATGCGCGATGCCCGCGCCATCGTCGACTCCCGTCACCATCGACCCGAGCTGCTCGCTCTCATCGGCCTGCATGGATCACTCACCGACGACGAGGTCCCCGTGCCGATGTTCCACGTCCCCGCCCGGGCGTCATAGGGTGTCGCCTCGTGGCTGAGTTGGTGTTCTTCTCCGGGACGATGGACTGTGGCAAGTCCACCCTCGCGCTCCAGATGGACCACAACCAACGAGCGCGCTCGCGGGTCGGCCTGCTCTTCACCAAGCTCGACCGCTTGGGTGAGTCGGTGTTGTCCTCACGCCTTGGCCTCTCCACACAGGCCCACGAGGTCAGCGACGACCTCGACTTCTGGGATGTCGTCGTCGAGCGCCTCACCCACGGGCAACGCGCGGACTACCTCATCTGCGACGAGGCGCAGTTCTATACATCTGCCCAGATCGAGCAGTTGGCGCGCATCGTCGACGAGCTCGGCATCGAGGTGAATTGTTTCGGCATCACCGCAGACTTCCGCACCGAACTCTTCCCTGGGTCCAAACGACTCTTTGAGCTCGCCGACCGCGTGCAGGTGCTCCAGGTCGCGGCACTGTGCTGGTGCGGAGCCAGAGCCACGCACAATGCCCGCATCATCGACGGCGCGATGGTCGTCGAGGGCGAGCAGGTTGTCGTCGGGGATGTGTCGGCTGCAGCCAGCTCACTCGTCGAGTACGAAGTCCTGTGCCGCCGTCACTTCATGCGTCGGATGAACAGCCACGCAGCACGCCTGGCGTCCTCGACGCCGGACGTCCTGCCCTTCGACCTGGACGTCTGCGCAGTTCCCCCCAGCAACTGACCTCGGGTATGCCGTCCGCTCACCTCTGCCCCACTGGCGCAGCCGCGCAGAGCCTGACGGGGACGCTTATGGGGAATCCTCTCGTCAGGATGAGTGCTCCTGGGAAGTGGCGCCGTCGGGTGTCAGGTGGCGCTGCCGCCGCGTCCCCCGCCGAACATGATGTCGTCCCAACTGGGCACGCTCGGCCGGCCCGACTTGCGCCCGGCGCTCTTGCGTCCACCTCGCTCGCTCTTGGCCGAGGTCACTGCCGCAGAGGCGTCCTCGGTGGCGTCGTCTGTCGCATCAGCGGAGGTGACGGAGTCGTTCGACTGGTCCTGCGCATCCACCTGTGTGGCGTCGTCATCGCCGTCCGACGGGTCATCGTCATTGATAGCGTCCGCGTCCTCGCTGTCCGCGTCGGCAGGGGTGTCGCCACGGTCAATCTCATCGCCGCGCCCCTGGCCCGGCGGACTCTCCTTGGCTCCGCGCCCGGCCGTATCAATGCGACGGACGTTGTCGCTCGCAGTGTCGTCCGAGCCGGTGTCATCTGAATCCGTGACGATCTGCGAACCACGGGCAGTGGCGTCGTCAGTGGGGTCGTTGTCAGCCGTGGTGACGTCGGTGGTGTTGACGTCGGCCTCAGCCTCGTCTGCGGGCGCCCGTTCGTCGAGGTGCGCCGCCATGGGGTGCTCGCCGCGCGCAGCAGGCGGCTCGGGGGCGTCGGCGGGGTCCATCACGAGGTCCTCGAGAGGGAGGGCGTCCTCGCGAGGCGACTCCTCGACCGCAGTGTGGGTGGGGGAGGAGCGACGACGGCCGCGCCGCGAGCGAGTGGACTGCTCGCGCATGGCCGCCATGAGGTCGATCGGCTCACGCGACTTCGCGCGGCGAGCCGGCTTCTCGTCGACGCCACCTTCGGCCTCGACGTCAAAGACGGCGCTGGCCCGGTTGGTGTTGGTGGCGACGTGAGGGGTGGGGATGGCCGAGTCGCCGCTGGACTCCTCGCTCAGCCAGCGCGCCTCGTCATTGCTGGGCACCAGCGAACGCAGGCGAGGGTCGAACTGCCACGAGGCGAGTCGCTCCCGTCCACCAGCGGGGAAGAGTGCGGTCACGGTCCAGCGGCCGTCGTCGAGGCGGGCGGAGTCCCAGCGCACGAGCTCACCGGGGACGCTGCGTTCCTTGAATCGCTCGTCGGCGCGGCTGCCCAACGTCTGCTCTGCCTCCGAGGAGTTGCCGGCGCCGGAGCGCGTGGTGCCGATGACACAGGCTCGGGCCTGTGTCGCGATGTATTCGCGCTCGGCGAGAACCGGTCCCTCGAACCGCTGCACCTTCTCGATGGTCCAGCCGGCCCGGTCCGCGACGTCCTCGGTCGAGAGCCCGGAGCGGATGAGGGACTGGACGTCGCGAGGGCGCAACCCGCCATCGATCTCGATCTGCAGCTGGCCCAAGCGGGGGCGGTCACGACGGGCAGCAGCGCGCATCGCCTCGTCCAACGCGACGCGGTAGCGCTTTCCCTCGGCGTCGGAGAGGAGAACGTGCTCGCCGTCCTCGTGGACGCCGATGAGACGGAGGTCCTGCATCTGTATCTCCCGGGGTGTGGTCAGGTCTGCCTTGACTGTGCCACCCCGGGGCCCGTGGACAAAGCAGCCCACGCCGGTCGCGAGGCACGAGCCGGGGCTGGTTAGGTTGGGTACATGCAAAACCCGTCCGACGACGATGCCCTTGCCCCCTACGACGCAGTGCTCCTGCTTTCCTTCGGTGGTCCCGAAGCGCCTGAGGAAGTCGTGCCTTTCCTTCGCCGGGTGACCGCGGGTCGCGATGTGCCGCAGGAGCGCCTCGAGGAGGTGGCCAAGCACTACCACCACTTCGGCGGATCCAGCCCGATCAATGCGCAGAACCGCGAGCTCGTCGCTGCCCTCACGGCGGAGCTGTCCGCGCGCGGATCATCCGTGCCCGTCCTCTGGGGCAATCGCAACAGCGAGCCATTCGTCACCGACACCCTGCGCGCCGCCCGATCCGAGGGCCTGCTGCGCATCTGCGTGGTCGTGACGTCCGCCTACTCGTCGTACTCCGGATGTCGTCAGTATCGCGAGGACCTCGCGGCTGCGACCGAGGACCTTGGCCTTGCCGCAGTCGACCTGCAGATCGACAAGGTCCGTCCCTACGCGATCCACCCGGGTTTCATCGCAGCCAACACTGAACGGCTCGTCGAGGCCATGCGCGAGGTCGAGGCGTCCGACCTGCCCACCACTCGCCTGCTGTTCGTCACACACTCCGTGCCCGAGGCCATGGATGACACGTCCGGTCCAGGAGATGGTGAGGGGAATCTTTATGTCGACCAGCACCTGCGGGCCGGCCACCTCATCGCGCAAGGGCTCGCCGAACGCACCGGAGTGACCTTGGAGCAGGAGCTCGTCTTCTGCTCGCGCTCGGGCAGTCCGCACACTCCGTGGCTGGAACCCGACGTCAACGACCGCCTCGAGGAACTCGCGGCCCAGGGCGTGACGAGTGTCGTCCTCGCCCCCATCGGCTTCGTGTCCGACCACATGGAGGTCGTCAACGACCTCGATCGCGAAGCTCGTGAGACCGCCGAGCGGCTGGGGCTGAAGTTTGTGCGCGTCCCGACTGCCGGCACTCACCCGGTGTTCGTCGAAACCCTCGTGGATCTCCTTCAGGAGCGGGCTGCCGAGGCGCGCGACGAGGTGCTCATCCCTGCTCAGGCCGACACGCGCGACCTGCGCCCCTCGGTCTGTGCCCCCGGCTGCTGCCCCAACCTGCGGGCCGCCCTTCCCGCGCTGTGTGGACGGGACTGACATGAGCACCGCTGCCGAAGACCTTGCCCTTCCCGACGATGCGCTGGTCGCAGCGCTCGAGTCGATCGCCGTCGACGTCGCCCGGTCCGCTGGCCGCTTGGTGGTCGACGAACGTCCCGACGCCGTCGAGGTTGCCTCGACCAAGTCCACCGCGACCGATGTCGTGACGGTCATGGACCAGCGCTCCCAGGACCATCTCATCGCCCGACTGCGGAAGGCTCGTCCCGACGACGCGGTCCTCGGCGAGGAGAGCGGGGGAGCGAGCGGAACGTCAGGCATCACCTGGGTGATCGATCCGATTGATGGAACGGTCAACTATCTGTACGGCATACCGGCGTATGCCGTGTCGGTCGCCGCCGTCGTCGGCGACCCAACGACCCCGGGCGCGTGGCGTCCGTGCGCCGGTGCCGTCTTCAACCCCGTCACCGACGAGATGTATGTCGCCCGCGCAGGTGGCGGCGCGCGCCTCGTCCTCGAAGGTGACGAACGTCGGTTGATTCCGACGGCGTGCACTGAGCTGGGCCAGGCGCTCGTGGGCACCGGGTTCGGGTATGCCGCGGAGCGTCGTGAGCGTCAGGCTCGCCTTCTCCTGGACATCCTTCCCCAGATCCGCGACATCCGTCGGATCGGCAGCGCGGCGCTCGACCTGTGTGGCGTGGCCGCTGGTGGGCTCGACGCCTACTACGAGACCGGACTCAACCCGTGGGACCTGGCAGCAGGGTGGTTGATCGCCGCGGAAGCCGGCGCGGTCGTCGGTGGCCTCGACGGGCCGGGAGAGGAACTCACCTGGGCCTGTGGCCCTGGCCTGAATTCGGTGTTTCCCGACCTTGTCAAAGCTGGCACCTTGCGCCACCTCAACGGCTAGTCTCAACCCCGCTGTGGCGCGCTTCGGCCAGATGGTGCACAATCGCGGCTCGCATGGGCACAAAATCGACGCTTCGTGCGTTGACTGGCCAGCAGGGATGCCAACTTCCGATATTTCGTCGGGAATTGGCCACACGACATTGGGAAAGGAGAGCCATGGCGACCGATTATGACGCCCCGCGCAAGACTGACGATGAGCTGTCGGAGGACTCCATCGAGGAGCTGAAGACGCGTCGCAACGACAAGCGATCCTCCAGCGTCGACGTTGATGAGACCGAGCAGGCCGAGGGCTTCGAGCTCCCCGGTGCAGATCTCTCGGGTGAAGAGATGTCGGTGCGGGTCATCCCGCGTCAGGCCGATGAGTTCACCTGTTCGCGGTGTTTCCTCGTGCACCACCGCAGCCAGTTGGCGAGCGAGAAGGGCGGCCAGATGGTGTGCCGCGAGTGCGCCGCCTGAACAGGTTGAATGGTGGTGCGCAGGGCCCCGAAGTCCGAGATAGGGTCAGTCCCCGTGACTGGCCCTTCTCGCATTCCGGTCGCCTTCCGGCGGCTCTCCCCGAAGGCCCGCATCCCGGCCTACGCCTCGGACGGTGACGCGGGTGCGGACCTGACCTCGGTCGCCGCCGTGACCCTCGCCCCCGGTGAGCGGGCCCTGGTCCCGACCGGGCTCGCGATCGCCCTGCCACCTGGCACCGTCGGGCTCGTGCATCCGAGGTCGGGGCTCGCGGCGCGGCACGGCATCACGGTGGCCAACGCCCCCGGGACCGTGGACTCGGGCTACCGGGGTGAGATTTTTGTCAACCTCATCAACCTTGACCGACGTGAGTCATTCACCATCGCCGTGGGTGACCGCATCGCCCAAATCGTCGTGCAGGAGTATCTCCACGCAGACTTCACCGAGACCGACTCGCTCCCGGACAGCGTCCGGGGTGACACTGGACATGGATCCACCGGAGGCTTCGGCTCGACGCCTCCACACACTCTTGAGGAAGTGACCACACCGTGAGCATCTTTCGCCGGCGCAAGGCCGACGCGGAGAACGTCGTCGAGGCAGACTCCGCCATCGGCAGCGACTCCGAGGCGCCCGATCAAGACGGCTACGAGACCGAGACCGTCAGCGAGGCTCCTGTCGACCGATCCTCCGGCCCGTTCGACGCGACGGAGGTCGAGGATGACGACGGCCGCGTCGACCTGGGGTCCTTGCGCATCAGCGGCGCTCAGGGCATGGAGCTGCGCCTCGAGATTGACCAGGAGCAGCAGAACGTCATCGCCGCGACCGCGGTCGTCGGCGAATCCGCTCTGCAAATGCAGGCTTTCGCCGCACCGCGCTCGGGGGGGCTCTGGGCCGCGATCCGCTCCGAGATCGCCGACTCCATTTCCAGTCAGGGCGGCACGGCTGACCTCGAGCACACAGAGTTCGGGACCGAGCTGCGCACCCGCATGCCCAGCGCCGGGCCTGACGGCCGCACGGTTTTTGCGCCCGCACGCTTCTTGGGCATCGATGGTCCGCGGTGGTTTTTGCGTGGGGTGATCTCTGGACGTGGTGCCATCGATGACGCGGCGGCGGCCCCGCTGCTCGAGATCTTCCGCGAATCGGTCGTCGTGCGCGGCAGCGACCCCATGGCGCCGCGCGAACTGCTGCCCTTGCGCCTGCCGCAAGAGGATGCTGCGCCGATGCCACCCGGCCCGGACGGCGATGACGCCGTCGAGCCGATCTCGACCAACGACCTCAACCCCTTCGAGCGTGGGCCAGAAATCACCGAGGTGCGGTGATGGGTCTCAAGGAGCGACTGCGTGACCTGGCGCGCACCGAGTCCCAGCTTGAGGCCGACGAGATCCGTCGGCGGACCATGTCGAGTTCAGTGGCGGCAGTGGCCTGTGCCGCCGAGCTCGTGGACCGACAGCGGGCCACGGTGGCAGGGTGCATCCGCTCCATCACGATGCCGCCGCGTCAGGGCATGCCGGTGCTCGTGGCCGAACTCTTTGACGGCGACCGCGCTGTCAACCTTGTCTGGATCGGTCGTCGACACATCGCCGGGATCGAACCCGGGGTCTTCCTCACGGCTGAGGGACGCATCGCCAAGGTCAAGGGTGTGGCGACGATTTTCAACCCGACCTACCAGATCGTCGCCGCGAAGTGAGTTCGGACGCCGGCGCAGCCAACCTGGCGACTGCCCAGACGGTTGAGGAGCTCATTCGCCACCGACTGTCGAGCGCCTTGGGCGGGTGGCGCGGTTCCCTTGAGACCGCCCTGCCCACCATCGCGTTCGTCGTGATCTGGAGTTGGCGGCAGGACCTCAAGCAAGCCGTGTGGACCGCCGTGGCGGTTGCTGTCGTCCTCGCGGTCCTACGGGTCGTGCAACGATCCAGCCTCCAGCACGTCTTCGGCGCGGTTGTCGCGACCGGCTTGGCCGCGTTCTTTGCCATGCGCAGCGGCAAGGCCGAGGACGCCTTTCTTCCCGGGATGCTGTTGTCCGGCGCCTACCTCGTGGGCACGTTGGCCTCGATCCTCGTCAAGTGGCCCGTGGTGGGTTTCCTCGTGGGTGCTGGTGATCCACGTGCCTCCGAGGACCCCTTCGGGTGGCGTCGGGACGCAGGCATGGTGCGCGTGTGCTCGCGGCTGACCTGGGTCCTTGTCGCGCTCTATGTCGTGCGCCTGTCCATCCAGATCCCGCTCTATCTCGGCGGTCAGGTGGCCGCTCTCGGCGCCGCCAAGATCGCACTGGGGTGGCCACTGTGGATCGGTGGCGTGGCGGTCATGGGATGGCTGCTCATGCGAGGCAACACTGCCCAGCAAGGGGATCCAGACAGCCCACCGAACGACTGAGTGCGACTTTGCACAGTGCTGCCCTCGCGGTTAGGCGAACTCGCGATCAGTCGGGGACTCAGTTGTCGAGATGACGCTTCTGGCGTGCCCCCGGGCTGAGCATCGACTCGAGGTCGGACTCACCCTCGGTCGTGGTGATGAACAGCAACTCGTCGAGTGGCTCAAGGGCATCGTCTCGACTGGGTGCGATCGGTGCCCCACCGCGGATGATGGCGGTCAGGACCGTATCGGGAGGGAAGCTGATGTCGCCGACCCGAGTGCCGGCATACGGGCTGCCTTCGGGCAACGTCATCTCGACCATCGCGGCACGACCCTGCTGGAACTCGAAGATGCGCACGAGGTCACCCACCGAAACAGCCTCCTCGATGAGGGCCGTCATGAGGCGTGGTGTCGAGACGGCGACGTCAACGCCCCAGGCGTCGTCGAACATCCACTCGTTCTTGGGGTTGTTGACGCGCGCCACGGTGCGGGGGACGCCGAACTCCGTCTTGGCGAGCAGTGAGACGACCAGGTTGGCCTTGTCGTCCCCGGTCGCGGCGACGACGACGTCGCAGTCCGCGACCCCTGCCTCGGTGAGCGCGCTGAGCTCACAGGCATCGGCTTGAAGCCACGCCGCGTCAGGGACCTTGGCCACCCGCTCGCCATCGGCGTCACGGTCGATGAGGAGGAGTTGGTGTCCGTTGCGGATGAGTTCGTGGGCAATGGATCGACCAACGCTCCCTGCTCCGGCGATGACAACGCGCATGCGTGAGGGTCCTTGCTGTCAGTGAGCCGGCGGAGCGGCGTCGAGAATGCGCTCAGCCTCGGCGAGGCGGGCACGGTCCAGGGCGAAGTGAACAAGATCGCCGTCCTGATGGACAGTCTCACCGGTCGGGACGAGGCCTTCGCCGACTCGGCTGATGAACGCGACCCGCCCGCCCACGAGCTCCTCGAGGTCGAAGACCCGACGACCCACCCATCCGACATTGACGGGCATCTCGGCGATGACGACCCGCCCGCTGGGGTCGGAGAACTCCGGGACGTGGCCCTGGGGCAGCAGCCGGCGCAGCACCTGATCACTCGTCCACTTGACGGTCGCGACAGTGGGTATGCCGAGCCGCTGATAGATCTCTGCGCGGCCGGGGTCATAGATGCGGGCGACGACGTTCTCGATGCCGAACTTCTCCCGCGCCACGCGAGCCGCGAGGATGTTGGAGTTGTCTCCGCTGGACACCGCGGCGAAGGCATAAGCGTCCTCGATCCCGGCTTGGCGCAACGTGTCCCGGTCGAATCCAACACCGACAATGCGGCGCCCCTCGAAGGTCGCGCCGAGCCGGCGGAAGGCCAACTCGTCCTGGTCAATGATTGCGACCTCGTGGCCCACCCGCTCAAGGGCTCTGGCCAACGAGGCGCCGACGCGGCCGCAGCCCATGATGACGAAGTGCACACTGCCGACGCTACACCGGTGAACCTTGGGCGCGAAGGGGCCTAGGGATGCATAGAGTGACGCACGTGAGTTCCTCAGGTCGCGTGGTCAAACGCGTCATCCTCGGTCGGGCGATGCGCTCGGACCGTCTCGGCGAAACCCTGCTCCCCAAGCGTCTTGCCCTGCCCGTCTTTGCCAGCGACGCACTGTCATCCGTGGCGTACGCCCCGGACGAGATCCTGCTGACCCTGGGGCTGGCCGGGGGCGCACTGGCGGCGACCCACTCGTGGCAGATCGCGCTCGGTGTCGTCCTCGTCATGTCCGTCGTGGTGCTCAGCTATCGCCAGAACGTCCACGCCTACCCGTCGGGCGGTGGCGACTACGAAGTTGCGAGCGTCAACCTCGGACCCAAGGCGGGGCTCACTGTTGGCAGCGCGCTCCTCGTCGACTACGTCCTCACAGTCGCGGTATCGGTCTCGTCGGGCGTGCAGAACGCGGCGTCGGCGTTCACCTTCCTGCGTGGCCATGAGGCCGCGACGGCAGTGGGGCTGGTCGTCCTTCTCACCGCCATGAACCTGCGCGGTGTGCGGGAGTCGGGCAAGGCCTTTGCCCTGCCCACTTACCTGTTCATGTTCTCGGTCATCGGCATGGGGATTGTCGGCTTTTTCCGCGAGGCGGCGGGGACCCTCCCGCTGGCCGAGAGCGCCCAATACGATCTCGCACCCGAACCGGGCATGGGTGCGCTGGGGAACGCTGCGATGGCATTCCTGCTGCTGCGTGCCTTCTCGTCGGGCTGCGCCGCCCTCACCGGCGTCGAGGCCATCTCCAACGGTGTGCCGGCATTCCAGAAACCCAAGAGCCGCAATGCTGCCACGACCCTGCTCCTCATGGGTGGCATCGCCGTGACGATGCTCGCCTCGATGGTGGCACTGGCCCGATGGACGGGCGTCAAGATCGCCGACGACCCCGCGATCCAGCTGCTCAAGGACGGTCAGCCGGTCGGCGACAGTTATGTGCAGGACACCGTCATGGGTCAGGTGTCCAAGGCGGTGTTCGACGGCTTCCACCCCGGAGTCGTGCTGGTCTCCATCTTCACCGGCCTCATCCTCATCCTGGCGGCCAACACCGCGTTCAACGGCTTCCCGGTGCTCGGCTCGATCTTGGCGCGCGACGGGTTCCTGCCACGCCAACTCCATACTCGCGGCGACCGCCTCGCATTCTCCAACGGCATCCTCATCCTCGCTGGTGCTGCGGCGGGGCTCATCGCGCTCTATGACGCCCAGGTCACCAAGCTCATCCAGCTCTACATCGTCGGTGTCTTCGTCTCGTTCACGTTGAGCCAGATCGGCATGATCCGACACTGGAACAGGCACCTCGCGGTCGAGCGCGACGGGCGGACTCGAGCCCGCATGCACCGCAGCCGGATCATCAACGGTGTGGGCGCGGTGATGTCCGGCCTCGTCCTGCTCGTCGTCCTCGCCACGAAGTTCCTGCACGGCGCCGGCTACGCGATCGCGGCGATGGTCGTCCTCTACGCGATCATGGTTTCGATCCGCAAGCACTACGACCGCGTCCGGGACGAACTGCGGGTTGACGAGGGCGACACCCAGCAGCAACTTCTGCCCTCGCGAGTGCACGCCATCGTGCTGGTCTCCAAGGTCCACAAGCCGACGCTGCGGGCGCTCGCCTACGCACGCGCCACGCGCCCCTCGATCCTTGAAGCACTGACCGTCGACGTCGATCCCGAGGAGACCAAAGCACTGCAGGCCGAATGGGATCGGCGCGACATCCCGGTGCCGCTCAAGGCGATCGACAGCCCCTACCGTGAGGTGACTCGGCCCATCCTGGACTACGTGAGGTCGATCCGTTCGGGCAACCCACGTGACATCGTCACCGTCTACATCCCCGAATACGTCCTCGGCCACTGGTGGGAGCAGCTACTCCACAACCAGAGCGCGTTGCGGCTCAAGGGCCGACTGCTCTTCACACCGGGAGTCATGGTGTCGTCCGTCCCGTGGCAGCTCGAGTCGTCGGAGGGGCTCGAGGACCGCATGGACGGCCCTGTCGCTGGCGACGTGCGCCGCGGCGAAGGATGAGTCCGGTTTCTCACGACTCCTCCACGGCCGACCTCACCGTCGGCGACGAGGTCGTGGTCGAAGCCGGACCGATCGCCCACGGTGGGTTCGTCGTCGCGCGCCACGAAGGCCGCGTCCTCTTTGTCCGTCACGCACTGCCCGGGGAACAGGTCCGCGCGCGGGTCACCGAGGGTGGAGTGGGCGACCGATTCCTGCGCGCCGACGCCGTCGAGGTTCTCGACGCCTCACCCGACCGCGTGGAACCGCCATGCCCGTATGCCGGCCCCGGCCTGTGCGGTGGTTGCGACTTCCAGCACGTCGACGTGGTGGCGCAGCGGCGCCTCAAGGCGGCGGTTGTCGTCGAACAAATGCAGCGGCTGGCGCACCTCGAGTGTGAGGTCGTGGTCGAACCCGTGCCGGGGGACGTGGCAGGCCTGCGCTGGCGTACCCGCACCGAGTTCGCAGTGGGTTCTGACGGTCTGGCGGGAATGCGTCGCCACCGCAGCCATGACATCTTGGCCATCGACGACTGTCTCATTGCCGGCGAGCGCGTCGTGGGAACTGGTGTGCTGCAGGGGCATTGGGCAGGGGAGAAGGCGGTTGACGTGGTCGCGCCGAGCGAGGGACCAGTGGTAGTCGTGCGCATCCCCTCCGATGAGGCGCTTGCTCCGGTGGTCACCGAAGCCGTTGCGGCACAGTCTTTGTCGCATGATTTCGACGTCAGCGCCCGTGGCTTCTGGCAGGTCCACCCCGGTGCCGCTGCGACGTTCGTCGACGCCGTCATCGAGGGCCTCAACCCGCAACCCGGCGAACGGTGCCTCGATCTCTATGCCGGAGTGGGGGTGTTCGCCTCAGCTCTGGCGCAGGCAGTGGGGGAGCGCGGGCAGGTCATCGCTGTGGAGTCCGACCAGACCGCTGTCGCGCAGGCTCGCCTCAACGTCGAGTCGACCCCGTGGGTGCACTGTGTCCAAGGCCGCGTGGACCACGTCTTTGGCGTCGAGTCCACCGGCCGCGTGGCCGGGTCGCGCAGGGGCGGCCGCCGCCGCGCCGCGCCACGACGTCCGCACAGTGCGATGCCGCCGAGCGTTGACCTCGTCGTCCTGGATCCTCCGCGTACCGGCGCGGGCAAGGCCGTCATCGGGGCGGTCCTCGCCCTCGGTCCGCGGGCCTTGGCCTACGTCGCCTGTGACCCGGCAGCGCTCGCCCGCGACACGGCATACCTGCTGGAGCGCGGCTACGCGCTCACGTCGTTGAGAGCGTTCGATGCGTTCCCGATGACCCACCACGTTGAATGCGTGGCGATCTTCACCCCGTCGTCGTGAGAGCACAGATGGCCTACCGCGTCCTCGATGCGGGCACGCGGGCGTTCTGGCGCACCGTGGGTCGTCGCGTTGCCCTGGCCGGTGAGCACGCTTGGCTGTGCGCGCCTGCGGCCAAGCCGGGAGTGATCGGTGAGTCGTGGCTCGAGGATGCTGCGGCGTCAGTGGGCGGCACCACCATGCGCGGCGAGGATGCAGGGCTCGTTCCCGACCTCGCGGTCCTCGACGGACCCGGCTTTGCGGCGTCGTCCCTGCATGAGGATGTCCGGCACTTCTATGAGCACACCAATGAGTGGTCCATGGACGCATGGTCGAGCTGGTCGCCGCTCTTCCAGCCCGGTGGCCTGGTCATCGAGCACCTCTTCGGACGTCGGCTCCAACAGCTCGCGCTACCGGTGCAGCCTCTCGATGTCAGCCACGGTATCGACAGCGAGATCGTCGCGATTCTCGACGCGCGGGGGACCCAGGTGTGGGCCGCGTGGCTGCGTCGACTTCGTCGAACCGGGCAGTTCCTCTTCAGCGGTGCGTATGCCGTCAGCACCCTTCCCGGTGCCGCGCAACCCTGCGTGCACGTGACCTTCCCGCTGGAGCGCGGCAACGTCCAGGTCTTTCTGAACCCCCGGGCCGGCGCCGATGGTGCGCTCGTGCTGTCGTCTGCAGGTGGCGGGTTCAGTGACCCTGGGGCCTATGTCACGGTTCGGGGCCGCGGTTCCAAGGTCTGGGCGGCCAAGGTGCCCATCCACGAGGAGTTCGTCGTCTTCGTCGACGAACGGGGCGATCTGCGCACCGATCACGAGTTGCGGATCGGCTCGGTCCGCGCACTCCGGCTCCACTATCGGATGCGGCGTGGGAGGCTGGACAGGACGGCAGCCACCTAGTATCTTGATATCAAGATACCTGGGAATCGACAGACGCGATGACGCGTGGAAGGAGCAGGCTCGTGACGAGCACTGACAGCTTCAAGGCACACGGCGAACTCAAGGTGGGCGAGAAGGCCTACGACATCTACCGCCTGTCGGCGGTCGAGGGCAGTGAGTCCCTTCCCTACAGCCTCAAGGTTCTGCTCGAGAACCTGCTGCGCACCGAGGACAGCGCAAACATCACCGCCGACCACATTCGCGCCATCGGGACGTGGGACGAGAACGCCCAGCCCGAGACCGAGATCCAGTTCACGCCGGCGCGCGTGATCATGCAGGACTTCACCGGGGTCCCGTGCGTGGTCGACCTGGCCACCATGCGTGAGGCCGTCGCCGAGCTCGGTGGCGACCCCGAAAAGATCAACCCGCTCGCGCCGGCCGAGCTGGTCATCGACCACTCCGTCATCATCGACGTCTTCGGTCGCGCCGACGCGTTCGAGCGCAACGTCGAGATCGAGTACCAGCGCAACAACGAGCGCTACAAGTTCCTGCGCTGGGGCCAGACCGCGTTCGACGACTTCAAGGTCGTCCCGCCGGGCACCGGCATCGTCCACCAGGTCAACATCGAGCACCTCGCCCGCACCGTGATGACGCGTGAGGTCGACGGTCGCACCGTCGCCTACCCCGACACCTGCGTCGGCACCGACAGCCACACGACGATGGTCAACGGTCTGGGCGTCCTCGGCTGGGGCGTGGGTGGCATCGAGGCGGAGGCGGCCATGCTCGGCCAGCCCGTCTCCATGCTCATCCCGCGCGTCGTCGGCTTCAAGCTCTCCGGCGCGATCCCGGCTGGCGCCACCGCAACCGACGTCGTCCTCACGATCACCGAGATGATGCGCGAGCACGGAGTGGTCGGTAAGTTCGTCGAGTTCTACGGTGAAGGCGTCTCACGGGTTCCCCTGGCCAACCGCGCGACGATTGGCAACATGAGCCCCGAGTTCGGCTCCACGTGTGCGATCTTCCCGATCGACGACGTGACACTCGAGTATCTGCGGCTCACTGGTCGCTCCGAGGAGTCGGTCGCCCTCGTAGAGGCCTACGCCAAGGAACAGGGCATGTGGCTCAACGCAGGCCCCGACCAGCCGGAGGCTCGCTACTCCGAGCGGCTCGAGCTCGACCTCTCGACGGTCGTGCCCTCGATCGCTGGTCCCAAGCGTCCCCAGGACCGAATCGCGGTGACGCAGGCCAAGGAGCAGTTCCGCAACGACCTCAAGAACTACGTCGTCAACGGCAACGGCATCGAGAAGAGCTCGGTCGACCAGGAACTGGCCAACACCTTCCCCGCCTCGGACCCGCCCTCTCATGACGCTTTGGAGACCTCCCAGAGTGCGGGACGCCCCACGCACTCAGGGTCAGCTCCTGAGGGAACCGTGCGCGCCACGAACCCGGCAACGGTCACCATCGGCGGTGACGAGGTGCAGATCGACCACGGCCACGTGGCGATCGCGTCGATCACCAGCTGCACCAACACCTCCAACCCCTCCGTGATGATGGCAGCGGCCATGCTCGCCAAGAACGCCGTCGAGCGGGGTCTCACCGTCCCACCCTGGGTCAAGACCTCGATGGCTCCCGGCTCCAAGGTGGTCACGGGTTACTACGAGAAGGCCGGCATGTGGCCCTACCTCGAGAAGCTCGGTTTCTATCTCGTCGGCTATGGCTGCACCACCTGCATCGGCAACTCTGGGCCGATCATCGACGAGGTCAGCCAGGCGGTCAACGACAACGACCTTGCGGTGGTGTCGGTGCTGTCGGGCAACCGCAACTTCGAGGGCCGGATCAACCCCGACGTCAAGATGAACTACCTCGCGTCGCCGCCGCTCGTCATCGCCTACGCCCTGGCGGGCACCATGGACTTCGACTTCGAGTCCGAGCCGCTGGGTCAGGACCCCGAGGGCAACGATGTCTTCCTCAAGGACATCTGGCCGTTGGCCGAGGACGTCGAGCGCACCATCGCGACGTCGATCAACCAGGAGATGTTCACCGAGGACTACGCCGACGTCTTCGCCGGCGACGAGCGGTGGCAGAGTCTGCCCACCCCCGAGGGCAACACCTTCGACTGGGACGCGGACTCGACCTACGTCCGCAAGCCCCCGTACTTCGATGGCATGACCATGGAGACGACGCCGGTCACCGACATCAAGGACGCCCGCGTGCTCGCAAAGCTCGGCGACTCGGTCACGACCGACCACATCAGCCCGGCGGGTTCGATCAAGGGAGACAGCCCGGCGGGCAAATACCTCGCAGATCACGGGATCGAGCGCAAGGACTTCAACTCCTACGGTTCGCGTCGTGGCAACCACGAGGTGATGATCCGCGGCACCTTTGCCAACATCCGTCTCAAGAACCTTTTGCTCGATGGCGTCGAGGGTGGCTTCACCCGCACCTTCATCGACACCCCTGAGGCCAAGGCTGGCGAGCAGTCGACGATCTATGACGCGTCGGCCGCCTACCAGGCTGCGGGCATCCCGCTCGTCATCCTCTCTGGCAAGGAGTACGGCTCGGGCTCCTCGCGTGACTGGGCCGCGAAGGGCACCGCGCTCCTCGGGGTGCGTGCCGTCATCGCCGAGAGCTACGAGCGCATCCACCGCTCCAACCTCATCGGCATGGGCGTCATCCCCCTCCAGTACCCGCAGGGCCAGAACGCCGACTCGCTCGGTCTGGACGGCACCGAGACCATCTCGATCTCGGGCATCACCGCCCTCAACGACGGTGCGACGCCCAAGACCGTCAAGGTCACGGCCACCCGTGAGGGAGGCGAGCC
>JBDSIV010000107.1:0-23647 GCA_039917755.1 Knoellia sp. | reverse complement strand
GGCCACGCCCTGCGCGTCCTGAGTCGTCGGATGAGTTGGAGCATCAAGAACGGGGTGCCCGTCGTAGACGAGGACAGCGGCGCGACCTGGACCTGTCCGAAGGGCGACTTCCAGACTCCAATAGGCGCGCTCTGAGGCCGATCTAAGCGTCCCCGATTACCGCACATGCCGCGCTCAGGGAATCCGGGTGCGCAGCCGCGGGGTGTAGGCCATGCTCTGGCCATGTCCGATCGCATCATGTTCGTCCAGTTGAAGACCCGCCACGACATAGACCAAGGCCCGGCGTGGATCAGCGTGGTTGCGTTCAACCGATCATGGAAGACCGCCCGATGGCATGGCAAGAGACTGCACCGAGCAACTGGCATGTTCGACGCCAACTTCTACGACGTCGAGACCGAAGAGGAGTACTGGAATTCAGGGCCTCACCGTGATCGGCACGACACCCGGTACAGCAGCATCACACCGACAATCGACGACGACGCACTCGAGGCCTACGAGGCCTTCCTGAACGGCGCCTCATTGCCCGGACGCGAGACTGGGTGAACATCCTGATCTGCCGCGATCCGCGCGGTCGACAGGCGGCGTTGTGACGCATCTTGCTTCACGTCTACGCCCGTGCCGCCGACAGTCACGCATCCCTTGGTCAGTGCGTGCGATCTCCGCGTATCCGCGAGGGCCTCGACCGTGAAGAGCTAAGAGCTTGATACCGCGGCGGAGTGACGCACGTCGGTCCGTCGGCTCATGCTGGTGATCGGGCTCGTGCCATTGACAGGAATGGGCGTCTCGCCGTCGGCGGCGATGGGGCCAGCGAGCTCAGTCGGCTGTGAACTCATGCCGCAGCCGATGAACGGCGGCTTACACGGAGCCTTCGATGTCGTACTGACCATCGGTGTTGTTCCCCGTTGCCGTGACGGTGCCGTCGGCGCGCAGGCCAAGAGTGTGGGTGGAGCCCGCTGCGGACCGCGACGATCTCGCACCAGTGGCTTACTTCGCATTACCCGTGGTCGTTGGCCCCGACTGCATAGACTCGACCGTGCGCCCTCATACCAACCGGGTGGTGCGCCCTCGCGTGGCCGTAGGCGGGGAAGTTGCTGAAGGCGATGGCGTCGATGCCCGGTTGGCCATAGATGCACTTGAGGTCCAGCAAGCCCGGGGTGGATCAGACCCCCGTTGGAAGTCTGGGTTCAGGTGGTCACCGGAGACGGTCTTGGCAGGGGTAGAGCGTCGGCGCCCTCCGCGAACTGCTTCGCGGGCCAGGGGCGCTGCCGCACGATGCGGTCCCACAGCTACACGGAGTGGGTTTCTAAGGCCTTTCGGGCAGTTGGTGCGAGCTTCTTCGGAGCTGGCTGTTGTGGTCAGCCGCGGAATGGGTGTCGGTCAGCCGCTGCGGTGTTCAGCGGCTCGGGCCGTCCCGTGCTGGTGTCTACCCGGAAGTGGGGAGAGTGCGCCACATCCCTTGGGTGGAACGCCGTGACCAGCAGCGAGTCCCGATGCAGTCCGGACACCGCTTCCGCCTCTAGCAGGAGCATTTCGCCGGACTCTTCCTCGTCGAACTCGACCCCGCCTTCCAGCTGGACGGAAGTGCGGGTCCCAATGACGGTGCCGTCCTCGCCATAGACCGCCAAGTGCGTCTGCTTGACGGCCTTGTTGAAATCCAAACCCGCCGATGCCGTGAGGTTATGAATGTTCGCCACGGCTGAGGCAGTGGTGGGCGGGTTGCTGTTGGCTCCGTTGTTTACTTGCAGATAGAACGTCATACGATCGGTCAGAAGGTACACCGTGTTGTCGCGCTGAGACGGCCACGACCAGGCTCCTACGTGCGTCATGGGCGTTTGGGGTGTGACGATGTATGCCTCGGCCCAGCTGGACTGGAACGGTGCAAAACGCTCCGGCGTCTGAGTTTGGTACGAGCTGAGTGTGACGTTTGCGAACACTTGGAGCTCGGGGAAGCGGGCCTCCAGCGTGGCCCAGGACGCGCCGTTGGTCGCCGTCTTCGACAACGGAAGACTGAAGAACAGTTCCATGCCTTGCTCCTAGCTCGTGCGTCAGGGACAGGCGGCCCCGCTCTGAGCAGCCTCACTAGCAGTAAGACAGGTCGCGGCCACTGACGCAAGAGCCCGTCGATGCCTCTAAGCCCCGGCTTGGCAGCCGCCCCTCGCTTTGCTACCCAATGGCGTGAGACGCCGCTCAGTCTGCAACTACTTCTTTTGCCCGGGACTGGGGTTTATCCGGCTAGGAACCTGCCGGCGTCGCCGCGTGGTGAACGGGTCGACCCAACTCGCGGCGAAGTGGGGCAGGTCTCAACGTCCGCGCGGATCCGTCCGGATCTGCCGATAGTCGGACGTTGCCGAGGGCCGGCTTACATCGCGTCTCTCCGCCCAGATAGCGCGCTGTCAGGGATTCAAGCACGGCATGGCTGGGCCGGGTTTTGTCCGTGGCCGTGAGAAAGTCCCCACTGGTGGCCAGGTGGAGGTCCCCGGTGGTGGCCAAGTAGAAGTCCCCATTCCTCGCTCGTCGTGTCGACCCGGAGCGTGATGCCCTGAGCGGTGAAGTGGCGGTGTCTAAGCCAGTCACCTCACCGCCTAGGGAGCTCCATTGTGATGTCTGCGAGGGAACGAATGAACATCATTTCCGCCTACCAGCAGGTGGGTACTTACCGTGGGGCCGCAGTGATCTGCGGGACCACGCACAAAACCGTGAAGCGGGTCATCGACCGTGAAGAGGCCGGTGAGCCGCGACCGGCCCGTGAGCCGCGTCCGGCGAACTTCGAGACGGTGCGCGATCTGGTCGCGCAGGCCGTCAAGAGCAGCCAAGGCAGAATCAGCGCGAAGCGGTTGCTGTCCAAGGCCCGCGCTGCGGGGTACACCGGTTCGGACCGGAACTTCCGGCGTCTGGTCGCACAGGAGAAACAGGTGTGGCGTCGCGATCATGGCCGGGGTCGTCGTCCGGCCGTGTGGGCGCCAGGTGAGCACCTGGTCATCGATTGGGGTGTGATCGCCGGCGTCCACGTCTTCTGCACGGTTCTGGCGTGGTCGCGTTGGCGGTTCGTGCGCCTGGCGGCTGATGAGAAGTCGGCCACGACCCTGGCGATGCTGGCAGAGTGTTTCGAGGCCCTGGGTGGGGTCCCGAAGGTAGTGCTCGCCGACCGGATGGGCTGCATCAAGGGCGGTGTCGTCGCGAATCGTGTTGTCCCGACAGCGGATTACGTGCGGTTCGCGAGGCACTACCGGTTCCGGCCGGACTTCTGCGAAGCTGCGGACCCGCAGTCCAAGGGCATCGTCGAGGCTTTGGTCGGGTACGGCAAGGACGACTTCCTCACCCCGCTGCTGCTGCAGGCCGGTGGCCGCAACCCTGCCGCTGGGGCGGTTGTGCTCGCTGACCTGGCTGGCGCGAACACGTCAGCGGCCGCGTGGTGTGCGGAGGTCAACGCGGCGGTGCACAGCGAGGTTGCTGCGGTCCCGTCGCAACGGCTGATCACGGAGCGGGAACTGCTCACCGACCTGCCCTCGCTGCGTCCCTCGATGGGGCCGGCCCCGACCGTGCGCAAGGTCGACAAGTTGGGCACGATCCGGCTGGGTTCGGGCCGCTACTCGGTCCCGAACAAGCTCGTCGGGGCCACGGTGGCAGTGCAGGTCAGCGGGCTCAAGGTGGTCATCTTCGACCCCGGCTCGGGTGTGGTGCACGCCGAACACGCCTTGGTCGGTCCCGGTGAGGCCTCCATCGTCGATGAGCACTACGGCGGCCCCAGGCCGGCCCCGGCCAGGGCGATCCGCCCGAAAACCGCTGCGGAGAAAGCCTTTTGCGCGTTGGGTCCGGTAGCGGAGGCGTTCATCGCCGGCGCCGCAGCGGCTGGGCACACCCGCCTGGGCCCCGAACTGGCCGAGCTGAACACCCTGGCCGCCGCCCACGGCGAGCTAGCGTTCGTTGCCGCGCTCGAGCGGGCGGTCGCGTTCAGCCGGTGGAAGGCTGCCGACGTCCGCTCGATCCTGGCCGCCGGCGCCGGGACCCCGCACCCACGCACCGCCGGTCAAGCCCTCGTGATCGACCTACCCGTCGTCACAGCACGCGCCCTGACCGAGTACACCCCGCCCGGGGCGGTGATGTCATGACCCTCACGACCCCACCCGCGCTGACCGCGGACCTGACCGCGGGCCTGCGCAGGCTCAAACTGTCGACCATCCGTGAGCTCGCCCCCGAACTGCTCCTGACAGCCAAGACCCAACGGTGGGCGCCCGAGGAAGTGCTACGGACCCTGATCGAGGCCGAGGTCTGCGCCCGCGACGCCTCGAACGAACGAGCCCGGCTCAAGGCCGCAACCTTCCCCGTGCTCAAGACGATCGAGGAGTTCGACCTGTCCGCGTCCTCGATCCCGGCACCGACCTGGGCGTACCTCACCTCACTGGAGTGGATCGCCGCGAAGGAGAACCTCGCCCTGATCGGCCCAGCCGGCACCGGCAAGTCCCACACCCTGATCGCGCTCGGCCACGCAGCCGTCACCGCCGGCCACAAGGTCAAGTACGTCACCGCCGCCGACCTCATCGAAACCCTCTATCGAGGGCTCGCCGACAACACCGTCGGCAAGACCATCGAGGCACTGCTCCGGCACGACCTCCTCCTGGTCGACGAGGTCGGCTTCGCGCCGCTGGACGACACCGGAGCGCAACTGCTGTTCCGGCTGGTCGCGGCCGCCTACGAACGCCGCCCCCTCGGGATTGCGTCGCACTGGTCCTTCGCGGACTGGGGCCGATTCCTACCCGAACACACCACCGCCGTCAGCCTCCTGGACCGCCTCCTGCACCACGCCACCACCGTCGTCACCAGCGGCCAGTCCTACCGGATGCGCGAGGCCAAAACCCGGACAGGAGGCAGCCCCACCACGAACTGATCAACCGCGAGGAGTGGGGACTTTTACTTGGCCACCAGCGGGGACTCCGACTTGGCCATTGACAGGTTTTGATCGTCTTGCCCACGAAGGTCGCTGCGGACAATGAGCGCCATGGTGACCTCTTGCCATCCCGAGGTGTCCTGCCCCAGCGCTCGACTGTGGCCCTGTGACAGTGATTCGCGGGCCCAGAGGGGTGGTCCTGGAGAGTAAAGGGATAGTCAACGAAAGGTAAGCAGTTGGTCGATACGGGCCATGGACGGGCAGGCGCCGGGAGGGCAAGGATCGCGACCAGTGGGATACCACAACCGGCGGCTACCCGCCTGAGACCAGGTGCACTGCGACGTCGGTAACGATGCGCTTCGGCGAAACCGGACGTGCCACGGCACGCCCACAAAAACGATCAGAACTGCGGTTTGCAAGGGCAACCGTCATGGCTCGCGTCCGGCATCGATCGCAGGTAGGACCAAGTCAAGGGAGTCTGAAATGCGCAAGATATTCCTAGTACTCATCGGCCTGCTGTTAGCAGCCTTCACCGCGACGTCGGCGCAGGCAGCCAGCGCCCACTTCGTCAAGGGCCCGTCGGGCTCAGTCTCGGGCAACACCCTTACGGTGACGTTCAAGGCAGCCGGTCTCGGAAACGCGTCCGAGACAGCAACGTTTTCCCTGACGGGCACCGTCACGGTGGAATCACAGTGCTACACCAGGAGCGGGAACCCGGTCAACGGCGTACCGAAGTCGGACACCGTGACCGTCAACTCAACAGAGACGTTCCCAGTCCGCAACGGGTCGGTCACTGGCACGTTCACTGTCTCGCCGCTGTCCACACTGACTTGCACGGGCAACCAGACGGTCAGGACCACGGTCACCTCGGCCGACCTCATGGTCAGTGGCGAGGGCATCAGCGCTCCTGTCAAATTCTGACGCCTGTCTAGCACCACGATTCAGCGGCGGGCCCGACAACCGAGGTTGCCGGGCCCGCCGTCGCTCACTGAAATCCTGACCCGGTCGGCCGGTCCACATTTCCGTTCTCCGTCCTCGCCGCCGGCACGGCTGAGCGACCTCATCTGGCACCCCTCTGTGTCAAGCAGTGCTTTTCGCGAGGGTCTTCGCAGCCGGCATCTTGGGGCGTAGCGTCTCCTGTGCGGGTCCGGGAAGTGGCTGATCCGAAGTGTCGATGAGCGGGTGTGAGTCGGCCGCGCTGGATTCTTGAGTCGCCCCGCAGTGCCCTCCCGGGCTCGCGTCAACCGGCTGTTGAGCACGTGCGGCGTTGGCGACGAGTTGACGGTAGACGACGTCGGACAGGCGTCGCTTCAGACAGCGCAGCGCCTCCATCGGAGACTTGCCCGCGGCGAGCTTGCGCTGGTAGTAGGCGCGGCCCTCGGTGTCGTGACGGATCTGCACGATCGCGACGATGTGCAGGACGTGGTTCATCCGCCGGTTCCCGGCCCGCGACAGCCGGTGGCGGTTCTGCTCACCCGATGAGGCGTCAAGGGGCGCGGTCCCGGTCCAGGACGCGAATCGGTTGCGGTCAGCAAACCGTGCCACGTCACCGACGTCGGCCAAGGTCCGAGCCGCACCTGCTGGTCCGACAACGAAGATATCCATCAGCGACGAGCTGCGCTCCAGGACCGCGGCCTTCAGTTCGGCCTTGATCTTCTTGAGTTTGGCGTCGACAGCGATGAGGTCAGCGATCTCCTCGGTGGCCATCCGGCGACGGGTCTTGCCAGCGATGTCGCGGGGGCGCACGGTCGCCAGCATCGTCTTGGCCTGCGCGGCTGACAGGTCGCGTTTGCGCTGGCCAGGCAGCAATTCGCTGAGTAGGCGCTGCAACCGGTTCACCGTCTGTACCCGTTGGTGGGCGAGCTCGTCGCGGCGATCGGTGAGCATCCGCAAAGCTTCAAGCTCACCGTCCTGCGCGACCACCCGCAACCCCGAGGTCCGGACGGCGACGGCGGCGATTGAGTGAGCATCCAAGGCGTCGGTCTTACGGTTGTGGCCGGTGTCGAACAAACGTACTCGGGCCGCGAGCTTGGCCGGCACATCGACAACGTGCTCACCTGCTGCGACGAGTCTTTGGGACAGCGGGCGACCGGCGCCGTTGGCTCCCTCGACAGCCCACGTGCGCTCGGGCCACTGCCTCACATAGCGCTGCATCGCGGCATAGTCGGCGTTGTTGGTGTCGAACCGTCCGCTGCCGAGCAGCAGTTCGTGGGTGTCGACGACCTCGATCGTGACCGACATCTTGTGGGGATCGACCCCGATGATCACGCCCTTCGTGTTGTTCATCTTGCTCACCTCGTCTTCGTCTGGGAACCAGTAGGTCAACGAGGTGGGCATTGCTACTACGAGCTGGGCAGACCCCTCTGGAGCCACGCCTCGTCACGGTGACCGGCGGGTCGCAGTCCAGATGAGAGCCACACCCGCATCGGGGTGGGCAGCCGCGATTGAGAGCGTCCCGCCGGACACCTGGACCGAGTCTGGCCAGACACCGATCCTGTGGGAAGTCTCGTAGTAGCCGCGATCCGGGCGGTCGACAGGCGGCGCTATGACGCACGGAGAAAGTGCTCTCCTCGCTGAGCACGAGGCACCCATCGGTGAGCTCGCGGATGCCGTTGGCGTTGGCCGCGGTGCCGTCACAGTTCGGCCAGCGCGGGAGTAGCCTCTTGCGACATGAGCAAGTCAGGCGAGCCGTACCAAGCCACCGCCGTTGTCGCCGATTCGGCGACGTGCCCAGGCAGCCAATGCCAGTTCACGTTTCCGACGGTTCCCGCCGGCAAGCGTCTGTTGCTCACGAGTGTTTCGGCCCAGCTCGGCCAGACCCACGACACCATCGTCTTAGAAGGCAACGGAGTGACGTACTTCGTGACCAAGACCCACCCCGACCTTGGCAATGTAACCGTGCCGGTCAGCCTCTACTACGAGGCCGGAAACACTCCCACAGCTCGTGTCTTCGCACCTGACGCCACACAACACACGTCCCTGATCATTACCCTCGTCGGCGAACTCCACGCCGTGTAGCGAGGCGCACGTTGCGTGGACCTACTCGGCGGAAAGGATCGTCGACGGCCGCCGTTCGCGGGGCGAAAAGACGCGGGGCCTAGGGGAGGCGGACTTGGGGCGACGTGGATACCGGTGACCGAACGGCGCCACCCAACGGAAGGCGCTCAAGGCTGGGATGCGGCACCAGCAGTCTGAGGAACAGTGGCAGCGATACAGCCCAGCAGCTTCCGCTGCCCGGGTTCCCAGTGCCGCGCAAGCGTAGAGCGTTACGGCGATGCCGAGTCCCCTCTTCACAATCGTCAGGCTACTCCCGGAACCCGTCGGTGATCGCGGCCAAGAACTCTGTGGGGGGGCGCGATGATGTTGCAGATCTGGGCGTCGGTGCAGTCGGCTGGGTCGAGTCGATGACTACGACTGATCAGGCCTGTCAGTTCTGTTTCGAGGGCGGAGAGCTCGCGCTGTCGCACCTGGACGTCGTGCAGCTTGGTCGAGAGCAGCTCGCGGACGTGGGTGCAGGGCGTGACGCCTTCGCCGCGCAGTTTCAGGATGGTGGCGATCTCGACCAGGGTGAGCCCGGCACCTTGTACGCTGCGGATGAACCGGAGTCGGGTGAGGGTCGGCGGGTCGTAGACCCGGTAGCCGTTGGGACCGCGCCGAGGTGGAGGGAGCAGACCCTTGCGCTCGTAGAAGCGGATGGTCTGGGTGGGCAGGCCCGCGGCGGCGGCGACTTCTCCGATGCGCATGGCCCCAGCCTAGGCCTTGACCTTGTACTGTGGATCAAGGTTTACGGTCCTTGGCATGGACATCACGCTGCTCTACTTCGAGGACTGCCCGAACTGGAAGTCCGCTGACGAGCGACTGACTCTGCTCGCGACCGAGCGCCCTGACATCACGGTGAGTCATCAGCTGGTCGAGACTCCTGAGGAGGCCGACCGCGTCGGGTTCCTGGGTTCGCCGAGCTTCCGGGTCGGCGGAGTAGACGTGTTCGCCGAGCCGGGCTCGCGGGTGGGGCTGACTTGCCGTCGTTACTGGACGCCGGACGGGTACGCCGGGGCGCCCACGCTCGAGCAGCTGCGTGTGGCGCTCGCGGATGCGTGAGCGCGCCGCCACCATCGCGCCGGTCGCTGCGGTCGCGGGCGTGCTCGGAGTCTGTTGTGGCCCTCCGGTGCTGCTGTCGCTGGGAGGGCTGGGTGCGATCGCAGCCTATCGACACGGAACTGGGTGCTGCTTGGGCTGGGTCTGGTGCTGGCCGCCTTCGGATGGTCCTGGCGGGCACACCGCCGAAGGTGAACAGGTCCCATCTGCGGTGTTGGCCGGCCGCGCGGACCTGAGGGACCCAAGAACCGATGAGACCCCTGACACCTTCACGAAAGGACACGGCTCATGAGCCGGACTTACGACCTGATCGTCATCGGCGCGGGCATGGCCGGCGTTGCGGCCGCCAACAAGTGCGCCGCCCAGGGCTGGCGAGTGGCCATCGTCGACTCCCTGCCCTACGGCGGCACCTGCGCGTTGCGGGGCTGCGACCCCAAGAAGATCCTGCGCCGCGGGGCAGAGATCATCGACAGCGCCCGCCTGATGCGCGGCAAGGGCATCGACGAAACGGGGCTGACGATCAACTGGCCCGACCTGATGAAGCACAAGCACGGCTTCACCGACCCTGTCCGCCAGAACGTGGAGGACAGCCTTGCCGGCAACGGCGTGGACACCCTGCACGGCCACGCGGCCTTCACCGGCGCCTCCCAGATCGAGGTCGACGGTACCCCCTACGACGCCGACCGTTTCCTTATCGCGACCGGGGCGCGGCCTCGGCCGCTGGACTTCCCCGGCCACGAGCACCTGATCGACAGCACAGAGTTCTTGGACCTCGTAGCCCTCCCGGCGCGGATCCTGTTCGTTGGTGGCGGTTTCATCTCCTTCGAGTTCGCCCACCTCGCGGCCCGCGCCGGTAGCACAGCGGTCATCGTCGACCGGGGGGAACGCCCGCTGAAGAGCTTCGATCCAGACCTCGTCGAGCTCCTGGTTAACCGCGGCCGGGAGGTCGGCGTCGACCTGCGCCACGCCAGCACCATCGCGGGCGTTGAGCGGGGCGATCGGGGCTACCAGGTGACCCTCGAACACGCTGGCGTCCGCGAGAGGATCGAGACGGACCTCGTCGTTCACGGCGCGGGACGCATCGCCGACCTCGCCGCTCTGGGCCTCGACGCCGCCGGGGTCGAGTGGGACGAGCACGGCGTCTCAGTTGCCGGCCACCTTCAGAGCACGACTAACTCGGCTGTCTGGGCGGCCGGCGACTCCGCCAACACTGCCGGGATGCCCTTGACCCCGGTGGCGGTCTCGGAGGCCAAGGTCGCCGCGTCCAACATGATCAAGGGGACCACGACCACCCCGGACTACTCCGGGATCCCCACCGCGGTGTTCACCATCCCCGAGCTCGTCCGGGTCGGCATGCTCGAGGCTGAGGCCAGAGAGCAGGGGATCGACCTGGCCGTGCGGTACTCCGACACCAGCGGCTGGTACTCGAACTACCGGATCGGCGAGCCGAATGCGGCCGCGAAGATCCTCATCGACCGGTCGAACGACCAGATCGTCGGCGCCCACCTTCTGGGCCCTGAGTACGGCGAGTTGGTCAACACGTTCGCCTTGGCCATCAAGCTCGGACTCACCACCCGCCAGCTCAGGTCGGCCACAGCCGCTTACCCCACCGTCGGATCCGACCTCGGCTCCATGCTCTAACCACTGAGGCGTCGACCGCCCGCGGCGCGGCAGCGGGCCACATCAACCGTGAGGGCCCAGCCAGCAGCGAACAGAACTCGGCCGGAGTGGCGATGCCTCTACTGGCACTGGCTCGGCGGCTGCCCATGGCCCTCTCCTGCGAAGCGCAGACCCGAATCCATGAGTGATCGAGCGTGTAAATCCCCCCGCGGGTCGCTACACCATCCCCCGAGAAAGTTCTCGCCCTTCGGCACGATGTCAGGGGAGCTGCGGAGGCTCTGACCGGTTCTCGGAACTAGCCCTATCTGGGCGGAAGGACGCGCCCTGAGGGGGCGAAATGACGCGTCTGCGGTGTGCACACCCCGACGTTCAGCTCATGGCCAACCGGACGGTCATCCTCATCCTGGCTGTCAGACGGCGCCGAGAGAACGCCAGTAGTTGTTGATCGCCCCGTTGGTCTTGACGAACCAGATGATCCAGCCGATGAAGGGCAGCAAGATCCACAAGCCGGTTGCAGCGCTGACTGGTTCTCCCTCCCCGCGGGCCGCATACATCGTACCCACCTCGGACGGCGTCATGAACGCGAGGACGAAGGGAACGAAGAAGCCGAGGATCAGGGCCACACCGCCACCCAGACCAGATCGGCGGTGTCGCTGCATCTCGGAGTGGGTTCCGTAGTACCAGAACAACGAATAGAAGCCCAGCGTCACCACCATCAGGAGCATGCAGGTCCCGGTGGAGCGCACCTTGCCGATCTCGTAGGACGGCGACGTGATCGTGTTGACGGCCGTGTGCGGCGCGGTCACAAAATCTTGCGCGTACGGCGCTGAGGCAGAGGGGTATTCCATACGAGCCCCGGTCTCGTCAGGTAAGTGAGTAGTGGGCGGACGGTACGGCCTTCAACCGCGGTCTGCACCGCTGTCGGCGGAATTGAACCTCTTCGTTGGATCAGGACACCCGTGCGTCAGTCGGAGAGGCGGCTTCTGGCGAGGTGGACCCTTTCGGGGGTGTGGAGGCGGACCATGAGCCGGGCGGTGTCACGGGGAATGGATTTTGGAGTCGCCAAGGACACGAGCACCGTTGTGGCGAAGGCCAAAGGGGTGCACCAGGCGGCGGGGTTCGCCAGCAGCGCCCCCGCCCAGCCGCCCAACGGACCAGCCGCATAGGTCACGACACCAGCCGAGGTTGACGCCAGGCCGCCCACAACGAGTCCGGCCACCGCCCCCGTCCTGCTCAACCGCCGCCACCACACCCCGAGCATCATCATCGGGGCGAAGGTCGCCGCGGCCAACGAGAACGCGAAGCCGACGGTTGTGGCGATCCCGATCTTCTCCACGAATCGCGCGATGACGAAGGGCACCACCACAGCCGCCACTGCTGCCAGCCGGAAGCCACCGAAACCGAAAGCATCTCCGCCCGTGAGCCGCGACAGCCGAGGCCGCAGGAACTCCTGGTGCAGTACGCCGGTCACCGACATTGCCAAGCCGGACGCTGTCGACAGCAGGGCAGCGAACGCCCCACCGGCCAGCATCGCCGTCAGCACGTCACCGCCGATCCCCTCGACCACCCGCCCCGGCAACTGGAGCACGATCGTGTCGGACCGGACCCCCGCCGGAAGCGAGGGCAGGTGCACGCGCCCCAACACGGCATACACCGGGGGCAAGAGATAGAAGACCCCGAGCAAGGCCACGACCGTGACCGTCGTTCGTCGAGCGGCCACCCCATCGGGGTTCGTGTAGTAGCGCACCAACACGTGGGGCAGACCCATCGTCCCGAAGCACAAGGCGAGCATCATCGACGACGTCCGGTAGATCGGGTGGTCATTGCCCGATCGCGGCACGAACGGCAGCGACCATGCTTGAGAAACGACGGGCGCCCCTGCACCAGAACGCATCCAGAGCGCGATGAGCACGAAAGCGGGCACAGCGAGACACGTGAGTTTGATCCAGTACTGCATCGCCTGGACGAACGTGATCGACCGCATGCCACCAGCCCCCACGGCCCCCGCAACCACGACCGCGACGATCGCCGAGCCGACCCACTGCGGTGCCCCGGTGACGAGCGTCAACGCCAACGAGGCGCCTTGGAACTGAGGCACGAGATACATCCAGCCGATCGCCACGACCAGCAACGCCGCGAGCCTCCGTACCAACACCGATCCCAACCGGGCCTCGGCGAAGTCCGGCAACGTATAAGCGCCCGACCGCCGCATCGGTGCCGCCACCATGACCAACAGGACGAGATAGCCCAACGTGTAGCCCACTGGCAGCCACAACAGGTCGACGCCCCGGTCATAGATCAGACCGGCGACACCCAGAAAGGATGCAGCAGAGAGGTATTCACCCGAGATTGCGCTTGCGTTGAGTCGCGGTGACACGGTCCGCCCGGCGACATAGAAGTCACTCGTCCGGCGCGACAGTCGCAGCCCCAGCGCCCCCACGACCAAGGTCGTCACGCAGACGAGGGTGACCGCGATGATCGACAGACTGTCAGCCATCGCGGCTCTCGCCACTCTCTCGCGACTCGCGTGTCTCACGCCCCGGCTCGAGGATGTCGGCGAAGTCCGCCTCGATCCGCTCCGCCTGCCGCACATAGCCGCGTGCCAGGAACCATGCGGCCGGGTAGACAAGAACTCCGAGGACAAGCCACGGCAGGGGCACGCCGGCCAGCGTCATCGTCCGGGTCGACGGCACAAACGTCAGCAGCAGCGGGAACCCACCCAAAGCGGTGGTCATCAGTCCGAGGACCATCAGCGCCAGCCGCAATTGAGCCCGCATCAGACCCTCGAGATAGACGTCACCGAGCTCGGTCTGCTCGTCGAGGTCACGCGCGAGCAATCGACTCTGAGCATGGACCGCCGTCACTGCGGTCCGTCGCGAACTGGTGACGCGCACGCGCGCCGGCACTGCCGAACGCTCCGGGGTCAAGGGGTGCCCGGACGTCTCAGCAGGACATCACGGAGTTGTCGCGTATGCCGTCTGCTCACCTGAAGTTCGACATCACCGATGACGATCGAGCACCGTCCGTGGTCCATCCTGACCTCAGTGACGTGCGGGAGAGCGACCAGCGTTGAGCGGTGGATCCGGATGAAGCCGTGGTCGGCCCACTTCTCCTCAAGGACGGCGAGGGGGATGCGCACGAGGTGGCTGCCGTCGCCAGTGTGCAGCCGAGCGTAGTCCCCGGACGCCTGGGCGTAGCGGATCTGGGAGCGGGTGATGAAGCGGGTGACGCCCCCGAGCTCGACGGGGATCGTCTCGTCCTCGGATTCACTGGAGCCACCCGACCCAGTCCCGGCACCACCACCAGACCCGACCGAAGCGGAAGCGACACCGGCGTCACCGCCGGTAGCGGACGGCATACCCGACTCCTCGAACTTGGCCACGACACGGCGGACGGCCTCAGCGAGACGCTCGCCTCGCACGGGCTTCATCACGTAATCCGTTGCGGCAAGCGCGAAAGCGTCAACCGCGTGCTGCTCGTGAGCCGTGACGAACACCAGTTGCGGGGGAGCAGCGAAGCGAGCCAGCACACGTCCGAGCGCCATCCCGTCCAGCCCCGGCATGGAGATGTCGCTGAAGATCACGTCGATCTCGTGAGCCTCGAGCATCTGGAGCGCCTCGGTGCCGCTCGTGGCTGTCAGGACCGACTCAATGCGCGGATCGGAGTCGAGCAGGTACCGCACCTCGGAGAGGGCGGGGAGCTCATCGTCAACGACGAGGACTCGCAGGGAGCCGACATTGGCCATGCGCTTGAGGATAACGACTCCGGCGCTTGCTGACCCCAGATCACTCCTTGTGGACTCCCGGGGCGTACTTCGGGATCCGGAAGCTGACCCGCGTCCCCGCACCCACGGCCGTCTCGACCATGAGACCGCACTCGTCGCCGTAGACCTGCCTCAGTCGGGCATCGACGTTGCCTAGCCCCACGGAGTCGGCGCGCGACTGACCGTCCAGGATCCGCTGCACCAGCTCCGGCTCAGTGCCCACACCGTCGTCCTCGATCGAGATCTCAGCATCGGAGCCCAGGTCGCGAGCAGTGATGGTCACGTGGCCAACACCCTCCTTGGTCGCCAGCCCATGACGAACGGCATTCTCCACCAGCGGTTGCACCGCGAGATAGGGCACGCGCACCGGCAGCACCTCGGGTGCGATGAGCAGCGACACCTGGAGGCGTTCGCCGAAGCGCGCCTGCTCCAGCACGAGGTATCGCTCTACGTTGCGCAGCTCCTCGGCAAGTGTCGTGAAGGATCCGCCCTGGCGCAGCGCGTAGCGCGTGAAGTCGGCGAACTCGAGGAGCAACTCCCGCGCCCGCTCTGGGTCGGTCCGCACGAACGAAGCGATGGCCCCCAACGAGTTGTAGATGAAGTGCGGGCTGATCTGGGCTCGCAGCGCCCGCAGCTCCGCTTCCATGGCCCGCGTGCGTGCGCGACCCAGCTCGGCGACGTCGAGCTCGGCCGACACCCAGCGGGCCAGCTCACCCGTCGCCCGGGCCAATCCCGCTGACGCCGTCGGCGCATAGGCGGTCAACGTCCCCACGACCCGCTCGTCGGCGATGAGCGGCGCCGTGACCGCGGCACGGATGGGGCAGTCGGGGTCGCTACAGGTGACCTCGCTCCCGCCGAGGACTGTCGATGCCCCTGAGTTGCGCGTCGCGGCGGCGTGCTCGTGGGCGTCGGGGGAGTGGTGGTCGCCCGGTCCGGTCCACGCGAGCAGGCCGGAGGCATCACAGATCGCAACGGACCTGGCGCCGAGGATGGCAAGGAGGTGCTTGCCCGCGCGATCGGCAGATTCAGGGGTGAGCCCGTCGGCCAGGTGTCGCGAGGCGAGGGAGGCAGTGTGAAGCGTCGAATAGGTCACTCGGTCGACCGTCGACAGGAATCCCCTCCGGCGACCACGGCCAGCAAGCCACACCCCGAGCCCCAGCAGCAGCATCGCCCCCGCCACGACCACGGCAGTGGGAACATCGAACGAGGGCGACATGGCGCAAGGCTAGAGGCTCTCAGGACCATGGGTCGCGGCATGCATGACGGGTCGGGCCATCGTGATCCCCCGACCCGTCACGCAGCCTCCGACACGTGGCTCCGAGCGCGGTGATGCCACGGCCTACTCTCGACGCATGACTGAGTTCGACGACGCCCTGCGCATCTCCGACGGCCGCGCCGAGCTCACCGACGGCTGGGTGATCGGCGAAGCGGTCAACGGCGGCGTGGTCATGGCCCTCGCGACTCAGGCCGCCTCCGAGGCGATGCGCGCAGAGGGCAGCCACAGCGACGCCGTTGCCTTCAGCACGACCTTCCTGTCAGCCACTCAGCCGGGGTCGGTCGAGCTCCACTGCGAGATTCTGCGCATTGGCCGCTCGTTCTCCACCGCCGAGGTCAGGGTCAGCCAGGACGACAAGGTGCGGGTGCGGCACACCGCGACGTTTGCCGACCTCGATGCCAACAGCGAGCCGGTTCACCTCGAGGACGCGCCACCCGAGCTGCCCGCCCCCGAGCAGTGCGTGCCCGCCGCCCGCGAAGGCTTCGCCGAGAAGATCAGCCTCCTCGACCGCATCGACCTGCGCATCGACCCTGCCACTGTCGGCTGGGCGCTCGGTCAACCCGCCCGCGACGGCGAGATGCGCGCATGGATCCGGTTCGCCGACGGCCGCGAACCCGACGCCGACTCGCTCCCGTTCTTCCTCGACGCGATGCCCCCGGTGTCGTTCACCTTGGGTGCACTGGGCTGGGCGCCGACGATCGCGTTCTCCGGCCACATCCGCTCACGCCCTGCGGCGGGCTGGCTGCGCATGCGCATCACGACGCGCAACGTCATCGGCGGACTGTTTGAGGAGGACGCCACCATCTGGGACTCTCGCGGTCGTGTCGTGGCCCAGTCGCGTCAACTTGCAGGCGTGCGTATGCCGTCCGCTCCCGCAGCCTCGTAGGCTCGCTTCCCGTGTCCGACACCACTGCTGAGCTCATTGCCTCTGTCCATGCCCTCGCCTCCTTGCCCGGGATGGCCGACAAGATCGACGCAGCCCGGGAGGCCTGCACGAAGCTGCGCTGGCACAACGCCCTACGCCGCCGCATCCCGGAAGCTGCGGCGGAGTCGCGTGTCCGCGGAGCCTGGGCCAGTGGCGAACTCGACGGCGCCCGCCTTTCGGTTGAGATCGTGCGCGACCTCATGCGCGGGGCTGTCACGTGGCACGACGAACTTGACCCGGTCGAGCAGGTCATGCGCGGCGTCATCGGCGCAACCGCCGAGACCGAGCGCCTGGGCCCTGTCGTCCTCAACGCGCCCATGCAGGCTCTGGCCCGCCTCCACACCGCTGCCGCTGCTGGTCTCGTCCCGGACGACCAGCTCGGCCGACCACGTCGAGAGGGGGAGGACAGCCGCGAGTTCATCGAGATTGGTGAGGCTCCCCCCGCCGCCGAAGCCCGCGAACGCCTTCAACGTGTCGCGCAACTCCTCGCCAGTGCCACGACCTTGCCCATCCCCATCGTCGCCGCCCTTGCCCACGCCGAGATCGTCACCGCCCGCCCGTTCACCCGCGGCAACGGCGTGGTCGCCCGGGCCATCGAGCGGGCCGTCATCCACGCAGGGGGTCTCGACCCGACCGGTGTCGCTGTTCCCGAAGTCGGGCACGGCACGGGAGGTGGACCGGCGTATTTGGGCGGGCTCACGGCATACACGCGCGGTGACGCCGCAGGCGTCGGACTCTGGCTCACGCACTGCTGTGACGCGATCGTCGCCGGTGCTGCCGAGGGCGAGCGGATCGCCGACGCGGTCCTGGCCGGCCGCCTCACCTGACACCACCTCTCCGGAGCGAATGTCAAGTCTTGTGGTGCCCCCGCGAGGGGAGTAGACAGGGTGCATCGGGCAGGCCTCTCTGGGAACCGACCGACCTGAACAACCGTGAGACGCAACGGGTACCCACGCGCGGGCAGTCCACTGATGGACCGGTCTGTTCGGGCTTGACCCGATACGACGGCAAGGAAATGCACGCATGGTCGCCCGGAACGCTCGCGGCGGATGACGCCCCTCCCGTAGGGGCGTCATCGTCGTGCAAGTGGTCCTCAAGGCTGCTTTTGGGTGATGCGTGGATGGTCACTTCGGTGAACTTTCATTGTTCACCTTGCATGCACCCCATCGATCGGCAACGATGGTGTCATCGCTCCCCTTCGGGGTAGTAGCGAAGGGCGGTCCAGCTCCTCCCCCCCGGAGCTTGGCCCGCCCGACGGCCCCGGTCACCCCCCCCGACCGGGGCCGTCGCCTGTTCTCCAGCAGTTTCGTTGTCCACAGGCGGCGTATGCCGGCCCGCTTGTCCACAGATCGCGGCGCTTGGGTGGCGCGCGGGGTGTGGGCCGGTCACCGTCGTGGTTATGACTGCCTCTCCTGTTCCTCCTGGTTCGCACCCTCTCCTGTCGACCCCCCTTGTCGTCGTCCTCGGTGCCAGTGGAGGGCTCGGTGCCTCGACGTGGGCGGCTGCTCTTGCCCGCCGTCTGTCCTTGCATCTCGGCGAGTGCGTCCTCGTCGATGGAGATGTGCGTGCTGGTGGTCTCGACATGACGTGCGGCACCGAGCACGTCCCGGGTCTGCGCTGGCCCGACCTCGCGCGGCTGCGGGGGACGACGTCGTGTGCGCGGCTCATTGCTGCGTTACCGGCTGGGGAGGTGCCCGTGCTGTCGGCGGGTGGACGAGGCGAGGTCGTCTCCGACTCGGTCGTGCTCGACGTGTTGGCCTCGATGCGGGGCGTGGTGCCGGTCGTCGTGGATGTGCCTGCCCGCACGGGGGTGGCGCGGCAGCTGGTGGCGTCGGCCGACGTGGTTCACGTCGTGTCCGGACTGCGAGCGCGGCAGCTCGCCGACACCGAAGCACTCCTCTGCGACCTTGCTGCCTCTGGTGGGCCCCGGCTGGGGCTCGTGACCCGATCTGACGCGAACGCGACACGAGAGCTCGAGGAGGTGATCGAGCACCTGGGGGTTGAGCACCTCGCGCATCTGCGCGATGACTCCCGGATCCGGCGGGACGGCGAGCGGGGTGAGTGGCCCGGGCTGCGAGGAGCGTTGCGGGACAACACCGATCGGGTGGTGCTGGACCTTCTTGAGTCTCTTGACCGCGGGATGCTTCTGGGTGAGCTGGGGGAGGGTGTGGCATGAAGGATGAGACAGCACGTTGGCCCGGGGTCGAGGACGCAATCCTGGCCGGTCGCGCCCCAGATCTGTCACTGATCGCGGACGTCACCGGGGCGGTCGAGCTCGGGGCCAGGGGTGCGGCCGAGGAGAGTGTGCGGCTGCGTGAGCAGGTTCTGGGGTTCGGTCCGCTGGAGCCGTGGATCCGCGATGCCGCAGTCACCGACGTTCTCGTGAACGGGGATGGGTCGGTCTGGGTCGATCGCGGCAGCGGGGTGGAAGCGACCGGTCTGTGCCTGGACGGGGCGACGGCTCGGGCGCTTGCGACCCGACTGGCCGGTCTGGCCCGGCGGCGTCTCGATGAGGCTCAACCGTGGGTCGACGGGGTACTGCCGGGCGGTGTCCGTCTGCACGCAATCCTGGCACCGCTCGCCGAGTCCGGGACCCATCTCAGCCTGCGCGTCCCTCGCCACCAACCGGTCGGCGTCGATGGATTGGTGAAGTTGGGGGCCGTGGGCGACGCTCTTGCACGAGTGCTCCGTCGGGTGGTTGCTGCGAGGCTCTCCTTTGTCGTCATCGGTGGGACTGGTGTGGGCAAGACCACGGTCTTGGGTGCCTTGCTGGCCGAGTGCGGTCCGGGCGAGCGGATCGTGGTCGTCGAGGATGTTCGAGAGCTCGCCCCGGCGCATCCCCACGTCGTCCGGCTCCAGGGGCGGATGCCGAACGTCGAGGGCGTGGGTGCCGTGACGATGGTGGACCTGGTGCGGCAGGCCCTGCGCATGCGCCCCGACCGTCTTGTCGTGGGGGAGGTGCGAGGGCCGGAGGTGCGCGAGATGTTGGCTGCTCTCAACACGGGCCACGACGGTGGGGCGGGGACGGTGCACGCCAACGGTCCTGCCGACGTGCCGGCGCGTTTCGAGGCGTTGGGCGCCTTGGCCGGGCTCGGTCGAGAGGCAGTGCACTCCCAACTGCGTGGTGCCGTCCAGGTCGTCATCGATGTGGCCCGAGTGGGGCGGAGGCGGTTCGTTCGATCGATCGGGGTGACGCGCTGGACGGGGTCGGAGGTGGTCGTGGAGGAGGCTTTGGTGGTCGATGAGTCGTTCGGCGGCCCCGGCCATTCAGATGATGACGTGGGTGTCGTGCGACGCGGACCTGGGGCGGACGAGCTCGAGCGCCTCCTGCGGGTAGCGGACGGGCGTGGGCTGCGTGGCACCGATGTGCGCGCAACCGAGTGGGGTGCGACGACGATGGGCGTCACGGAGCCGAGCCAGGACGTGGCATGACCGCTCTGGTGGTCCTCCTGATCGTCGTGGCTGGTGGCCTCTGGCCACGCTGTCGTCCCGCTCCGCCGCAGGGTTCCGGGGCGGGCTCGCGCCCTGCAGCCGATGGATCAGCGGCGGTTCGCGGCGGGCTCCTGCACGGGGCGCGGGAGCTGTTGTCTCGAGAGGTTCGCTTCAGCCGGGCCCGCCGAGGATGGGTGGCCGACTTCGCGGAGCTGTCGGCCGTGGGCCTCGACGCCGGCCTGCCGGCTGCCGAGGCTGCCCAACTCGCCTGCGACGTGGGTGGATCAGCCGCGACCAGGTCGGAGTTTGCGGCCCTGGGCGTGCAGGTGGCCGCGGTGCAGGCACACGGGGGAGCCGTCGGTGAGTGCTTGCGTGTGGCCGCCGAGGGTGACCGCGACCTGACCTTCCTCGCTGCGGCTTGGCAGCTCACCGATGAGTTCGGCGTGGCTGCTGCGCCGGCCGCTCGCGCCTCGGCGGCCGTGTTGCGTGAACGCGCCGCGAGCGAGGATCGTCGCACGGTTCTCGCTGCTGGTCCGCGGGCCTCGATGTGGTTGCTCACTCTGCTTCCCCTCAGTGGCCCGCTCGTCGCCATGCTGCTGGGACTGCCGGTCGGTGAGGTCTATGGCACCCGGCCCTCCCTCATCGCCGCGTCCGGAGGGCTCTGCCTCACAGCTCTGGGCTGGCTCTGGTCGCGAAACGTCCTGCGCCGGGCCCTGCGGCCCGCACAGATCTCATGACCATGTGGATCGCGATCGGGCTTGTCATCGGAGCCTGCGCCCTGTGGCCGGCTCGCCGACGGCCTGTCGAGGTCGACGACGAGCGTCCGCGGCTCCCTGACGGTGGTGACGTCGACGCGAACCATCTCGAGGTCGCTGTCCCGGGCAGGGCCACGGTCGATGAGGCGGCCGATGCCCTGGTGCTGTGCGCGCTCGTCCTGCGCGCCGGGTTGGGCCCAGTCGAAGCCCTTGAGGCTGTGGCTCGGCACGTGCCGGGGACGGTGGCCCACCAGCTGCGGGTGGTCGCGAGTGCTCATCGCTGGGGGCAGGATGCCGCGACGTCGTGGGCGCACGTGGGTGAGGCATGGCGTCCCGCAGCTCTGGCCTGGCAGGCCGCCGAACGCTCTGGCGCCGCGCCAGCGGGAGTCGTGCTGGCTGCCGCAGAGCGGATGAGACGCGAGGAGTCATCGCGGGTCGAGGCGGCCGTGCAGCGAGCTGGAGTGTTGCTGGTGCTGCCGCTCGGCGCATGTTTCCTCCCGGGCTTCGTCGGGACGACGGTCGTGCCGGTCGTGCTCCACCTGGCTCGCGCGACTCTTGGCGCCGGGTGACGACGTTGTCCACAGGCGCGCGACGAAGCCGCATTCATCCACAGATGCAGATTTCCGCCTCGTGCTCATCGGGCGTTTGCGTTGGACTCGTGATCAAGCGGGGAGAAGCCCTGCACCGATCGAGGAGATCTCGTTGTGACACACCGTCTTTCGCGCCGATGGGCGCACCTCAAAGAGTCGGCCGAGGCCGGGATGACCACCGCAGAATATGCTGTGGGCACTCTTGCCGCCTGTGCCTTCGCCGCTGTGCTCATGGTCGTGGTGAGGTCCGGACCGGTGAAGTCGGCTCTGGCCAAAGTCATCACCGCCGCACTTGGCACGGGCACATGATCCGAGCTCGACGCAGCGAGGCTGGCATGGTCACGGCGGAGATTGCTGTGGCCCTGCCGGCCCTCGTCCTCGTGTTGACGTTGGCCTTGGGTGCTGTCGCACTGGTCACTGACCACTTGCGATGCGTTGACGCTGCCCGGGTGGGTGCTCGACTCCTTGCCCGTGGGGAGGACGCAGGCTGGGTGCGGAGCGAGGTGGCGCATCAGGCTCCCTCTGGAGCGGACATCGGGTTTGACGTCGGTCCTGACTCCGTGACAGTCGAGGTCAGCGTTCAGGCCCCGCCGTTGCTTCGCGCGTTGGGGGTCAGCGCACGCCCGCGAGGCGTCGCCCACGCCGTGCTGGAGGCCGTCCCATGAGGACCTTCGCGCGACAGATCTCGTGCGAGGGGAAGCACGCGCGGGGGCCGGTTTTGGTCCACGTTCAGGAGCGGGGCTCGGGCACGGTCCTGGCGGTCGCGGCGATCGGCGTTCTGCTCGTCCTGGCGACCGCTGGTCTTCACCTTGGCGCGGCTGCGACTGCTGCGCATCGCGCTCGCACTACCGCTGATCTGTCGGCCCTGGCTGGGGCGACCGCACTGCAGGAGGGCTGGGGAGCCCCGTGCGCCCGAGCTGCAGAAGTGGCCGGGCGCAACCACGCTCAGCTCATCGCGTGCACTCTGGGGGTCGGCGAATCAGTCACTGTGCGCGTGTCCACAGCCCTGCCCACCCACTGGCTCGCCGTCCCCGATCGAGCCGTCGCGTCGGCTCGGGCGGGGCCCAGTGATGCAGCTCGCAGCAAGGAGACCGACTCGGGGTGAACCCGGCCGTGGCTCAGGTACGCGGGTTGTTGCGCGGGTTGTTGCGCGGGTCGACATTGGGCGCGTCGCCCAGATCGCGCGAAGCGTCGGTCGTCGACGTGCGGGCGCGACCGGCTTCGGCCTCGGCGATCTCTGCGCGGCGGCGAGCCTCCTCGGTCGAGAGGTGCTGCTCCTCAGTCTGGCGACGCAGGGCGGCGGTCTCCTCTTCGTGCTGGCGACGCTCCTCGGCCAGCTGACGCTCGCGCTGGGCGAAGTCCTCCTGCATCTTGCGCTCGTTGTCGACACGGCGCTGGTCGGCGAGGGCTGCCTCCTCCTTGGCCGCGCGACGTCGCCGGGCTCCGCGCTTCATGCCCTGGCGCATCAACACCCAGCCCAGCCAGAAGACGGTGATGACCGCGGCGCCCGTGATGAGCAGCGCCAGTGGAGGCAGGGTGATCGTCCCTCCGAAGACGTCGATGGTGACTCCATCGGTCAGCTGAGAGGTCCCCTCAAAGAGGAGGATTCCTGCGGCGATGGCAAGCAGTACGAGGATGAGTCCGATGATGATCACGTCTTTGAGGCTAGCGCGATGTCAAGGCATCGTGCCTGATCAGAGGCGCCTATTCGTGTCATGAGCCGAAGATCACCCCCTCGTGTGACAGAGCGCGACGCACACAGTGGTCCCGGCGCCGGAGCCCCGCGAACCCATGGCAGGGGGTCTGACCTCAGGCCACAGTGAGAGCCCTCAGGCCGGGCGTGACATGAGGACGAGATCGAGCAGCCGGATCGCCCTCGCCTTGTCGAGTGGCTCGTTGCCGTTGCCGCATTTGGGTGACTGCACACAGGCAGGGCACCCGAACTCACACCGGCACCGAGCGACGGCACCGCGGGTCGCTTCGATCCACGCGCCAAAGGCCGTATGTGCCCTCTCGGCAAAGCCGGCACCGCCCGGGTAGCCGTCATAGATGAGGATCGTCGGCACGCCGGTGTCGGGGTGCCGGTCTGTCGAGACACCGCCGACATCCCACCGGTCTGACGTCGCCACAAGCGGAAGCATCCCGATGGCCGCGTGCTCGGCCGCGTGAGCCGCGCCCGGCACCTGCGCCTCCTCGATGCCTGCCTCCTCGAGCAGGTCAAGCGGCATCGTCCACCACACCCCACGCGTCACGAGCGATCGCTCCGGCAGATCGAGGGGGTGCGTCCCCAACACCTCGCCCGACGG
>JBDSIV010000106.1:0-23494 GCA_039917755.1 Knoellia sp. | reverse complement strand
TTGGTGCCTATGAGGTGCTCTTCTCGCAGATCCCCGAGGGAGTCGCGATCAGCGAGGCCGTCGCCCTGGCCAAGGAGCTCTCGACCGACGACTCGCCGAAGTTCGTCAACGGCCTGCTCGCCCGCCTCGCCGAGGTCAAGCCGACCCTGGCCTGACGATGCGTGTTCGACCCGCGACGGCCGCTGACCTCACGAGGGTGGCGGCCATCGAGGCGTTGGGGGACGGCTTGTTCGAGACGGTGTTCGGCGAGCTCGACTGGCCGCCACCGGATTCAGGGGAGGAGCGCGCGGCCGAGCCGGGGTTCCTCCTCGTCGTGGGGGAACCGGTCGTGGGTTTTTCGCACGTCCTCGAGCTGGGCGGTGGCTGGCATCTGGAGCAGCTTGCCGTCGACCCGGCGCACGGTCGCCGCGGTCTCGGGTCGGCTCTGCTCGATGGCGTATGCCGTGAGGTCGCTTTCCGAGGTGGGAGCGCGGTCACTCTGCGCACCTTTGCCGACGTGCCGTGGAACGGCCCCTTCTATGCGCGGAACGGGTTCATCGAGCTGGAGGTCGAACCCGAGTGGATGGCGCCGCTGCGCGAGACCGAGGAGCGGATAGGGCTGATGCGCCACGGCAGCCGTATTGCCATGGTGCGCGACTGCTCGCCATGACAGCACTGAGTGAGCGACCGCGGTAATGACGATGAGCACACTGACCAGCCGTCAGGTTGACGAGGACGTGAGGTAGCGGCTCCACGTGTCAGGGGCTTCGCTCGGTGCGGTCTTTGCGGAGTTCCGTCGGCTGACCGGGAGATCGTGTCGACCGACCCCACGGCCCAGGTGAAGAGCTCAATGCCGAGGGCGGCCTCGACATCTGCTCGCGACCGAGTGAGGTGGCTGAGTCGGGTCGCTCAGTCGAACTTCCCCAGGATGGCGGCGACACCGAGACTGATGAGCGTGGCGAGGGCGCCGAGCCCCCCGATGGCTCCGATGATGAGCGCCCCCTTGCCATCGGCCGGAAGCGAGCCCCAGAACCCGGTGTACCACCCTGTCTCCTTGAGGACGGCGTTGACCGGGTCACGGAGGTCGCTGGACAAGAACCGGACATCGACCTGCTGGCCAATGTTGCCGTCCTTGCCGATGCCGTACTCGACGCGACGTTCGTAGGACCAGCTGCGACCGGACTGGATGCGGGCCTGACCGGTCAGTTGGCCGACGCCGAGGCTGAGGTCGAGGTCCTGCTCGAAGTCGCGGGTGATCGCCACGCCTGGCGCCTTGGCGACGATGTCGAGCCCACGCACCACCTTGACCTTGTGGGCTGAGGCCAGACCGAAGAACTCCGCGTCGGCGAGATCGGCGTGGACGATGATGCGGCTCCCTTCGAGGTCGACCGTGTAGGGCGTGCCGGCCAAGCGCTCGCGGACGCGTTCAGCCACCTGTTCGAAGGGCACGACGCCGGGTGCCGACGGTGCCACGGCGAACTCCGACAACTGCTCCCTCTTCGCTGCGGGCACGAAGGCAGCGAGCACCAGCCCGAGGGCGAGGACGACCAGCCCCACGAGGAGAATCCAGTGGCCGGTGAGTACGGCCGCCAGCACCAACGCGACTCCGATGGCGCTGAACACGGTGGCCAAGATGGCCATGAGGGCCCACGATTTCATGGGCCGATCCAACCATGGAAGCGGGACACCGGGCCGTTGGAGGTCGGGCTGGAGTGCTCCGGAGTTCACGTGCAGGAGGGGATCGGCGTCGACGTCAGCTGAGGCAGTCCTGCCAACGTGCGTGGGGCGACTCCAGCAATTCTTGGTGAGGTCATGGTCGTCTTCGACCCACTTCCCTCCGCCGAAGAACGTGATAGCAATTGCGGCTGCCTCAATTGGGACCAATACCGGAACGGCGGGCCGCGAAGTCGTCCGTGCGCACGAGGGGCTCAGGCCCTCGCGGCGGGGATCTGCGCGCCGAAGACGACCTCGGGCCAGGCGGCTCGAGCGAGCCAGGCTCGATAGGTGTCGGCATCGGCATTGCGCGGCGGGAAGAGCGGCGCCTGCTCCGTGTCGGTGGCACACGGGTGCCCGGACAGGGGTGGAGTGAGTGCCTGCGGGTGCACGGTGCCTCCTTCGGGGTGATGTGCCTTCATGACATCACACAACGTTTGGACAGGCATAGTATTTAGTTATACATCCCGAGGTGTGGACAGGCCCGCTGGACCGGCTTGGGGGAGAGGGCCCCGAGTCGCTACAGTGAGGCGACCGACCGACATCCTTTAACGACCTGTCCAGTGAGGCAGGGAAGGAGGTCACGACACTGATGTGTCCTGACGCTGTGCCATCGAGTTTCGATCCCACCCAGAGCTCCTCGAGTGAGACCGACCCCGCCAACGACGGGAGGACGGTCCTCGGAGCTGGCGACATCTCTCGAGCACTGCGTCGCATCGCCCACGAGATCCTCGAGGCCAACAGGGGCGCCGACGGCCTCGTCCTGCTCGGCATCCCATCGCGTGGTGTCCCGCTCGCCCGCCGCCTCGCCGCGACCATCGCCGAAGTCGAGGGCAGCGAGGTCCCCGTGGGCAGCCTCGATGTGACGATGTATCGCGACGACCTGCGTCGCCAGCCAACCCGGGCGCCGATGCCGACCGAGATCCCCGAGGGTGGTGTTGACGGCAAGACCGTGGTCCTGGTGGACGACGTGCTCTACAGCGGCCGCACGGTTCGCGCCGCGCTGGACGCGTTGGCTGACCACGGACGCCCTGCCGCTGTGCGGCTCGCCGTCCTCGTTGACCGCGGGCACCGCGAGCTCCCGATCCGCGCCGACCACGTCGGCAAGAACCTCCCGACGGCCCAGACCGAAAAGGTGCGCGTGCGCCTCGCTGACTTTGATGAGGCCGACAGCGTGACGATCACCGGCGGTGCCCGATGACCACGCGTATGCCGCGTCACCTGCTCTCGATGGCCGACCTGGACGCCGACGGCATCCGGACCATTCTCGACACCGCCATCCAGATGCATGACGTGCAGAAGCGTGAGGTCAAGAAGATCCCGACCCTGCGTGGGCGCACCATCATCAACCTCTTCTTCGAGGACTCCACCCGCACCCGCAGCTCCTTCGAGATCGCGGGCAAGTGGATGAGCGCCGACACGATCAACATCACCGGCAAGGGCTCGTCCGCCTCCAAGGGCGAGTCCCTGCGCGACACAGTGCGCACCATCGACGCCATGGGGGTCGACGCGATCGTCATGCGCCACGGCGCCTCGGGTGCGGCCCACCAGGTCGCGGGCTGGGTCGAGGCCCACGTCATCAACGCCGGCGACGGCACCCACGAGCACCCGACCCAGGCCCTGCTCGACGCCTACACGATGGAGCGCCGTCTCGGTTCGCTCGAGGGCAAACACGTCGCCATCGTGGGGGACCTCACCCACTCGAGGGTCGTGCGGTCCAACCTCATCTCTTTGCGCCGCCTGGGCGCCGACGTCACCGTTGTCGCCCCGCCGACCCTTATGCCGAGCGGCATCACCACGTGGGCCGAGCGTGACGGGTTCGCGCTCAGCCACGACCTCGACTCGATCCTGCGCGGAGAGGCGTCACGCCCCATCGACGCACTGATGATGTTGCGTGTCCAGAAGGAGCGGATGAGCGGCGGCTTCTTCCCGACCGCGCGCGAATACACAGTGGGCTACGGCCTGACCCGTGACCGTCTGGCGCGCCTCACCGACGCCAACCCGGCCCTCGTCATCTGCCATCCCGGCCCGATGAATCGGGGACTCGAGATCAGCGCCGACGCTGCCGATGCAGCGCAGAGTCTCATCCTTGACCAAGTGAGCGCCGGCGTGGCAGTGAGGATGTCGGTTCTCTATCACTTGCTCGCGGGGGAAGATTCGCCCACCGAAGTCGGGGCGACGACTGAGGGGAGCGCGGCATGACGAACGTGCACATCACGGGGGCACGACTCCTCGGGGGCGAGGCCAAGGACGTCCTCGTTCTCAAGGGCCAGATCGTCGAGATCGGCACCGGGCTCGACGTGCCCGAGGGCGTGAAAACCCTCGACGCCGACGGCCTCGCGGTGCTGCCCGGCTTTGTTGACCTTCACACCCACCTGCGCGAGCCCGGGCGGGAGGACGCCGAAACCATCGCGACCGGTGCCGCAGCGGCGGCTACAGGTGGCTTCACCGCCGTTCTCGCCATGGCCAACACCAGCCCGGTGACTGACACGGGCGAGGCGGCCGAGCGCGTCTTCGACCTCGGGCGCGCCACCAGCCTCGTCGACGTGCAGCCCATCGGCGCGGTGACCAAGGGTCTTGTCGGCGAGGAGCTTGCCGAGCTCGCCCTCATGCACCGCTCCCGAGCCAACGTCCGCGTCTTCTCCGATGACGGACACTGCGTCCACGATGCCCGCGTCATGCGCCGCGCTCTTGAATACGTCCGGGCGTTCGGCGGTGTGGTGAGTCAGCACAGCCAGGACCCCGACCTCGCCGGGCCGAGCGCTTGTTGCCACGAAGGTGAGCTCAGCGGTCGCCTCGGACTGCCCGGCTGGCCGGCCGTCGCCGAGTCGAGCATCATCGCCCGCGACGCCCAGCTCGCCCGGCACACGGGCTCGCGGGTCCACGTGGCCCACGTGACCACGGCCGAGGGTGTCGAGGTCGTCCGCTGGGCCAAGGCGCAGGGCATCGACCTCACCGCCGAGGTGACGCCCCACCACCTCTTGCTCACCGAGGATCTGGTGAGCGGCTACGACCCGACGTTCAAGGTCAACCCGCCGCTGCGGCCGACCGAGGACGTCGAGGCACTGCGGGCCGCCCTGGTCGACGGCACCATCGATGCGGTCGCCACCGACCACGCACCGCACGCCCGCCACGACAAGGAGCACGCCTTCGTCGACGCGGCCTTCGGCATGCTCGGCCTCGAGACCGCCTTCGCCGTCGTCCACGACACGATGGTGCGCACCGGGAGCCTCGACCTCGCCGGCCTCGCCGACCGCATGTCCATCGCACCCGCGCGCATCGCCGGTCTCGCTGACCACGGACGGGCGATCGAAATCGGTGCCCCGGCCAACCTCGTCCTCGTCGACACCGCGGCCACCCAGACAGTGGACGCCTCAGCGTCGAAGTCGTTGTCCCGCAACAATCCGTGGCACGGCATGAGCTTCACCGGTGCCGTCCACACGACCATCCTGCGCGGCAGGGTCACGGCTCGCCAGGGAGAGAACGCATGACCACCACACTCCAGACTCGCGAACCGGCAGTGCTCGTCCTCGAGGACGGACGCACCTTCACCGGACGCTCCTACGGCAGCCGCGGCGAGACCGTTGGCGAGGCCGTTTTCTGCACCGCGATGACCGGCTACCAGGAGACGCTCACCGACCCGAGCTATCACCGACAGGTCGTCGTCATGACCGCTCCCCACGTCGGCAACACCGGGTGGAACGACGAGGACGACGAGTCCTCGCGCATCTGGGTCTCTGGCTACGTGGTGCGCGACCCCGCCCTGCGGCCCTCGAACTGGCGCTCCCAGCGCTCCTTGGAGGACGAGCTCGTGTCCCAGGGCGTCGTCGGCATCTGCGACATCGACACCCGCGCCCTCACGCGACACCTGCGTGAGCGCGGCGCAATGCGCGTCGGCATCTTCTCGGGAGAAGACGCCCGTATGCCGTCCGCCCACCTCCTCGAGCGTGTCACCGCCGCGCCTGAGATGGCCGGTGCCTCGCTCGCGCAAGAGGTCAGCACCAAGGAGGCCTACGTCGTGAAGGCGGTGGGGGAGAGGCGCTTCACCGTCGCGGCGATCGACCTCGGCATCAAGGCGATGACCCCTCAGCGGATGGCCGAGCGTGGCATTGAGGTTCATGTCCTCCCGGCCACCTCGACGTTCGCCGATGTGCAAGCGGTGCAGCCCGACGGCGTCTTCTTCAGCAACGGCCCCGGAGACCCCTCGAGCGCCGACCATGAGGTCGGAGTCCTGCGGGAGGTCCTGGCGGCAAAGATCCCGTTCTTCGGGATCTGCTTCGGCAACCAGCTTCTCGGTCGGGCTTTGGGCTTCGGCACCTTCAAGCTCAAGTACGGCCACCGCGGCATCAACCAGCCGGTCATGGATCGCAGCACCCGCAAGGTCGAGGTGACCGCGCACAACCACGGCTTCGCGGTCGACGCGCCCCTCGACAAGGACACGGACACGGAGTTCGGTGTCGCCAGCGTCTCGCATGTCTGCCTCAACGACGACGTCGTCGAAGGTCTTGAGCTGCGTTCTCGCACAGGGGAACTGACAGCATTCTCGGTCCAGTACCACCCGGAAGCGGCTGCGGGACCGCATGACGCGGCATACCTGTTCGACCGCTTTGTCGACCTCCTCAACTCCCACCAGAAGGCGAGCGCCTGAATGCCCAAGCGCGACGACATCAAGAGCGTCCTCGTCATCGGGTCCGGCCCGATCGTCATCGGCCAGGCCTGCGAGTTCGACTATTCCGGAACCCAGGCGTGCCGTGTCCTGCGCGAGGAGGGCGTGCGCGTCATCCTCGTGAACTCCAACCCGGCGACGATCATGACCGATCCGGAGTTCGCGGACGCGACCTACATCGAGCCGATCACCCCCGCGGTCGTCGAGAAGATCATCGAGAAGGAGCGCCCCGACGCGGTGCTCGCGACCCTCGGTGGCCAGACCGCACTCAACTGCGCCATTGCGTTGCACGAGAACGGCGTCCTTGAGAAGTACAACGCCCCACTCATCGGTGCCAACGTCGAGGCGATTCAGCTCGGTGAGGACCGCCAGCTCTTCAAGGGCGTGGTCGAGCGCTGTGGCGCAGAGAGCGCCCGCTCGGTCATCGCCCACACGATGGATGACTGCATTGCTGCCGCCGACGAGCTCGGCTACCCGATGGTGGTCCGCCCCTCCTTCACGATGGGCGGCCTCGGCTCCGGCTTTGCGCACGACGAGACCGAGCTGCGTCGCATGGCCGGCGCCGGTCTGCAGGCCAGCCCGACGACCGAGGTGCTCCTCGAGGAGTCGATCACCGGCTGGAAGGAGTACGAGCTCGAGGTGATGCGCGACCACAAGGACAACGTCGTGGTCGTCTGCTCCATCGAGAACCTCGATCCCATGGGCGTTCACACCGGTGACTCGATCACCGTCGCCCCGGCCCTCACCCTCACCGACCGCGAGTATCAGCGGCTGCGGGACGTCGGCATCGCGATCATCCGCGAGGTCGGCGTCGACACCGGTGGATGCAACATCCAGTTCGCGATCAACCCCCAGGATGGCCGGATCATCGTCATCGAGATGAATCCGCGCGTCTCGCGCAGCTCGGCGCTGGCATCCAAGGCGACCGGCTTCCCGATCGCCAAGATCGCCGCAAAGATGGCCATCGGCTACACCCTCGACGAGGTTCCCAACGACATCACCCAGGAGACGCCGGCGAGCTTCGAGCCGAGCCTGGACTACGTCGTCGTGAAGGTCCCCCGCTTCGCGTTCGAGAAGTTCCCCGCGGCAGACGACACCCTCACGACGACGATGAAGTCCGTCGGCGAGGCCATGTCGATCGGCCGCAACTTCACCGAGGCCATGCAGAAGGCGCTGCGCTCCGTCGAGCAGAAGGACTCCTCGTTCCACTGGCGGGGCGAGACCCCCAGCCGCGCCGAGGCCCTCGAGCTGCTCAGGATCGCGGCCCGCCCCACCGATGGTCGGATCGTCACCGTCCAGCAGGCGATGCGCGGCGGGGCCACGGTTGAGGAGACCCACGAGGCGACCGGCATCGACCCCTGGTTCCTCGACCAGTTCGAGCTTCTCAACGACATCGCCCGCGAGATCGGCGAGGCTCCCGAGCTGACGCCGGACCTGCTTCGGATGGCGAAGCGTCACGGCTTCTCTGACGCCCAGCTGAGTGAACTTCGGCGTATGCCGGAGAGTGTGGTTCGCGGGGTGCGTCACGCTCTCGGGGTCCGTCCGGTGTTCAAGACCGTCGACACCTGCGCGGCCGAGTTCGATGCCCAGACGCCCTACTACTACAGCTCCTATGACGAGGAGAGTGAAGTCGCGCCGCGTGAACGCGAGGCCGTGATCATCCTCGGCTCGGGGCCAAACCGCATCGGTCAGGGCGTTGAGTTCGACTACTCCTGCGTTCACGCGAGCTTCGCCCTGCGCAAGGCCGGCTACGACACGATCATGGTCAACTGCAACCCCGAGACGGTCTCGACCGACTACGACACGAGCAGCCGACTCTACTTCGAGCCGCTGACCCTCGAGGACGTTCTCGAGGTCTTCCACGCAGAGAAGCAGGCCGGTCCGATCGCGGGAGTCATCGTCCAACTCGGCGGTCAGACCCCGCTCGGCTTGGCTCGGGCGCTCAAGGACGCGGGGGTGCCGATCGTGGGCACGTCACCCGAGGCCATTGACCTGGCCGAGGACCGCGGAGCCTTCGGGCGAGTTCTCGCAGAGGCGAAGCTGCCAGCGCCAAAGCACGGCACGGCATACAACGCCACGGAAGCCTTGGAGGTGGCCCACAGCATTGGCTACCCGGTCCTCGTGCGTCCGTCCTATGTCCTCGGCGGACGCGGCATGGAGATCGTCTACGACGACGACACTCTCGTGACCTACGTCGAGCGTGCGACGTCCACTGCGCCCGAGCACCCGGTGCTCGTCGACCGTTTTCTCGATGACGCGATCGAGATCGACGTGGACGTCCTCTATGACGGAACCGAGATGTATCTCGGAGGAGTCATGGAGCACATCGAAGAAGCTGGCATCCACTCCGGCGACAGCGCCTGCACCCTGCCGCCCGCGACCCTCGGCAACGCCGAGATCGAGCTGGTGCGCGAGAGCACGCTCAAGCTGGCCCAGGGGATCGGCGTCCTCGGGCTGATGAACGTCCAGTTCGCCCTGGCGCAGGACATCCTCTATGTCCTCGAGGCGAACCCGCGAGCCTCTCGCACCGTGCCGTTCGTCGCCAAGGCGACCGGCGTCGCGCTGGCCGGCGCGGCGAGTCGGATCATGCTCGGCGCGACCATTGCCGAACTGCGGACGGAGGGCGTCCTGCCGCCCAGCGGCGATGGGGGCAATCTGCCGCCCCACGCCCCCATCTCCGTCAAAGAGGCTGTCCTGCCCTTCCATCGCTTCCGTCGGGCCGACGGCTCCATGGTCGACAGCCTGCTCGGACCGGAGATGCGTTCAACGGGTGAGGTCATGGGCATCGACACGACGTTCGGGCGCGCGTTCGGCAAGAGCCAGCTCGCGGCCTACGGCGGTCTGCCTGACAGCGGCACCGTCTTCGTCTCGGTCGCCAACCGCGACAAGCGCGCCATGCTCTTCCCGGTCAACCGTCTCGTCGACCTCGGCTTTGACATTGTGGCGACATCAGGCACGACAGATGTGCTGCGGCGCAACGGAATTCCCGCAAAGGTGATTCGCAAGATCACCGAGCGTGAGGGGGATGCCGAAGCCAGCGACGCTCGCTCCATCGGCCAGCTCATCCTCGATGGCGAGATCGCCATGGTCATCAACACACCGACCGGCCAGAGTGCGCGCGCTGACGGCTACGCGATCAGGGCTGCGGCAAACACCGCCGACGTCCCGCTGATCACGACGGTCCAGGAGTTCGCTGCAGCGGTGCAGGCCATTGAGGCCCTGCGCCGAGGTGACCTCACCGTCACCTCGCTGCAGGAGCATGCCCGTCATCTGGACCTGATGCAGGTGGCGGACAAGTGAGCACCGCGGGCAAGAACGGCGTGGTCCAGGTGAAAGGCGAGGTCATTGCGATCCGTCGAGTCGGCGCCTATCACCACCTCACGATCGTCGCGCCCGGTGTGGCCGAGCTTGCACGACCCGGGCAGTTCGCGGCCCTGGCGGTCGGGGGTCCGACCACCGGCAACCTGTTGCGGCGCTCATTCTCGATCCACAAGGTGAGCCCGTCGGGTACCTACGGCGGCACGCTCGACCTCGTCCTTGCCGCCAAGGGCTCCGGGACCCAGTGGCTCACGGCGCTGCGCGCGCACGACACCGTGGACGTCGTGGCACCCCTTGGACGTCCCTTCCCCCTGCCGACCGAACCGGTTCCGTGCGTGCTCGTCGGAGGCGGCTACGGGTCGGCACCGCTCTTCTGGCTTGCCGAAGTTCTGCGCGAACGAGGTTGCACCGTTGAGATGGTGCTGGGCGCGGCTTCCGAGGACCGGCTCTTCGGAGTGGTCGAAGCCCGACGGGCTGCCGAGCGGGTCACCGTGACCACTGACGATGGGTCCGTTGGCCATCGCGGTTGGGTGAGCGACGTGCTCCCTGAGGTGCTCCGGCGGACCGGAGCGCCGGTGGCCTATGCCTGTGGACCCATGGGGATGCTCCAGTCCGTCACTCGGGTCGCCGCCGAACACGGCGCCGTGGCTCAGGTTGCCGTCGAGGAGTCCATGGCCTGTGGCATCGGGGTCTGCATGACCTGCGTCATGCCCGTGCGAGACCGGGACGGTGTGACCGCGATGGTGCGTTCCTGCGTCGAAGGGCCCGTCTTCCGAGGAGACCGCATCCGCTGGGAGGCGTTCCACGACGGGGTGTGTGGGGTGCCCGAGGACGCGGTGGGAGCGCCGAGAGTGGGAGGTCACTGATGGCTGTCGACATGTCCGTCACCTTCACTGGTCGCACGCTGCCCAACCCCGTGATGACCGCGTCGGGGTGCGCCGCAAACGGTCGTGAGCTGCACCGGTTCTTTGACGTCTCCACGCTCGGTGCGTTCGTCACCAAGACCGTGATGATGGACGCGCGCTCGGGTCGGGGTACGCCGCGGATGGCCGAGACGGGGTCGGGAATGCTCAACTCGATCGGTCTCCAGGGCCCGGGCATTCGCGCCTTCGTCGAGAAGGACCTGCCCTGGCTGAAATCCGTCGGCGCCCGGGTGCTCGTCTCCATCGCAGGCAACACGGCGGGGGAGTTCGCGGACGTGGCCAAGGTGTTGGTCAACAGCGACGCCTTCGATTGCGTCGTCGGCGTTGAGGTCAACATCTCGTGCCCCAATGTTGCCAACCGTGGTCTGGTCTTCGCCTGCGACCCGCTGGCCTCGGCCAAGGTCGTCGCACTGGTGCGCGAACAACTGCCGCGGGACGTGCCCATGTTTGCCAAGCTCACCCCAGACGTCACCGACATCGTCTCGATCGCCGACGCGGCAGTGAAGTCCGGCGCCACTGGCCTGACGATGATCAACACCCTGCTCGGCATGGTCATCGACACCGACCGCTTGCGCCCGCAGCTCGGCGGCATCACCGGGGGGTTGTCCGGGCCCTCGATACGGCCGGTCGCCGTCCGCGCGCTGTGGCAGGTCACCGCCGCGATGCGTGACGGGCGCTTCCACACCGTGCCGCTCATCGGGGTCGGGGGAGTTCGCTCCGGTCGCGACGCCCTCGAGCTCATCGCTGCCGGGGCGACCGGTATCCAGGTGGGCACCGCGACCTTCAACGACCCGACCGCTCCCCAGCGCGTCCTGACCGAGCTCGAGGCACTCGCCGAGTTGCACGGCGTCGCCCGGATCGCCGAGCTCGTCGGAGTCGCGCACGACAGAATGGTGATCCCATGACCGCGACAGTCGAGACAGGCGCCGCTACCCGCGGGGCCATGACGTTCGGGCAGCGGCTTCGAGCCGCGACCTTGCAGCACGGCCCGCTCTGCGCCGGCATCGACCCGCATCGCTCACTCGTCGAGTCCTGGGGCCTGACCTACGACCTCCACGGATTGCGAGCATTCACGCGAGCCTGCGTCGAGGCCTTCGGTGGGCAGGTCGGCGTGGTCAAGCCACAGTCCGCGTTCTTCGAGGTCTTCGGCTCGGGCGGGATCGCGGTCCTCGAGGACGCGATCCGCGATCTGCGTGCCGCAGGCACGCTCGTCCTCCTTGACGCAAAGCGCGGCGACATCGGTTCCACGATGTCGGCGTATGCGGCGGCATACCTCGGCACTTCTGCGGTGGCACCTGCCGACGCCCTCACGGTGAGCCCTTACCTCGGCTTCGAGTCGGTGCGACCCGCCCTGGACGCCGCCGCGGCCAACGGGCGAGGTGTCTTCGTGCTCGCGCTGACGTCCAACCCGGAGGGTCACACCGTGCAGCACGCACGCCGCGACGATGTCAGCGTGGCCGAGTCGATGGTTCAGGGGGCCGCAGCCGAGAACGCCGCGGCTCTGGCACTGGGCGACCTCGGCAGCACCGGGCTGGTCGTCGGCGCGACCGTCGGCAGCGCGGTTCAGGATCTCGGACTCGACCTTGCCTCGGTCAATGGGCCCTTGCTCGCACCCGGGATCGGTGCACAGGGTGGCACGTCCGACGATCTCAAGCGCGTCTTCGGTGACGCGTTGCCCAACGTCCTGCCCGCGAGCAGCCGGGAGGTTCTGTCGGCAGGACCAGACGTGACAGCGCTGCGCGCTCAGGCTGCGCGGACCAACGACACCCTCTCCGCTTTGCTGCAGTGACGTGACGGCGCTGCGGGCAGGACGGCCCCTCGCGCGAGTCGGATCCAGTCCAGCCCAACATGGTTAAATCGCGGGAAGGCGTTCAGAAGCAGCGCTGTCCGAGATTTGCACGGAGGACTTCCTACATGGCACTCCCGCCACTGACACCGGAGCAGCGCACTGCTGCGCTGGGCAAGGCAGCCGATGCCCGCCGCGAACGGGCTGCGGTCAAGAACCGCCTCAAGTACGCCCAGGGTGACCTCGGTGAGGTCATCGACCAAGGGAAGCAGAATGACGTGATCGGCAAGATGCGGGTCTCCGCCCTGCTCGAGTCCCTGCCCGGTGTGGGTCGGGTCAAGGCCAAGGCGCTCATGGAGGACATCGGGATCAGCGAGAGTCGTCGGGTGCGGGGACTGGGTCAGAACCAGATCTCTGCCTTGCTGGCCCGGTTCGACAAGGCGTGAGTGGGTCTTCTCGCCTGACCGTGCTCGCCGGACCGACCGCCGTCGGCAAGGGCACCGTCGCGGCCTATGTGCGTGAGCACCATCCCGACGTCTGGCTGTCCGTCTCTGCGACGACGCGGCGACCCCGCCCCACCGAAGTCGACGGGCGCCACTACCACTTCGTGTCCAACGAGGAGTTCGGGCGCATGGTCGACCAGGGCGCGTTCCTCGAGTGGGCCACCGTGCACGGCCGAGCGCAATACGGCACTCCGCGTGGCCCCGTTGAGGCTGCCTTGGCGCAGGGACGCCCGGCCCTGCTCGAGATTGACCTTCAGGGTGCGCGCCAGGTCCGCGAGAACATGCCCGAGGCGCTCTTCGTCTTCCTCGCGCCCCCAAGTTGGGACGAGCTGGTCCGCCGCCTGGTCGGTCGCGGCACAGAGTCCCCGGAGGAACGTGAGGTCCGGCTGACCACCGCCCGGGCCGAGCTGGCCGCCGCGGAGGAGTTCGACGTGACCCTCATCAACGACGACGTTCGTCGCGTGGCCGATGAACTCGTATCATTGATGCGCACCCCCCCACAGACGAAACGAGACTGATTCCGTGTCAGGCACCAAGGCCAACCCCATCGGCATCACCAACCCGCCGATCGACGAGCTCCTCACGCACGTCGACTCCAAGTACTCCCTGGTCCTCTACTCGGCCAAGCGCGCGCGCCAGATCAACGCCTATTACGCGCAGCTCCAGGATGGCCTGCTCGAGTACGTCGGGCCGCTGGTCGACTCCGAGGTCCACGAGAAGCCCCTCTCCATCGCTCTGCGCGAGATCAACGGCAACCTGCTGACCTCAGAGAAGATCGAGGACTGAGCTCCCCGTGCGCGTCGTCCTCGGTGTGGCGGGCGGCATCGCGGCCTACAAGGCCTGCTCGTTGCTGCGCCTGCTTGCTGAGGCCGGGCATGACGTCACGGTCGTGCCCACCGCCGCTGCCCTGAAGTTCGTTGGTGCACCCACGTGGGCAGCGCTGTCCGGCAAGCCCGTGAGCACCGATGTGTGGACCAACGTCCACGAGGTGGCGCACGTGCGCCTCGGGCAAGAGGCCGACCTCGTCGTGGTGGCTCCGGCGACCGCTGACCTGCTGGCCAAGGCTGCGACGGGTCAGGCCGACGACCTGCTCACCAACGTCCTGCTGACGGCGCGCTGCCCGGTGGTCATGGCCCCTGCCATGCACACCGAGATGTGGGACCACCCAGCCACGCAGGCCAACGTCGCCACGCTGTCCGAGCGGGGCGTGCACGTCGTGCCACCGGCCAGCGGTCGACTCACCGGCAAGGACACCGGCCCGGGTCGTCTTCCCGAGCCCGAGGAACTGTATGCCGTGTGCGAGCGTGAGCTCGCTCGCTCGGCTTCTGCTTCGACGTCCGTTGCGTCTGCGAATTCGGTGGCTAGAGCCACCACATCCGCAGACGCAAGGAGTTGGGGGCGCCGCGGGGACCTGCGGGGCCGCCGCGTCGTCGTCAGCGCTGGTGGCACCCGCGAGCCGCTGGACCCCGTGCGCTTTCTGGGCAACCGCAGCTCCGGCAAGCAGGGGCACGCCCTGGCTGTTTCAGCTGCAGCACGGGGTGCCCAGGTCACCCTCGTCACGTCAGCACCCGCCGATCTGCCAGGCATCGACGTCGTCCCCGTGGAGACCGCCCTGCAGATGCGTGAAGCCGTGCTCAAGGCCGCCGCCGAGTGCGACGCGGTCATCATGGCTGCGGCCGTCGCCGATTTCCGGCCGGCGGCCTACGCGCCCTCCAAGATCAAGAAGACTCACGACACCGCCGTCGCCGGTGGCGAGGACGACTCCGCGCCGACGATCTCGCTCGTGCGCAACCCCGACATCCTCGCGGAGCTCGTCCAGACCCGTGGCGGCTCGGGCAGTCCGGTCATCGTCGGCTTCGCGGCCGAGACCGGTGACGAGAACGGCTCCGTCCTCGACCATGCCCGCTCCAAACTCGAGCGCAAGGGCTGCGACGTGCTCGTCGTCAACGAGGTGGGTGAGGGCATGACCTTCGGTGCCAATGACAACACCGTCACCGTCCTTCGGCGTGGGAGCGACCAGTCGATCGAGGTCGGTCCAGCCACCAAGGCAGCCGTCTCTGACGCCGTCTGGGACGTCGTCGTTCCCCTGCTCTGATTCCTGCTTTCACTCCCGACTTCGCGCATCGTCCCGTTCACCCCGTGGGCGCCACACCGCGAGCGCGTGGCACCAGTTAGATTTGTTGGGCTCGCGTCGTCTCGGCGCGGCGCACCATTCCCGCACGAAGGAGTACCCCGGGTGGCTGCACGCCTGTTCACGTCCGAGTCCGTCACCGAGGGTCACCCCGACAAGATCTGTGACCAGATCTCCGATGCGATCCTCGATGCCATGCTCGACCAAGACCCTCGCGCTCGGGTCGCCGTCGAGACGATGGTGACGACCGGACTCGTGCATGTCGCCGGCGAGGTGTCGACCGAGGCCTACGTCGAGATCCCCAAGATCGTGCGCGACACCGTCCTGGGCATTGGCTACGATTCCTCGACCAAGGGGTTCGACGGCGCCTCCTGTGGTGTCGAAGTCTCCATCGGTCAGCAGAGCCCGGACATCGCCCAAGGGGTTGACACGGCCTACGAGAACCGCACCGGTGGCGTCGACCCGCTCGACAAGCAGGGCGCCGGTGACCAGGGCCTGATGTTCGGCTACGCCTGCGACGACACGGCCGAGCTCATGCCGCTGCCGATCTTTCTCGCCCACCGGCTGGCCGAACAGCTCACTGCGGTCCGCAAGAGCGAGGCGCTTCCCTACCTTCGTCCTGACGGCAAGACCCAGGTGACGATCAGCTATGAGGGCGACAAGGCCGTCAGGCTCGACACCGTGGTGCTCTCGACGCAGCACGCCGAAGGGATCTCCCTCGACGGTCTGCTCAGCCCCGACATCCAGCAGCACGTCATCGCACCCGTCCTCGCCGGCCTCGCCGATGAGGGCACCGATCTCGACATCTCGGACTACCGCTCGCTCATCAATCCCACGGGCACCTTCGTCATTGGTGGTCCGATGGGTGACGCCGGGCTCACCGGCCGCAAGATCATCGTCGACACCTACGGCGGCATGGCTCGCCACGGGGGCGGCGCCTTCTCGGGCAAGGACCCGAGCAAGGTGGATCGTTCGGCCGCCTACGCCACCCGTTGGGTCGCCAAGAACGTCGTCGCCGCGGGTCTCGCCCGTCGCTGCGAGGTCCAGGTCGCCTACGCCATCGGCAAGGCCCAACCGGTCGGAATCTACGTCGAGACGTTCGGCACCGAAACCGTGCCTGCCGACAAGATCCAGGACGCGATCCTCTCGGTCTTCGACCTACGCCCGGCAGCAATCCTTGACGCCCTTGACCTGCTCCGCCCGATCTACAAGGCGACCGCGGCCTACGGTCACTTTGGTCGCACGACGGCCGACGGGGTGCACAACCCGTTCACGTGGGAGCGCACCGATCGCGTCGAGGACCTCCAGCGCGCTGTCAAGGGCTGAGCCACTGATGTCCACCGACGAGAGTCACCGGATGGGGCCGCTGCTCCTCGCGCACGATGACGAGGGCAGCGGGCCCGCTGTTGTCCTCCTGCATGCCGCGGTGGCTGACCGTGGCATGTGGGCCTCCATCGTCCCCACGCTGGCAGTGACCCACCGGGTGATTGTGCCGGACCTGCGCGGCTTTGGTGAGACACCGCTCCCGGGTGAGGCCTACGCCGACGCCGATGACGTGATCCACCTGCTCGACGCCCTTGGTGTGGAGCAGGCGGCGGTGATCGGCGCCTCCTTCGGGGGCCGCGTCGCGCTCGAGGTGGCGGCCCGGCACCCGGCCAGAGTGAGCTCCTTGGTCCTGATGTGCAGCGCCTACGGCGGGCTCGAGGTCACCGACCCCGTGGTCCAGGCGTTCGGGCAGCGCGAGGGCGAGTTGCTCGAGGCCGGAGACATCGACGCAGCGGTGGCGCTCAACGTTGACACGTGGGTGGGACCCGAGGCCTCGGACGAGGATCGCGCCGCCGTCGCACGCATGCAACGGCGCGCCTTCGAGGTCCAGCTCGCAGCGGGCGCGCTCGTTCCTGCGCCGCAGCAGGAGCGCATTGACGTCGATCCCACTGCCATCGTCGTCCCCACCGTGATCCTGTCCGGTGCGCACGACGTCCAACACTTCCGCGAGATTGCCGCGCTCCTTGCGAGCGAAATCGCAAGTGCCGAGCACCTCGAACTCGCTTGGGCGGGCCACCTGCCCGCCCTCGAGCGCCCCGAGGAGACAGCTGCTCTGCTCCTGGCGCACCTCGAGAACGGGTCTGTCGCTCCCATCGTCTAGTTTCGGGGCATGACCGAGCCGGGTGAGGGGACGCAGCTGGAGTTGATCCAGCCGTCCGCTCGGGCCCGACCAAAGGCCAAGACCGGTGGGGAGCCGGTGGCCGAGGTCGACCCGGTGGCTTCCGTTCTCGTCGACACCGGTCTCGCTCACCTCGACCGCCCGTTCGAGTACCTCGTGCCCGCCGCGATGTCCGCCGAGGCCATCGCGGGAGCGCGCATCAAGGTGCGCTTCGCTGGGCAGGACCTTGACGGCTTCGTCGTGGCGCGAGCTGCCGTGGCCGAGCACGAGGGGCGCCTTGCCACCATCCGCCGGGTCGTGTCGCCGGAGCCGGTGCTCACGCCTGACGTGCTCGCGGCTGTTCGGGAGGTTGCCCAACGCTACGGAGGTGTCGTCGGTGACGTCCTGCGGCTCGCCGTCCCTCCTCGTCACGCCGCGGCAGAGAAGGCTCTGCCGACCGAGTGCCCCGAGGTCGAGGACGTTCCGATCCTTGGTTCCCACGCCTGGAGCCGGTATGCCGGTGGGCCGGCTTTCCTGTCGCGTGTCACCTCGGGCGAGTCCCCGGCAGCCTCGCTGCTCGCCGCCCCATCGGTTGACCCGCAGGGGGATTGGCCCCGGCTGCTCGCCGATGCTGCGGCAGCGGCTCTCGCGGGGGGCCGGGGCAGCATCATTGTCGTTCCCGATGCCCGCGATGTGGCGCGCGTCGAGAGCGCCCTGACCGAACGTCTCGGCAAAGGGCACCATGTCCGCCTCACTGCAGACCAAGGGCCGCAGGCCCGCTACACGGCATACCTCAAGGTTGTGCGGGGACACGTGCGGGTCGTCGTGGGCACCCGGGCCGCGGCGTTCGCCCCGGTGCACGACCTCGGCCTCGTCGCGTGGTGGGACGACGCTGACGACCTGCACGACGATCCACGAGCCCCCTATCCGCAAGTGCGCGAGGTCGCCCGGATCCGCGCAGGGCGTCAGGGCGCCGCGCTCCTCTCCGCGGGTTTCACGCGGACCGCAGCGCTGGCGCAGTGGTGCGCCGAGGGGGTTGTTGTCCCCCTCGAGGCCGATCGAGCAGTGTTGCGTCGCACTGTTGCGCGCATTCGGATCGCCGGTGAGGGCGCCGACCTTGCCAGGGACCCGGCTGCTGCTCGGGCACACCTGCCGTCGGCTGCGTGGCAGACCGCCAAGGAGGCGCTCACCCGTGGACCGGTGCTTGTCCAGGTGCCCCGGCGCGGCTATCTCCCCTCGCTGTCGTGTCAGGACTGCCGCCGACCCGCCCGGTGTCACGTCTGCTCGGGTCCGCTTGGTCTTCGAGGGCCGGGCCAGCCGCCGACGTGTCGCTGGTGCGGTGCCGCCGAGACCCACTTCGAGTGCTCCCACTGCGGCTCGCCTCGACTGCGTTCCTCAGTGGTCGGCGCGCGCCGCACAGCCGAGGAGTTGGGCCGGGCCTTTCCCGGGGTGCCGGTCACGACGTCCGGTGCTGGTGCCGTCGTCGATCACGTGGACTCCGCACCGCGGCTCGTCATCTCCACGCCCGGGGCCGAACCCGTGGCGCAGGGTGGCTATGCCGCCTGCCTCCTGCTCGACGCCTGGGCGCTGCTCGACAGGGCATCGCTCGACGCGGCCGAGGAGTCGCTGCGACGGTGGACCAATGCCGTGGCATTGACCCGAGGCGCGGCCGACGGGGGAGTGGCGGTGCTCGCCGGTGGTCCCACGCACACCACGGTGCCGGCCATCGAGGCGCTCGTGCGCTGGGACCCGGCGTGGTTCGCTGAACGCGAACTGTCCGAACGAGCAGAGCTCTCCCTCCCACCGACGGCCCGAGTGGCCACGTTGACGGGCGCTCGCCCCGCGCTTCAGGCGGCCGTGGCTGAGATGCGTTTGGGTGAGTCGGTGCGCGTGCTCGGCCCCTTGCCGGTGGCAGCCGACACGGAACGCCTGGTCCTCAGTGCGCCCTTGAGGGAGGGCCCTGCGCTGGCAGCCGAGGTGGCGGCGATGCGGGCCCGTCAGTCGGCGCGCAAGGAGGCAGCGCCCGTGCTCGCGCGGTTGGACCCTCGCGATCCGACGAGCTGAGTCAAGGAAGGGCTTCGTAGACTGGCGCGCGTGATGAGCATGGACGGCACCCGATGAGGCTGGTCTTCGCCGGCACCCCTGACACGGCCGTGCCCGCCCTCGAGGCGCTGCTGGCCTCGCCTCATGAGGTGGTCGCGGTCCTCACCCGGCCCGATGCTCGCTCCGGTCGCGGTCGCACCCTCCACCCGTCACCGATCAAGGCCATCGCCGTCGAGCGCGGCCTCGAGGTGCTCACTCCCAGTTCTCCCCGCGACCCGGAGTTCCAGGCCCGCCTGCGTGAGATTGCGCCGGACGCGTGCCCGGTCGTCGCCTATGGGGCGCTGCTGCCACGCGAGGTCCTCGACATTCCGTCCCATGGCTGGATCAACCTTCACTTCTCGGTCCTGCCGGCCTGGCGCGGGGCGGCACCAGTGCAGCGAGCCATCATGGCTGGCGATGAAGCCACCGGCGCCACCACCTTCGTCATCGATCAGGGCCTCGACACAGGTCCGGTGCTCGGGGTCATGACCGAGACGATCCGCCCCGACGACACTTCGGGGATCCTCTTGGACCGGCTCGCCCATGCGGGCTCCGGCCTGCTCGTGGCCACGATGGACGGCCTTGAGAGCGGCGACCTCACCCCGGTGCCCCAGCCCGGCGAGGGGGTCTCACATGCCGCCAAACTCACGACTGCTGACGCCGAGATCCTCTGGAACACACCGGCGTTTGCCGTGGGTCGTCAGGTCCGCGGCTGCACCCCCGCGCCCGGCGCGTGGACGGGTTTTCGGGGCGAGCGTCTCGGGATCGGCCCGGTGACTCTGGCGGGCGAGGACGCCCTTGTCGCTCGAGAGGATGCGCAATTTTTGTCACCGGGCGAGATTTCCGCAACCAAAAAGCTGGTCCACGTCGGCACCGTGTCCGGAGCCGTCACTCTGGGTGAGGTCCAGCCGCAGGGCAAGAAGCCCATGGCAGCCGCGGACTGGGCCCGCGGTGTCCGCCTTGGTGTGGGTGAGGCGCTCGGTCGCGCCACTACGCTGACCTGATGCCCGCTCCAGACTCCTCCCAGCCGCCCCGACGTCCCCAGGGCCGTTCAGGCCCACGCGGTAGCCAGCGTTCCCTGCAGAAGCCGAGCGAGCGGGCGAAGCACGCAGAACCGGCGCGCCTCGCGGCATACACGTTGCTTCGGGCGGTCGACGAGGGCGCCTACGCCAACCTCGAGTTCCCGGCGATCATCCGTCGACACCGCCTCGACTCGCGGGATGCGGCCTTTGCGACGGAGCTCGCGTTCGGCACGCTGCGGATGCAGGGTTTCTATGACGCCGTGATCGAGCGGGCTGCCGGTCGTCCTCTCACCAAGATTGACGCGGGTGTCCTCGATGTCCTGCGACTTGGCGCCCACCAGCTGCTCGGTATGCGCGTGCCCGCCCACGCCGCTGCCGACCAGACCGTGGGTCTCGCACGCACGGTCAGCGGTGCTGGTGCGAGTGGTTTCGTCAACGCGGTGATGCGACGGGTGAGCGAACGGACCCGGGAGGAGTGGGTCCGCACCGTTGTGCCCGAGGGGGGTTCGACGGCCGCGCTCGCCACCGAGTACTCCCACCCCGAGTGGATCGTCAGCGCCATGCGCGGGGCCCTCCTCTCCCAGGGCCGCGTCACCGCCAAGACCGTCGACGGTGAGCTGCGCGAGCTGCTCGACAGCGACAACACGCCGGCCAAGGTCAGCCTCGTCGCCCGCCCAGGTCTCGCGACCGTGGGGGAGCTGGTCGAGGCGGGTGCCACCGCGAGCGAGACCTCGCCGTTCGGCGCCGTCCTCGATCACGGTGACCCCGGCAACATCCCCGCCATCCGGGACCGGCGGGCTGCGGTTCAGGACGAGGGTTCACAGATTTTGGCTGCGGCCCTCGCGCTGGCCCCGGTGGGAGAGGACGTGCCGAACCGCTGGCTCGACCTCTGTGCCGGACCCGGAGGAAAGAGTGGCGTTTTGGGCGCCCTCGCGGTCGGCGCCGGTGCTGACCTTGTCGCCGTCGAGGTCAGCGACCACCGAGCGGACCTCGTCCGCACCACGCTCGAGCCCGTCACTGCTCTGGCCTCGGCAGCTGGCCGCCGGATTGAGGTTCGCACCACGGACGGTCGCGCGGTCGGTGAAGGCGAGCCCGCGGCATACGGCCGCGTTCTCGTGGATGCACCGTGCACCGGACTCGGCGCGTTGCGTCGCCGACCTGAAGCCCGGTGGCGGCGCCAGCCCAGTGATCTCGTGGCGCTCGGACCCCTGCAGCGTGACCTGCTCCGCAGCGCGCTCGACGCCGTCGCACCCGGTGGGCTCGTCGGCTACGCCACGTGCAGCCCGCACCCGGCCGAGACCACGTTCGTGGTCCGCGACGTGCTCAAGAAGCGTGACGACATCGAGGTGGTCGACGCACGAGAGTTCTTCCGGGACGCGTCCGGCGAGGTGCTTCACGACCTCGGCGAAGGGCCCGAAGTGCAACTCTGGCCGCACGTGCACGGCACCGACGCGATGTTCTTCACACTGCTGCGCAAGAAGGCCTGAACGTCCGAGCTCGACTCACCCGTAGGCTGCCCGCGTGCAGATCTCACCATCGATCCTCTCCGCCGACTTCGCCAACCTCCAGTCGGAACTCGAGGCGATCTCGAACGCAGACTGGGCGCATGTCGACGTCATGGACAACCACTTCGTGCCCAACCTCACCCTTGGGTTGCCGATCGTCGAGTCGCTCCTGAAGGTCTCGCTGATCCCGCTCGACTGCCACCTCATGATCGAGGACCCGGACCGCTGGGCTCCGGCCTATGCCGAGGCCGGCGCTCAGTCCGTGACGTTCCACGTCGAGGCGGCGCGTGACCCGAAGGCCCTGGCGCGGACGCTTCGCGCTGCGGGTGCGCGGGCGGGCATGGCCCTCAAGCCGGGCACCGCTTGGGCGCCCTACGCCGACCTGCTGCCCGAGCTCGACATGGTCCTCGTCATGACGGTCGAACCCGGGTTCGGAGGTCAGTCGTTCATGGCCGACCAGATGCCCAAGGTCGCCGCCGTGCGCGAGGCGGTCAAGCGTCACGGCGGCGAGGTCTGGATCCAGGTCGATGGTGGGGTGTCCGCCAAGACCATCGAGCAGTGCGCCGAAGCCGGAGCGGACGTGTTTGTCGCTGGGTCTGCGGTCTATGGTGCCGAGTCGGCCGCGTCCGCGGTTGACGAGCTGCGTGCGCTCGCAGCGAAGCACGCCCACTGATCGTGGGGGACCAAGCGCTCGCCTCCCTGTCTGTCGGTGAGGTCCTGCGCGGGCGTGAGCTCGTGGGGGAGGAGCTGAGTGGCCTGACCTGGGAGAGTGCCAAGCTCCTCGACTGCGTCTTCGAGGAGTGCACCTTCACCAGTTGCAACTTCTCGATGACGACGCTCACAGACACGCGGTTCGTCGAATGCACGTTCGTCGGCTGCAAGATGCTCGCGGTCAACTGGGCGACGACGGGAGCGGGTTCGCTTCTGGGACAGCCGTTGCGGTTCGAACAGTGCCGCCTCGACGGCACGACGTTCGTGGGCCTTGACCTCACCGGTTTCGCGTTCCGGGACTGTCAGCTCACGGACGTCGACTTCACCGAGGCAGAGTTGCGTCGTGTCGACTTCGGAGGTTCCGACCTGTCGGGCGCGCGGTTCGTGGGCAGCGACCTGCGTGACACGGACCTGCGCGGCACTCGCGGCCTGGTCCTTGACCCACGTGAGAACCGACTCAAGGGTGCGCGCCTCGACCTCGACTCGACGCCGGGTTTGCTCGACGTCTTCGGCGTCACCATCACCTGACCCTTCTGCGCCACCAGGGGAGGCGGGGTGGGGGAGGTCACGGTGAGACGCCTTCGGGTCTGGGGTGTCCCTGCGGCATACTGGAACCGACGTGCTCCGGGGTCGGTGCAATTCCGAACCGGCGGTCATAGTCCGCGACCCGACCGCAGCCAGCGGTCGGTTGACTGGGTGGAACTCCCAGACCGACGGTGAAAGTCCGGACGGTAGGCGCACGTTGCAGCGGGACCCCTCGGGGTCGCGCCGTCCGACGCCACCCAACCGTGGCCACCGACGGCACCCACCGCACGCACGTCCCCCGGAGCTCGACCGACAGGTCTCGAGCATGAGGGCAGGACGCAATGCAGGAGCACAGCACGACCGACGCGCAGTGGATGCTGCGCGCCCTCGTCGTCGGGGCGTTCGGCCCCGAGGCCGACGCCAACCCCCGCGTCGGCTGCGTCCTCGTGGGCCCGGACGGCGCCCTGGTGGCGGAGGGGTGGCACAG
>JBDSIV010000105.1:0-30739 GCA_039917755.1 Knoellia sp. | reverse complement strand
TGAGCATCGATCCCGGTTGGCCGGTCGCCCTGGCGTGCGTCGCCCTTCTCGTGCTGACGCTTGCCATGTATGCCGTGGGGCAGCTTCCACAGCCCGCTGCCACTCTCATTGCGGCCGGGCGCGCCGTGGTCCAGCTCGGTGTGGCGGCACTGGTCATCACGGCGGTGGCGCAGAACCTGCTGCTCTCAGCGCTGCTGCTGTGCGTCATGTTCGGGGTGGCCGTGTTCACGACGACTCGACGGGTCGAGGCCGTGCGCGCCTGGCCGTGGACGACGGTGGCGATGCTCGCGGGACTGCTGCCGGTCGTCGCGATCATCCTCCTCACCCGGACCGTTCCCCTTGAGGGCATCGCACTCATCCCCGTCGTGGGGATCATCCTGGGCAACACGATGAACGGCCACACGCTCGTGGGGCGGCGCTCGTTCGCGGCGCTGCGCGAGGAGACGGGGCAGTACGACGCCGGGCTCTCGATCGGGATGACCCGCTCACAGTCCATCGACGAGATCGTCCAACGGCGACTGCCCGAGGCGCTCATCCCGGGGCTCGACCAGGTGATGACGGCAGGGGTGGTGACGCTGCCCGGGGCGTTCATTGGCGTGCTGCTCGGTGGTGGCACTCCGGCCCAGGCGGCGGCGGCTCAGGTGCTCGTCCTGCTCGGGATCATGGCGGCACAGACGACGACCACGGTGGTCGCCGGGCGACTCATCTCCACGGCGCGACTCCTGCCCGAGGACCTGCGCGCCCGCCTCCGCCCCTGAGACGCACGAGTGGCCCGCACCAGAAGGTGCGAGCCACTCGTTCTCGGGGTCGGATCAGGCCGGACCCGAGATGGTGCTCACCTGCCGATCTTCACGGACCGGGTCACCGAGTTGTTGCCCGCCGCGGGATCACTCGTCGCGGAGGCAACGGTGGCCGTCGTGTCGACGACTCCCTTGCTGCCCCTGACGAGCAGATGGACGTTGAACGACCACGTCCCACCCGCGATGAGCGAGGTGGGTCGCGTGCAGGTCAACGTCTGCCCAGACTTCGTGCAGGCCGCCGTGTCGAAGACGTACACCGCCGCCTTGATCGGCGGCAGCGCCACGGTGACGACCGGGTTCTGGGCGTCGGAGGGACCGATGTTGGTCACCGTCGCCGTGTAGACGATCGTCGAGGAGGGCTTGTAGACGTCCTTGTCGGCGACGAAGGCCAGGCCCAGGTCGGCGGCACGGTTCACCGTCGTCTGGGCGGTGGCCGAGTTGTTCCCGAGGACGGGATCACTCGTCGCGGACGACACCGTCGCCGTGTTGGCGATGACTCCGCCCGGCGTTCCCGACTTGACCAGGCCGCGAATGACCACGGTGGTGGGTCCGGCGGTCGGCGCGATCGTGCCGAGGTTGCAGTCGACCCGGTGGGCTGGTGGGTCGACGGGAACCGCGACGTAGGAACACGACGCCGTTCCTGCCGTCGCCGACGCCGAGACGAAGGTGACCTCATCCGGGAGCGCGTCGACGAGCTTGACCTGGGTGGCGGTCGACGGGCCGTTGTTGCGGACGTCTACGGTCCACGTGACGGTCCGACCGGCCAGGATCGGGTCAGGCGTGTCGACCTTGGTGACCGACAGGTCCGCTGAGGCGGAGACCGACGTGGAGACCGTCGCGGTGTTGTCCGACATGTCCGCGTCCGCAGTGGACGAGCTCACCACCGCGTCGTTGTGCATCAACCCACTGAAGCTGGGGTCGATCGTCGCGACGACCGTCATCGTCCATGAGACACCGGACGCGAGGTTCCCGAAGGAGCACGTTGTCGGCTGCGTCGACGAGCCCGGCACACCTGCGGTGCACGAGGCACCACCCGAGCCGGTCACGGAGTTGACGCTGACCGCTGCCGGCAGGACGTCGCGCACGACCACGTTGGTCGCCGTCGACGGACCGGCATTGGTCACCGTGCTCGTCCAGGTGATCTGCCCTCCGCTCGTCGCCGTCGGCGGCGCGCTCTTGGTGATGCTGACGTCGGCCGAACCGACGAAGTGGAGCGAGTCGGAGGCGACGTTGTTGCCGAGGTTCGGGTCGATCGTCCCGCTGCTCACCGTTGCCGTGTCCGCGAGGTCCTGCGGCTCATCCGACCGCTCGTTGATGACCACTGCGACGGAGGCACCCGAGGCGAGGTCGCCGAGGGCGCAGGTTGCCGTGGCGGATCCGGTCTGGGCTCCGGCAGGGGCGGTGCACCCGGGCGAGGTCGTCGCCAGGGTGAAGCTGCCACTGCCGAGGACCTGGTCACTGACCGTGACCGCCCGGGCAATCGCTGCACCGTCGTTCGTCACCGTGATGGTGCACGGATAGGGGGCGCCAGCTGCTGCATCGCCGTTCGGCAGGCAGTTCTTGGCCACCCGCAGGTCGGCACGGTTGGTCGCCGAGGAAAAGGCGTCGAGCACTCCAGCTCCCCAGGCGTTGTCCGCCCCTGCAGGGCCACGGTCCGTGGCGTTCGCGTTGAGGACCGAGGTCAGGGCGCTGGTCGTGATCGAGCCGGGTCCTCCCGACGCGTCAAGCACGAGTGCTGCCACTCCGGCCGACGACGGGGTCGCCGCCGACGTTCCGAAGAATCGGCAGTCGCCCTGCGCGACAGCGGGACAGGTCCCGGAACCGAAGTCGCCCACGCCACTGACCGAGACACCGTCAGCCGCTGTGTAGGTCGGTGCGATGGCTGTGCGGCCCGCCGCACCGGCGACACTCTGGTTCTGTCCGGCGGGCGCCGAGGCCGGGCACGGATAGCTCGTCGAGCACACCGTCGTCCCGAGGAGGGTCACCGGACCCTGTCCACTGAAGTTCTCGAGGCCGACCGTCGTCGGGTCCTGGCTGGTCCCGGCGTTGACGGCTCCCGCGGACGTCGCGAAGTCGGTGTAGTTGCTGTCCGGGTTGAGCGAACCCGCACTGCCGAGGGCGTCCACGGCGTTGACGTTGCCGCGCCACCGCAGATCGAGGGTCGGCACCGCCTTGGCGCCGGTCGCGCCGGTGCGGTTCACGACGAGCTTGACCGTGACCGCGGCCGCGCCACCATTGGTCCAGGAGGCCTGCTCGATCGTGTCACCACTGCCACCGCCCTGGGCTCCCGTACTGGATGCGACGCAGTTGGCGCCGGCAGCATCGAGGATGTAGAGGTCGAGGTTGGTGAAACCACCAGCACCGGCCGTGGGGAAGATCGCGCGCGGTTCACTCCACTGCAGGTTCGCGCCGATCGAGGCACCCGCGGCGACACTGACGTCGAACGTCGTGTCCGCCCCGTTGAGGGCGACAGCGTTCGCATTGATGCCGGGACATCCAGCAGGTGCGGCCGCGGCACCGTCAGGGAAGGTCCCCGAGCTGTTCGCCGCCACGCGCGGTGCGTGACTGCCGTTGAGGTTGCCGGACGACGACGTCACCCACACACCCGAAGCCGCGAGCGTCTCGCCGTTCGTGGCCGCCAAACCCTTCTGGAAGGCAGGCTCCGAGTCGAAGGGGATGTCCTCCGTGATGATCTCGACGCCAGCCGCGGCCAGGGCGTTCTGGGCAGCCACGTGGGCGCCAACGCCACCACCCGTGCCGTGGAAGAGCAGGTCCGCTCCCGGCGCCATGTCGTGCACGATCTCGAGCATCGACGTGCCCTCGTCGCCACCACCGGCATTGAGGACGTTGACGCCTGCCGGAAGGTCACCAAGTGCCTGAGCCGCCGCGATGCTGGTGACCCCGTCGGAGATCACGCCCACGGCAACGCCCGATCCATCGACCCCGATCGCCTGGGTGGCGTCGGCCCGGTGCAGCGTCACTCCCTCACTGAGGAACGAACCCGCGTCCGGCGGCGAGATCTCCGTCGGTCGGACCGCGGCCACCCACGGCAGCGCGGCGACGCTCGCGACCTTGTCGTAGGGGACGAGGGCGCGCAGGATCCCTGCGCTGGGCAGGGCCTTGACCTTGGCGGGCTTGACCCACTGGTCGGAGCCGTTGAGGACTGATGCGCCGAGTTTGATGAGGTCGGCGCGCTCACGGCCCTTGAGGGTCGTGAGCGCGTGGAGCTCGAGGTCGAGCCGCGCCTGGCCATCCACCCTGAGGGTGGAGTCGCTCAGGGAGCGTTGCGCCTTGGCGTCGAGACTGTGTCGGTTCCCGGCTGCGGCCGTGACCTTGGCGATCCGCTGGCTGACCAGGGACGGCACCTTGGACGCCGTCTTGCTGGCCGCCGCGGACGGTGCGGCAGGGGCCGATTGGGCCACGGGCGCCGCGAACGTGGGAGCGGCTCCTGTCGTGGCGAGGGCGATGACACCGGCGGCGAGCGCTACGCGCCCGAGCGGTGTGCGAGTGATGGACATGGAGATCCCCTGACTCGAGATGGATTGTGCACGCAGTTGGTGAGCGATGGCCCGTGACGCATCGCCGAGAAGGACACGGCAACGCTGCCCGCGGGCGCGGACGGCCACGGCAGTGGAGTCACCCGGACCTGACCGAAGGCCGACGAGTGGGCGAGAAGTGCGAAGGGCGGGAAGAGCGGGCACGAGGCCGCGCTGACGGGGCCATGCAGGCGCTGCGCGACGAGGACTTCGAGCCCTCGCGCAAACGCGCCTTCATCCGACCTTCGACCACCACAAAGGCGTCATGTGGCGTCGAGAAGTCTAGAACCACAGCCCACAGCTGGTCCGGCAAATGGCGGAACTGCGCTCGGCCGATCAGCCGACCGCGGTGCCTCCGGGGATGGCCCGAAGGACGGCGTTGGCCGTCGCGCGGCTTCGACCTCTGTCGTTCATGCCCCAGCCTCCACCGAAGGTGAGGTCCGGGCGCGCCCACACCGTCACGAGTGCGACTGACTCCCCCACTCCCTCCACCCGCACGGTGAGGAACCCACGGACTCCGAATCTCGAGGGGAGGCTCGCCTCCACCGTGTTCGGATCGACGAGAAGGGGCATCGACGCGCCTTGCGCCGCCAGGGCCGCATTCACTGCGACCCAGACATCGTGACCACTCATCCGGGTAGCCACCTGCCCGAGACTGGAGGGACCGGGTCCTGCTGGTCCCACCGAGCGTCGGTCGAGATGGGCGTCCAGCACCTCGCCCGCGAATCCGAGCAGCACAAAGCCCACCAGGGCGACGGAACCCCACAGCACACCGGACCAGCCACCGTGGTTGATCAAGAACCAGTTGAAGCCCTGGAGGAGGGACACGGCCGCCCACCCCCACCGGTTCCAACGCTGACGCTTCGCCATCGTGAGCCCCGCTTCTGCCCTCGCACGATGAAGATCTGCCAGCCAAAGGTCAGCCGGGCGCACGGCGTGGATCGTCATGATCTGAACCTAGCCACGCACCGGCCAACCACGGGCGTTTCCGGCCAGAGTTCAGGCGACCGGTGTCGCGTCCGGAATGGCGTTGAGGACAGCGTTCGCGTACCCGCGGTTGCGTCCATAGTCGAGCCACTGCAGCGGGTATGCCGGCCGCGACCATGCCGTGACGAGCCCACGACCGTCGGCGGTGGCCACGATCCGGATGGTCAGGGTCTCGCCCCAGCTCACCATCGAGAGCGACCGGCTGGAGACCACGGTCTGCGGGTCGATGGGCCGACCGGGCGCCATGAACTTCTGCGCCCGCAGCGCGGAGCTCACCGACTCCCAGACCTGTGGACCCGGAGCACTCGTGACGACCTGCCCAAAGCTCGACGGACCATTGCTGGCCGGACCGGCCTGACGACGCTCCTTGGCGGCGGACAGCGCGATGAGGCCCAGGAAGAGCGCCCCGACACCGAGGAGGATGAGGACTCCGGCCGCGACCCCTCCGACACTCGGATTGGCCAGTGCGACCGCGGCACCCATGAGCAGACCGAATACCCCCAGGATCGACAGTGCCGCGATCTTCCCCAGGCGGAACTGCTTCTGGACCCGCTCGTGCTCGAGTCGGAGATCGACGAAGTACGGCTGGGTGGCGGGTGGCGGCTGAGAAGTCACTCGGGCAGGTTAGTCGGCACGTGGCGCTTGGTGAGGTCGACGGTGCCGTGGAACTCGCCCTCGCCGGGACGCACCTTGTAGCCAGCCTTCTTGTACATCCGCAGGTTCTCGGTGCTCTTGGCACCGGTGTTGAGCCAAAAGGTGTGGACGTCGCGCGAAGCCAGCGACTCGGCATACCCGAGAAGTTCACGTCCCAGACCTCGGCCCTGCAGGTAGGGCGCCACCATGAGGCGACCGATCTGCCACGTCCTGTCCTGCGTCGGGTGCGGCCGCACCCGGACGGAGGCGAGCAGCTGTCCATCCCTGCGCCAGACCCGGGTGTCCCAATCCTGTATGCCGTCCCGCACCGTTTCGAGGTCTTCCTCGCCCGCGCCGAACATGCCGTAGCGGGCGAACTCCGGCGCCCAGCAGGCGCGGGTCAGCACCTGGAGGTCAGGGGCATCGGCAGGAGTAGCGATGCGTTCTTCCAGCTCGCTCAATGCGGCGGCAGCGGCCGTCGGAGGGAGCAGGTCGGGGCGGCGTTCGGCGGTGCGCTGCACCCGCTGCTCGTGGCGCCAGGCCGCGATGGCCCCGTGGTTGCCGCCGAGGAGCACGTCGGGCACGGCGCGCCCGTCCCACTCAGCGGGCTTGGTGTAGACGGGGTACTCGAGCAGGCCGTCCTCGTGCGACTCCTCGACGAGGGACTCTGCGTTGCCGATGACCCCGGGCAGGAGGCGGGCGACGGCCTCGACCATGGCGAGGACGGCGACCTCACCGCCGTTGAGCACGTAGTCCCCGAGCGAGAGCACGCGCACCGGCATCCGCTCGGCGGCCCACTCGTAGACGCGCTCGTCGATGCCCTCGTAACGACCGCAGGCGAACGCGAGCCACGGCTCTGCGGCGAGCTCGCGGGCAATCTGTTGGGTGAAGGGCTCACCGCCGGGGCCGGGAATGATGAGGGTCGGAACCTTGCGCGACCCCTCGGCAGAGGGCGAATCCCCCTGTGCCACAACGTGTTCGAGCGCCTCGCTCCACGGGCCGGGCTTCATCACCATGCCCGCTCCCCCGCCGTAGGGCGAGTCGTCGACCGTCCGGTGCTTGTCGTGCGCGAAGTCGCGAAGGTCGTGCACCTGCAGGTCGATCAGCCCGTCACGCCGGGCCTTGCCGATGAGTGACAGGTCGAGCGGGGCGAGGTACTCCGGGAAGATCGAGACGACGTCCAACCGCATGGCGGTGCCCACTCCTCAGCTCTCGTCGAGGTCGAAGAGGCCATCCGGCGCGTCGACGACGACGTGCCCGGCCTCGATGTCGACCTGAGTCACGATGGCCTCGACGAACGGCACCAGCACCTCACGACGATTGGTGAGGCGCACCTCGAGCAGGTCCTGGACCGCGCCGATGACGAGCCCGGTGACCTCGCCCAGGACGGCACCCGCCGGGTCGTGGACCGCCAGACCGACGAGGTCGTGTTCGTACCAGCCGTCGTCCTCATCGCTCTCGACCTCGTCGACTGCGTCAGCGTCGAGGAATAGTTGAGTCCCCCGCAGCGACTCGGCTCCGGTGCGGTCAGGAATCTCCTCGAAACCGAGCAGCCAGATCTGCCGGTGCAGGCGTGCCGTGCTCACGGTCAGGGTGCGAGGGACGCCCGTTCCGGGCTGGGCCTCGGTGTCGAAGACCGTGCCCGGAACGTAGCGGGCCTCGGGGTCATCGGTGTGCGTCTGGACGGTCACCTCACCACGCAGCCCGTGAGGCTTACCGATGCGGGCGATGAGAAGGGGGTCGGTGCTGCTGGCCATGGGTCAGATCCTCTCAGGCGGTGCACAGCACGAACGCGCCGCGCCCCCTGGGGGACACGGCGCGTTCGGGTTGTTCAGGGTTTTCAGCGCACCCGGTCGGTGTCGACGATGTCGATCCGGACGGGGCGACCACCGGCCAGCGCGGTCAGCACCGTGCGCAGCGCGCTGGCGGTGCGGCCGGAGCGGCCGATGACGCGACCAAGGTCATCCGGGTGGACCCGGACCTCGATGATCTCGCCGCGACGGAGCTCCTTGCGCTGCACCGCAACGTCGTCCTTGTGGTCGACGATGCCGGTGACGAGGTGCTCCAGCGCCTCCTCGAGCATTGTCAGGACCCAGCCTTGACGAAGCCGGCGGCCTCAGCGTCAGCGGCGGTCTTGAACCAGACCTCAGCGACGGTGGCGTCGTACCACTGGCCATCGGGCTCGTGGAACTTCATCGAGTCCTGGTTGCCCTTGATGGTGAAGCCCTCGGGAGCGGCACCATCCTCGAGTGCGGCAGCCGCACCCTTGGGGAGGTCGGCGGCGGCGGCCGGGGCAGCCTCGGCGGTCTCCTCGGCCTTGGGCGCCTCGTCAGCCTTCTCCTCAGCCTTGGGGGCCTCCTCGACCTTCTCCTCAGCCTTGGGGGCCTCCTCGACCTTCGCCTCAGCCTTGGCCTCGTCAGCCTTGGCCTCGTCAGCCTTGGGGGCGTCGGCCTTCTTGGCGGCCTTCTTCTTGGCGGTGGTGGCGCCCGAGGCGTCGTCGCCCTCGGCCTTGCCAGCGGCAGCGAGAGCGGCCTCGTAGAGGTCCTTCTTGTTGACCTTGGGCTCCTTGACCTTGAGGGTGCCCTCGGTGCCGGGCTCGCCCTTGTAGGCCTGCCAGTCACCGGTGATCTTGAGAAGTGCGGCGACAGCCTCGGTGGGCTGGGCGCCCTGCTTCAACCAGTACTGCGCGCGATCACCATCGATGTCGATGAGCGAGGGCTCCTCGGTGGGGTGGTACTTGCCGATCTCCTCGATCGCCCGGCCATCGCGCTTGGTGCGCGCGTCCATGACAACGACGCGATAGAACGGTGCACGGATCTTGCCCATGCGCTTGAGACGAATCTTGACGGCCACGTGTGTGACTCCGTTTCCTGTTGTGGGCACGGCCAGACCGCGGGAAAATCACGCGGGGTACCGAACGGCCCGGGGTAGGCATCCGACCGGCATTCGGCGCCAGCCAGAAGGTGTACAGCAGACCATTCTGCCAGACCACGCGCGGTGCGCCGAACCGCGCACAGTGAGCACGCGGCATACCAGGAAAACTTTTCGGCGTTTGCCGTTCGCTCGCCTCTGTCGCGCACGTCGAGCCGGGCGTACCTTCAAGGTGTGTCCACGTCACCTCAGGTCATGACGTCGTCGGCACCGGCCGTGCCGGTCTCGAGAAAGAGTGCCGTCGCGTTGTTGGCACTGTGGACCCTCGCGGGCTGTGCGTGCGTCATCGCATTCCTCGGGATGTTCACCATTGGCGTCTTTGTGGCACCCTTCGCCATGGCCCTGATGGTGGTCGCCATCCTGCTGACTGTTCGGCGCCCCGGAAGGTGGCCTGCAGCGGCCGGCCTCGGGTTCGCCCTGGCGCTTGGGCTGGTCTGGCTCGGTGTCGTTCTTGGCCATACCGGGCCGCAGAGTGCCTCCGGGTCGTGCTCCGCCACGACCGATGGGGTGCAGACCTGCGAGTCGGGTGGCCGGACCTGGGTGCCCGGAGCCTTTGACGAAGCGGCGGCGTTGCCGTGGTTTGTCGCTGCTGGGATCGTCGCCATGTTGACGGTCGTTGCCTACGCGGTGGCGCGCAGGGTGGCAGCGAGCACTGTGTCCAGAGCGGCGGGGGTCGGTACGTAGACCGCGAGGCCCTGCTCGATCTCAGCGAGCGTCGGCGCCCGGTGCTCCGCTGGGAGCGCCGGGTCCAGCGCTGACCGGATCTGTGCGGCCAGGAAGTTGGTGTCAGCGCACAGGACCATCGTGAAGTCGTCGAGGGTTTGGACCCTGCCGGGGCCACCCGCCGCCTCGTAGGCCTCGACAGTCACAGCGATGCCTCTGGTGTCGACGTTCGCGCCCTCGACATGCCACTGGACGAGCACCTTGGCGATGTCCCGGTGGGTGTCGGTTGGGCCCGCGTCCTCCCAGTCGATCGCCCGCAACGTGCCGTCGGCTGCCACGAGCACGTTGTCGGGGTGGAGGTCGCGGTGCCCGATGACGAGCGGTCCACGAGGTGGGCCAGCCGCCTCGATGCGCTGGGCGTGAGCCACCAGGTCTGGCAGTCGCTTGGACAACGCGTTCTCCCATGGTGCCCCCACACTGAGATCGAGCAGGTCGTTCCACTCCCGGGCGCTGGGCATCGTTCGGTACCAGGGGCCCATTGGTGACTCGGCGGGAGGCGCCGCTACATGGAGCGATGCGAGAAGCGCTCCAAGCGGGGCAGACAGGGCGCTCGTCGCGTTTCCCACCGGCCGACCCTGCACCCAGCGCGTGACCCGGGCCTGTCCCCCGCCCAGGCCCCGCGGCACCTCGACGACGTAGTGGTCCGTGGCGTCACGAATGTGCACAGGGACAACGACGCCGGCTGCGGCGAAGTGGTCGAGGTAGCCGGCTTCGCGCCGGATGTCCTCCTCGTCGAGCGTCCCGAACGGCTGCTTGAGCGCGTAGCTCACCGCGCCCACCTCAAGGAGTGAGATGCGACCCTGGGCTCCGCGCGACACGGGGGTGAGCGTGACCGGGCCCTCACCCAGCCCGAAGGTGTCCTGGACCCATTCGCCCAAGGAGGTCACGGCATACCCGCTCTGTGCTTCACCAGGGACTGGGTTCGTAGTCCTTGACGAAGGCGCCATAGAGGTCTTCGCCCGCTTCCCCGCGCACGATCGGGTCATAGACGCGTGCGGCGCCATCGACGAGATCGAGCGGGGCGTGCCATCCTTCGGCCGCCATGCGGAGCTTCTCGTGGTGCGGACGTTCGTCGGTGATCCAGCCGGTGTCGACGGCAGTCATGAGGATCTTGTCGGTCTCGAACATCTCGCCCGAGCTCGTGCGGGTGAGCATGTTGAGAGCTGCTTTGGCCATGTTGGTGTGCGGGTGGCCGGGGCCTTTGTACCTGCGCGAGAACTGGCCCTCCATTGCCGAGACGTTGACGACGTAGGCGCGACGAGCCCCTGCTGCCACCGCTGCTCGCATGGACGGGCGCAGCCGCGAGATGAGGATGAAGGGCGCGGTCGAGTTGCAGAGCTGGACCTCGAGGAGTTCGAGCGGGTCGACCTCGTCGACGACCTGGGTCCAGCTGTTGTTGCGCTGCACGTCGGGCAGGAGTCCGCCGGCGTCGACGGCGGTGCCGGCGAGATGGGCCTCGAGGCTGGCGGTGCCCGCCGTCAGGGCCATCTCGGTCATCGAGGCAGCGGTGCGCTGGGCGAGGGCGCGAGCGGCATCCCGCGCCGACTCCCCCTCGTGATGGGCGACCTTGGCCGCGGTGAACGTGCCGAGGAGGTTCGCCGGGTGAGCTTCGCTGATCCGGTCGAACGTCATCAGCTCGGGATAGCGCACGGTGCGGTCGAGCGGGACCTTCTCGCCGTCGACGAGGTGTGAATAGGAGCCCGGGGAGCGGCGGACCGTCTGTGCGGCGTTGTTGATGAGGATGTCGAGAGGGCCCGCAGCAGCGACCTCGTCGGCCAGGGCGACGACCTGCGTGGGGTCGCGCAGATCGATGCCCACGACCTTGAGACGGTCGATCCACTCGTGCGAATCCTGCTGTGCCGCAAACCTTCTCGCAGCATCGTGGGGGAAACGTGTGGTGATCGTGAGGTGGGCGCCGTCGCGCAGGAGCATGAGCGCGATGTACATGCCGATCTTGGCACGGCCGCCCGTGAGGAGCGCCCGCTTGCCGGTGAGGTCGACCCTCTGGTTGCGCTTGGCGTGACTCTTGGCCGCGCAGGTCGGGCACAGCCAGTGATAGAACGCGTCGACGAGGGTGTAGTCGGCCTTGCAGATGTAGCAGCCGCGTGGCTCGATCAACTCCCCCACCGTCGTGCCGGTGGCGGGGACCTCGAGCAGGATGCCCTTGGTCTCGTCGTCGATCCGCATCGCCGAGCCGGTCGCGGTCTGGGCGATGATCGCCTCGTCGTGGTCGATCTGCGGCTGCTTGGCCGCTCGGCGGCGGGTCTTGCGCACCTGCTTGTACATCCGCCCCACCGCGCGCTTCACCGTCTGGATGTCGGGGTGGTCGGCCGGGAGGGTGTGCAACTGGTCGAGGACGAGCAGCAGTGTGGCGAGCTCGTCGGGGTCAACACCCGGCCCGGGGTCCGGGCTCTCCTTCGCGCTCTCGCTCACGGCGCGATCGTACGACAGCGATCCAGCATCCGAGACATAACTTGAAGTTGTTTGACACATAACTTTCTGTTGCTCAAGAGTGGCGCGACCGGCACCCCGCCGTTCTCGTTTCGAGGAGCCCTCCCCATGCGCAAGGTCACCCTGCTCGCCATCGTCGGCCTCATCGCCCAGCTCGTCGATGGCAGCCTCGGCATGGCCTACGGGGTGACGACGACGAGCCTGCTACTGCTCATCGGGACCAACCCGGCCGTCGCCTCGGCCACCGTCCACCTCGCCGAGATCGGCACGACCCTGGCCTCGGGGACCGCCCACTGGCGCTTCGGCAACGTCGACTGGGGCGTGGTGGTGCGGATCGGAGTCCCAGGCGCAGTGGGAGCCTTTGCGGGCGCCACCGTGCTGTCGACACTCGATGCCTCGACCGCGAAGCCGCTCATGTCGCTCATCCTTTTGGCGCTCGGGGTCTACATCCTCGTGCGCTTCACTGTGCGCGGATTGCGCACGGACCGGCTCGGTCAACCCCTCCGGGTGCGCTTCTTGGCCCCCCTCGGGCTCTTCGCCGGGTTTGTCGACGCCACCGGTGGTGGCGGGTGGGGCCCCGTCGGCACCCCAGCCCTCCTCGCGTCCGGACGCCTCGAGCCACGCACAACGATTGGCTCGATCGACACCAGCGAGTTCCTCGTCTCTGTGGCAGCCAGCCTGGGCTTCCTCCTCGCGCTGGGATCACAGGGGATCAACTTCACCTGGGTCCTGGCGCTGCTCATCGGTGGTCTCATCGCCGCGCCGATTGCCGCGTGGCTGGTGCGCCACCTCCCGCCGCGCGTGCTCGGGTCTGCCGTGGGTGGGGTCATCGTCCTCACCAACCTGCGCACTCTCATCAGCTCTTCGTGGATCGACGCCGGGGGGAGCGCGCGAGCAGCGACGTACGTCGCCGTGGTTGCCGCGTGGGTGGCCTCGATCGCATGGTCGGTTGCAGAACACCGCAAGGAAAGGGCCCTCACACCAGCCGGCGATCGCACCCACGAGGACGAGCGCGACCTTGCCCCCGACCCCGCTTGAGATCTGGTCTCAGTAGGTCACACCGCGCAGAACGATCCGGGTGGGTTCCCCCAAAGCCGTGATGTCCTCGCGCGGGTCCCGGTCGAGGGCCAAGAAGTCGGCGTCGGCGCCTTCCTCCAGCCCGGGCCGGCCGAGCCACGCACGCGCACCCCACGTCGCTGCGCTCAGGACCTCGGTGTTGCTGAAGCCGATCTTGGCGAGCTCGACAGCTTCCTGTGCCGCAAGTCCGTGAGCGATCGAACCTCCCGCGTCGGTCCCGAGATAGATGGGTATGCCGGCCTCTCGCGCCGCGCCGAACGTCTCGTAGCGTCGCGCGTGCAGGTCAAGCATCCGACGGTGGTAGTTCGGGAACTTCTCCTTGGCGGGCTCGGCGATGGCCGGGAACGTGGCGATGTTGACCAGGGTTGGGACGATCGCAATACCCTGTGCTGCAAAGGAATTGATGGTGTCGGGCTCGAGTCCGGTTGCGTGCTCGATGCAGTCGGTGCCGGCCGCGGCGAAGTCGCGCAGGGAGTCCGGGCCAAAGCAGTGAGCGGTCGTGCGGGCACCCTCCTCATGGGCCGCTGCGATGGCCTCGGCGATGACGTCGGCCGGCCAGCACGGCTCGAGGTCGCCGGTGTCGCGGTCGATCCAGTCACCGACCAGTTTGACCCACCCGTCACCGACGCGGGCTTCGATGCGGACCCGCTCCACGAGCTGCTCGGGCTCCACCTCATGGGCGTAGTTGCGGATGTAGCGCTTGGTCCGCGCAATGTGTCGCCCGGCCCTGATGACCTTGGGCAGGTCGTCGCGTTCGTCGATCCACCGCGTATCAGCCGGGGACCCGGCGTCGCGGACGAGCAGGGTGCCGTTGTCCCGATTGGCCAGGGCCTGCCCTTCGGTCGTCTCGTGGTCCACGGCGCCGTGGTGGTCCAGGCCCACGTGGCAGTGCGCATCAACCATGCCGGGGACGAACCAGCCCCGCAGCGTCTCGTGGTCATGGCCCGAGCCGGTCGGCCGCTCGAAGGTCAGCCTCCCCCCGATCACCCACGCCTCGGGCCGGACCTCCTCGGGTCCGACCAGAACCTCGCCCAACAGGTGCAGCACCGGTGCCGTCATGGGTTCGACGATAGCGACCGACCGTACTGTTGGACGCATGGACCCAACGCCTCGCCGCCGGCTCCTTGTCGTCCACCACACGCCCTCCCCCGGGATGCAGGCCATGCTCGAAGCCACCTTGGCGGGTGCACGTCACGAGGACATCACGGGTGTGGAGGTCGTGGTCCGCCCGGCGCTCACCGCCGGGGTCGTCGACGTGCTCGAGGCGGACGCCTACCTCCTGGGCACGCCGGCCAACATCGGCTACATGTCCGGGGCGCTCAAACACTTCTTCGACCAGATCTACTATCCGTGCCTCGAGGCGACAGCCAAGCGCCCGTACGCCGCCTACGTCCACGGCAATGAAGGTCTCGAGGGCGCGGTGCGGGCGATCACGAGCATTGGCTCGGCGCTGGGATGGGAAGCCGTGGCACCTCCCTTGGAGGTGATGGGCGCACCGGATCGAGCGGCTCTGGACGCCTGCCGTGAGCTCGGCGCCGTGCTTGCCGCCACGATCATGCCGGAGGCATGAGCCGGCGCCCACCCGGGCAAGCTCGGCGGTCAGAGGCGAGGACTTCTGCCCAAGGTGTAGCGAATGTCCTGCCAGACCTCGATCTCCCCCTCCGAGGTCCGGGCCTTCGCAAAATGATCACTGACCCGAGCCCGCAGTCCCGGCAGTTCTTCGGTCGGGACGCTGGCCCACATGGCTCGCTGTCCCGTGCCTCTCGACATGGCTTCCCATCGTTCGACGGTCCCGATCCGCACAGGCAGTCGGAACGTCACCGTGCGCACGTTCGAGGCACCGGCTCCCACGAGCAACTTCTCCATCCCTTGGTCTGAGCCAAAAGGGCTGTCCGGGCCCATGACCCTGGGATCACGCATGAAGGGCGGCAGCCACGGACCGAACTCGTCGTCCACCGCCTTGTAGATGGGGTCCTGCGCACCAAAGGTCGCGATCCCGATCCGACCACCTGGTCCTAACAACCGCACCCAGCGGGCCAGCGCGGCTGCCGGGTCCGGCAGGAAGAAGAGGACGAGCGAGGCCGCCACCACGTCGAATTCGCCCTCCGTCAGGTTCGGCTCGGCCACGTCGTCAACCCGCAGGTCGATGTCCAGTCCTCGCGCAGCTGCAGCCGATCGCGCGTGGGCGAGCATGCCCGAGCTGAGGTCCAGCCCGACGACATGGCCACCGGGCTGCACCGCTTGGGCGAGGGGAAGCGTTGCGGCACCACGGCCGCAGCCCAGATCCGCCACTTGCTCACCCGGCGAGGGCGCGAGCGACTCCACGAGCCGTCGCGCGATGGGCTCGAAGAACTCGACCCCGCTCTGGTCGTAGTCGTCGGCGACCGCGTCGAACAACGTCGCCACACCGCCACGCGCCTTCGGCTCTGCGTCCGTCATCTCCTCAGTGTCCGCCTGGTCTGCCGTGCAGGAGGCGAGTTGGCGAAAGGCGCCAGATCAGGCGGAGGCGGCCACGACGCGGCGCAGCGCCTCGATGACGACGTGGGGAGCATCACTGTGCACCCAGTGCGACGCGCCCTTGACGGTCAGCTGCCGCACCCGGGGGAAGAACGCGCGCATCGTCTCACCGTCCGCGTCCTTGATGTAGCGCGATTCGGAGCCAGCGATCCACAGGACGGAACCGGCATACGGCTTCACGGATCCCACCTCACAAGGCCAGTCGGCGATCGCGGATCCACTCCCCTTGGCGGCATCCGCTGCGAACAGTTCGAGGTTGGCCTGCCACCGCCAGGAGTCGCCGTCGCGTCGGAGGTTTTGCAGCAGGAAGGCCTTGACCCCCGGATCGGACTCGTCAAAACGTGCCTCGGCATCGGCCCGGTCTGTGAGTTCTGGCAACGACAGAGCCTGCATCTCGGTGATGTAGCCGGTGAACCGGTCGAGGTTGCCGTAGCCCTTGGGCGCGATGTCGACGACGACGAGCCAAGACACCAGCGAGGGCTCCGTCAGGGCCAGCACCATCGCGGTCTTGCCACCGAGCGAGTGCCCGACGACAACCCACGGGCCCTCGTCGATGGCGCGCAACGTCGCGGCGACGGACGCGGCATACCCCTGATACGAAAAATCAGCCGTCCACGCAGAGCGACCATGGTCCGGAAGGTCGACCAACGTGCAGCGCGCCGCCATGCCGTCGGGACCTGCGAGAGCCTTGGCGATGGTGGACCAGTTGCGGCCCTGCCCGAACAGTCCGTGCAGGAAGGCGACGCGCGGACCGGCCGTGCCCACCGACAGCGTGTGCAGCTGCCCGGAGTCCACGGCCGAGGCGCTCACTTGCCCAGGAACTTCTCAAAACCCTTCGGAAGCTGCGAAGGGTCCATCGCGGCAGGGTCGAAGCCGCCCTGACCATCGGCACCACTGCCGCCGAAGGAACTGCCAGCTGGCTTGGTCGCCGCGCGCTGGGCATCGGCGTGGGCATCGGCCGCCCGCTTGGCGGGGTTGCCCGACTTCGACTTCTTGCGTTGCACCTGCTGCTGCTTGCCCTTGCGTCCGGCTCCGCCGCCCATGCCCGGCATGCCGGGGATGCCGCCGCCACGGGCGAGCTGCTTCATCATCTTCTGCGCCTCGCCGAAGCGTTCGAGCAGCTGGTTGACCTCGGAGGTGGTAACCCCCGAGCCACCGGCGATGCGGGCGCGGCGTGAGCCGTTGATCTGCTTGGGATGGTTGCGCTCGAACGGCGTCATCGAGCGGACCATTGCCTCGACGCGGTCGAACTCACGCTCGTCGAGGTTGTCGAGCTGGGCCGACATCTGGCCCATGCCCGGCATCATCTTGAGCATCGACTTGAGCGAACCCATCTTTTTGATGGCCGACATCTGCTGGAGGAAGTCATCGAACGTGAAGTCCTCGGCCGCGAGGAACTTGCGCTCCATCTCGGCGGCCTGGTCGCGGTCGAACGCCTTCTCGGCCTGCTCGATGAGGGTGAGGACGTCGCCCATGTCGAGGATGCGCGAGGCCATGCGGTCGGGGTGGAAGACCTCGAAGTCCTTCACGTTCTCGCCGGTCGACGCGAACATGATCGGGCGTCCGGTGAGACCTGCCACCGACAGGGCCGCCCCACCGCGGGCGTCGCCGTCGAGCTTGGTCAGGACGACACCGGTGAAGTCGACGCCCTCGAGGAAGGCTTCGGCCGTCTCAACCGCGGCCTGGCCGATCATCGCGTCGATGACGAAGAGGACTTCATTGGGGTTGATCGCGGCGCGGATGTCGCCGGCCTGTTGCATGAGGTCGGCGTCGACCGCGAGCCGACCGGCGGTGTCGACGATGACGACGTCGTGCTGCTTGCTGACGGCTTCGCGTATGCCGTCTCGAGACACCGTGATCGGGTCACCAAAGCTTCGGGTGCCTTCTCCGGTGGGTCCGACGGCGTCGTGGCCGCCGACGTTGCCCTGCTCGGGAGCAAAGACGGGAATCCCCGCGCGGTCACCGACAACCTGGAGCTGGGTGACGGCGTTGGGGCGCTGGAGATCAGCGGCGACGAGGATCGGCGTATGGCCCTGGTCCTTGAGCCAACGAGCGAGCTTGCCCGCGAGAGTGGTCTTGCCCGCACCCTGGAGGCCGGCGAGCATGATGACCGTCGGGCCGGTCTTGGCAAAGCGGATGGTGCGCGTCTGGCCGCCAAGGATGGCGACGAGCTCCTCGTTGACGATCTTGACGACCTGCTGTGCCGGGTTGAGCGACTGCGACACCTCGGCACCGAGGGCGCGCTCACGCACGGCAGAGGTGAACTCCTTGACGACGGGCAGGGCCACGTCGGCATCGAGCAGCGCCATCCGAATGTCGCGGACGGTCTTGTTGACGTCGGACTCGGACAAGCGCCCCTTGGTACGGAGGTTCTTGAAGGTCGCTGTCAGGCGGTCTGAGAGGCTCGTGAACACCGCACAAGGTTAACCGCCGCGTTCAGGTGGTCCCGTCACACGTGTCAATGACGACCGCCACGACCTGCGCGACCTTGGCCGGTTTGAGGGGACGACCCGAGAAGTCGGAGAGATGGAACCTGTCGAGCGTCTGACCGGCATACGTCGCAATGTGCGCTGAGCGGACCGAGACACCTGCCTTGGCGAAGGTCATGCCGAGCTCGTGAAGGAGCCCAGGACGGTCGTGCGCGCGCACCTCAAGGACGGTGGTCTCGGTGCTCGCGCCCGGCACGACGACGGTTCGGGGCTGGCCCGGTGTCCCGATCGTCGAGGAGCCGCTCGGACGCGCTGCGAACTGTCGTCGCCGGTCAAGAAGGCTGAGCGGTCGGCGGTCACCCGTGGCCAGCTGCCTGAGGCCACTCACGAGCCGGTGACGTTCGGGTTCGGCACCGTTCGGGCTCTCGACGTGCCACTCGGTGACGGCGATCCCGTCGACCGTGCGCAGCGCGGCCGTGCGCACGACGAGACCCTCTGCCGCGAGCAGACCTGCGGTGTCGGCAAAGAGCCCATGGCGGTCACGATCGGCAATATCGATGCGATAGGACCCACCGTTCGACACGATGGCGATGTGGGGTTCCCCGGCGACCACGGCCCGGACGACATCCTCGGACACGAGGGGCGGGTCGACCTCCCCCGCTGCTGGAGCGGTCGGCGCCGTCGGACTGATTCGGGCACGCACCGCCGTGGCGAACTGGCGCAGAAGCGCTGCCCGCCAGTCTGTCCACGCCTTCGGGCCGGCGGCGACGGCATCTGCTTCGGTCAGGGCGAGCAGCAGCTCGAACCGGTCGCCTTCACCGTCCACTGCAGCGATGGCCGCGTCGATGGTGCGCGGATCGGCATGGTCCCGGCGGGTGGCGAGCTCGATGAGCGTGAGGTGTTCGCGCACGAGCGAGGCCACGACGACGACATCGGTCTCGGCGTGGCCGAGGCGTCTCAGGACGGTCTCGGCGATGGGCGCACCCGTGACCGAGTGATCGTTTGAGCCCGGGATCTTGCCGATGTCATGGAGCAGGGCGGCGAGCAGCAACAGGTCCGCGCGTCCGACTCCGCGTAGGAGGCCGGACGCCTGGACCACGGTCTCGATGAGGTGGCGGTCGACGGTGTGCCGGTGGACGGCGTTGCGTTGGGGTCGAGAACGCACTGACGCCCACTCGGGCAGCCAGCGTTCGATGATGCCTTGCTGATCCAGGCCCTCCCACACGCTGACGAGGCCCGGCCCGGCCGCGAGCAGGTCACTGAACAGCCCGCGCGCGAGCGGTGACCACGGGGCCGGCAGGTCGGCGCACTTGGTCGCGAGGTTCTCAAGGGTTGTGGGCGCGATGGGCAGGTTGGCCCGGGCAGCGACCACGGCGGCGCGCAGGGGCAGGTGTGGGTCGCTGTGCAGGAGTCGACCGGAGCCCAGAACGACCTCACCGTCGCTTTCGAACAGGCCGTGGCCGAGCGGGGTCATCCGGGGCCGGCGAGGACCGACGCGCAGCACGCGTGCCCTGTGGGACTGACCTGCTCGGCGAACGGTGCCATCGAGGGCATAGGCGATGGATCGTCCCGCGTCGGACACGTCCGCGAGCAAGTCGTCGGGGTCGTCGTAGCCGAGAACGGTCGCGACGGCGTCGTGGTCCTCTCGGCCCAAGCGGTCACGCCCACGCCGGGTGACGACGTGCACCGCATCGCGCACGTCGAGCAGGAGCCCGTATGCCGTGTCGACCTCACCTCGCGGACGGTCGGCCAGCCAGGCCTCCGCGAGGGCGCTGAGGATCGTCATGTCACGCAGTCCGCCGTGGGCTTCCTTGAGTTCGGGCTCGATGGACTGGGCAAGGTCGCCGTGGCGTTGATGGCGCACAGCCGTGGCCTCGGTGAGCTGCGGCAGCCGCTTGCGGGCGTTGGCGCGCCAGTCGTGGCTCACGGTGGCCCGGGTTGCCGCGACGACCTCGGCGTCCCCCGCCACAGCGGAGATGTCGAGCAGGCCCACGGCCGCGGTGAGATCCTCGGCAGCGACGTGGCGGCACTGGCTCACGGTCCGCACGCTGTGGTCCAGGCGGGCCCCAGCATCCCAGATCGGGTACCAGACGCGGTCCGCGAGGCGGGAGACCTGATCGGTGGACAGGGCTCGGCCGTCGTGCAGGAGGACGAGGTCGTAGTCCGACAACGGTCCGGCATCGCCTCGACCCACACTTCCCACAGCAGCGAGCGCCACACCGTCGGTCCGTTGCCCCTTGGTGGCGTCGGCCCAGATGCCCTCCAACCACTCACGGTTGGACTGGGCGAGTCGCAACCTGCGCTCTCCGCCTGCGCCGGGGACCTCGAAGCTCTGCGTTCCCGCGAGGTCCAACCGTCGAGCCGCTACGTCAGTCATGCGTTTCCTCCTCTGCGCCGTGATGCACTGATTGCCCGTTGGGAGAGTTCGTCGCCGGCTCCTCACTCTCCCAACGGGCAATCAGTGGATGGGTCAAATGGCTTCGGAGCCGCGCTCTCCGGTGCGGACCCGGATGACGTCCTCGACCGGCACAGTCCAGATCTTCCCGTCGCCGATGCGGCCCGTCTGGGCGGCCTTGAGGATGACCTCGGCCACGCTGGAGGCATCAGTGTCGTCGACGAGGACCTCGATGCGGATCTTGGGGACGAAGTCGACGTTGTACTCGGCTCCGCGATAGACCTCGCTGTGTCCGCGCTGCCGGCCATAGCCCGAGGCTTCGCTGACGGTCATGCCCGAGATCCCATAGGCCTCGAGGGCGTCCTTCACCGCGTCGAGCTGGTGTGGCTTGATGATGGCGGTGATGAGCTTCATGCCTTGGCTCCTTCAGAGGTGAGCTCGTCGTGGTGACGGGCGTCGTGCGACAGCGCAGGGGTCGAGCTCGTGCCCAGGCGTCCTCCGCGGGACACGAGGTCGTAGCCGGACTCGGCGTGTTCGGCCTGGTCGATACCGGCCACCTCATCGTCATCGGAGATCCTCCAGCCCAGCGTCATCTTGAGAGTGAGGCCGATGATGGTCGTGACCACGCCCGAGATGATGACCGAGGCGAGAGCCGTGACGACCTGGACGATGACCTGCTGGGGACCCCCGCCATAGAGCAGGCCACCAGAGGTCGCGAGGAGACCGGCACCGATCGTGCCCCACAGTCCGGCGACCAGGTGCACCCCGACGACGTCAAGGGAGTCGTCGAAGCCGAAGCGGAACTTCAGGCCCACCGCGAGCGCCGCGAATCCACCCGCGACAGCCCCGAGGATGATCGAGCCCACGGGCGACAGGGCGCCACAGGCCGGAGTGATCGCGACCAGACCGGCGACGACACCGGACGCGGCACCGACCGAGGTGGCGCGACCGTCGCGCACCTTCTCCACGAGGAGCCAGCCGAGCATCGCCGCACACGTCGCGACAGTGGTGTTGACCCAGACAAGGCTGGCGACACCGTCGGCCGCGAGCTCAGATCCGGCGTTGAACCCGAACCAGCCGAACCAGAGCAGGCCTGCACCGAGCATGACGAGGGGAACGTTGTGGGGGCGCATGGCTGCCCGGCCAAAGCCGAGGCGTTGGCCGACGATCAGCGCGAGCACCAAGCCGGCCATACCGGCGTTGATGTGGACGACGGTGCCACCGGCGAAGTCGATGGGCAGGACGTTGGCCACGCCGTCTGTCGCGCCAAAGATCTTCGCCGACAGCCCGTCGGCCGAGCCGCTGAGCAGCCCTCCACCCCAGACCATGTGGGCGATCGGGAAGTAGGCCAGGGTCACCCACAAGGCGCTGAAGATCAGCCAGGTCGAGAACTTCGCCCTGTCGGCGATGGCACCGCTGATGAGCGCGACGGTGATGATCGCAAAGGTCAACTGGAATCCGACGAAGAGGATCTCGGGGATCCAGACACCCGAGCCGAAGACGTCGACAACGGCCGTGCCGTTGGCATCGAGGGTGGCGCCGGCGGCGTCTCCGACGACTCCCCTGAGGCCGAAGTTCTCGAAGGGGTTGCCCATGATCCCACCGATGTTGGTGCCACCAAAGGACATGGAGTAGCCCCAAAGAACGTAGATGACACCGACGACGCCCATCGCACCGAACGACATCATCATCATGTTGAGGACGGACTTGGCGCGTGTCATGCCGCCGTAGAAGAGGGCCAGGCCCGGCGTCATCAGCAGCACCAGTGATGAGCAGAGCAGGACGAACGCCGTGGCCGAGCCGTCGATCACGGGGGTATCCGCGAGAGGGAGGAGTGTTGGGCTCATGAGGAAGGAGTCTGTGGTCGGGGCGTTTCACCTCCTGCCTCCGCGTGTTACGGCAACGTTGCGGGTTTCCTGCGCGCGTAAGAAGGATGTTTCACGATCGAGCAGGTATGCCGTGTGGCCCCGCTCGCCACTCAGGTGGCCAGTGCGACACTGAGGGCATGGCTGACTCAGTGCTCCTCTATGACGGTGACTGCGGAGTGTGCACCAAGCTGTCCCGGGTCGTCACGACTCACCTGAGGGCGAAACGGTCCGACTTCACGGTGAGCGCCTACCAGGACGCCGACCTGGACCGCCTCGGTGTCAGCGCGCAACAGTGCGACGAGGCCCTGCAGTGGGTCTCGTCCACGGGACGGGTGAGCTCCGCGCAGGACGCCGTGGCACGGGTGCTGCTGGCCGCACGCCTCCCGCTCAGGCCCGTGGGCGCGTTCTTGCTGTTCCCGGGCGTCAACGCCCTGGCTGGGATCGCCTATAGGTGGGTGGCGCTCAACCGTCACCGGCTCCCCGGTGGGACACCGGCCTGCTCACTGCCGGCCTCACAGAGGCCCAGCTGACCGACGGCATCACCTAGGGCGCGGTTCCGGCGCCAGGGCCCGCAAAGATCCGCGCCGCAGCGCAGGAAGCGGGTCCAACTCAGTCGATGATGGCGTCGACGAAGCCCTCGGGGTCAAAGGGCGCCAGGTCGTCGGGACCCTCGCCGAGCCCGATGAGCTTGACCGGGACTCCGAGCTTGCGCTGGACCGCGACGACGATGCCGCCCTTGGCGGTGCCGTCGAGCTTGGTGAGGACGATGCCGGTGATGCCGACGACCTCGCTGAACACCTCGGCCTGACGCAACCCGTTCTGGCCGGTCGTGGCATCGAGAACGAGGAGGACCTCGTCGATGGGGCTCTGCTTCTCGATGACGCGTTTGACCTTGCCGAGCTCGTCCATGAGCCCGACCTTGTTGTGCAGGCGACCAGCAGTGTCGATGATGACGACGTCGGACTCCAGCTCGGCGGCACCCTTGACCGCATCAAACGCGACGGCGGCGGGGTCCGCGCCTTCGCGGTCAGAGCGGATGGTCGGCACTCCCACCCTCTCCCCCCACGTCTGCAACTGGTCGGCTGCGGCTGCGCGGAAGGTGTCAGCAGCACCGAGGACGACGTCCTTGTCCTGCGCCACGAGAACGCGGGCCAATTTGCCCACGGTCGTCGTCTTGCCGGTGCCGTTGACGCCGACGACGATGATGACGGCCGGGCGACCGTCCACCCGCGAGGACGCGATGCTGCGGTCCATCGACGGATCAACGAGCGCGATGAGTTCCTCACGCAGCCAGCCGCGCACGGTGGCCTCATCGGCATTGCCGTTGACCTTGACCTTGGTGCGGAGGGCATCGACGAGTTCAGTGGTGGCGTCGACGCCGAGGTCGGCCGTGAGGAGCGTGTCCTCGACGTCTTCCCAAGCCTGCTCGTCGAGGTCGCCGCGCGAGAGAAGGGCGAGCAACCCCTTGCCCAGTGCAGTGTTGGAGCGGGCCAGCCTGGCGCGAAGTCGCTGAAGGCGGGTCTGGGGCGACTCGGGGCGGTCAACCTCGGGGACCGCAACTGGCGGCAGCGTCTCCTCGACGGTGTCATCGGCGGCCGGCGGAGGCAGGGTGTCGACCGACGAACCCCCACCAGCGCGGTCATCAACTTCGTCGGCTCCAGGCCCCGGTGCCGGACGGGTCGGCGAGGGCTCGGCCTGCTTCTCACGCGGCAGTTCCTTGGTCGCACCCTCTCGCCCTCGCAGGAAGGTCGCAGCGAGCCCGCCGAGGACGACGAGCAGGCCGACGGCAACGGCAAGGAATTCCCAGAGAGTGTCGATGGCGCTCACGCGACCATCCTCGCATCCGCGATCAGAAGATGCGGACGCGCTCTGAGTCGGGCACCCACATGCCGTCACCCTCGGCGACGTCGAAGGCCTCATGGAACTCGGTGAGGTTGCGGACAGCATTGGCGCGCAGGTCCATCGGAGCGTGGGGGTCGATCGCAAGGAGGCGCACGGCCTCGGCCTCACGGGCCACGCCGCACCACACGCGTGCCCACCCGATGAAGAAGCGCTGGTCACCAGTGAGCTCATCGATCACTGGCGCTTCGGTCCCCTCGGTGGAGATCCGGTATGCCGCGTGCCCGATGGTGAGGCCACCGAGGTCGCCGATGTTCTCGCCGACCGTGAGCGCACCGTTGACCTTGTGGCCGGGTGCATCGCGCGACTCCAGCGCGTTGAACTGGGCAATGAGGCACTGGGCGCGCCTGTCGAAGTTCTCGCGGTCGGACTGGCTCCACCAGTTGCGCAAGTTGCCCTCACCGTCGTACTGCGAGCCCTGGTCGTCGAATCCGTGACCGAGCTCGTGTCCGATGACGGCCCCGATGCCGCCGTAGTTGACTGCATCGTCGGCGTCGACGTCAAAGAAGGGGGGCTGCAGGATTGCGGCTGGGAAGACAATCTCGTTGAGACCCGGGTTGTAGTAGGCGTTGACCGTCTGCGGAGTCATGAACCACTCATCGCGGTCGACGGGTCCCCCAAGCTTGGCGAAGTTGCGGTCCACGTCGAATGCGGAGGCACGAGCCACATTGCCGATGAGGTCGCCGGCCACGACCTCGAGCGTGGAGTAGTCGCGCCACCGGTCGGGGTAGCCGACCTTGGGCGTGAAGGCGTCGAGCTTGGCCTGCGCTTGGCTTCGGGTCGTGGAACTCATCCACTCGAGGTCCGCGAAGTCGCGCCGGAACGCTTCGACGAGGTTGTCGACGAGCTCGAGCATGCGCTCCTTGGCCCGGGGCGGGAAGTGCTGCTCGACGTAGAGCTGCCCCACGGCCTCACCCAGCGCGTGCTCCACGAGACCGACCCCGCGCTTCCACCTCTCGCGGATCTGCGGGACCCCGGAGAGGGTGCGGCCAAAGAAGTCGAAGTTCTCACCGACCAGGGCTTCACCGAGGTAGGGCGAGAGCGCGTGCACGACGCGCCAGCGCAGCCAGTCCTGCCAGTGCGGCAGGTCAACCTCCGACAGTGCGGCACTGATCGAGCGCAGGTGGTCCGGCTGACGCGCAATCACCTGGTCGAAGGCCCCTGCCGGCGCCTGCGCACCAGCGAGGAAGGCGTCCCAGTCAACGCCGGGCGTCATCTCGGTGAGACCGGCGCGGTCGACCAGGGTGTAGGTCTTGACCGCATCGCGGTTGGTCACCGTGTCCCAGTGCGCGGCCGCGATCCGCGTCTCGAGCGCCATCACCCGGTCGGCGGCCACGGAAGCTGCGTCGCCGGCATACACGCCCGCAAGGGTGAGCATGCGCGCAACGTGAGCCGGGTAGGCCGCGCGAATCGCCTCGTGCTGCGCGTCCCGGTAGTAGGCCTCATCGGGCAGGCCGATGCCGGCCTGCTCGAGGTAGACGACGTAGCGGCTTGAGTCGCGATCATCGGTGCTGACGATGGGATGGACGAGCCCGTCGACGCCGGCCCGCAGGAAGCGACCGAGCAGACCCATGACATCGCTCGGTGTGGTGACCTCGTCGATCGCCGCGAACAAGGGCGCAAGGGGCGCGACACCAATGTCCTCGATGTGCGCCTCGTCCATGAAGGAGCTGTAGGTGTCACCGACCTTGCGGGCGACGGTGCCAGCCTCGGGATTGCCCTGCGCCACAGTGGCGATGATGTCGCGGACCCGCTGCTCGGCGGTCTCACGAAGGACGTCGAACGAGCCGTAGCGGCCGCGATCGGCAGGGATCTCGGTGCGGGCCACCCACCCACCGTTGGCATGGGCGAACAGGTCGTCCTGGGGACGGACCGTGGGGTCGCTGGCGGTGTGGTCGATCCCTGAGCGCATCAGGAGTGCGCGGGGTCGGCGGGGGTGACCGTCGATGCGGCGGCAGTGACCGGCGCGGCGGCAGCGGTGGCAGGCACATCCTCCGTTGGCTCGAGCGCCGCAGGCACGTCCTGGCTCAGCTCGTCAGAGTCTCCTCGCTCCAGCCGCTGACGCGCTGACTGCTGGCGATCCTTGAGCGCGCTCACGACCTCCTCACCCTTGGGGGTGAGCAGGTCCCGACCGTTGCGTCGGGCCGGCACTGCGACGAGCGCGACGACCGCCAAAGCGAGTCCAACGCAGATGAGCATGCCGATGATGAGCGCAACCATGTCTCAAGAGTCGCTCAGGGAGGGCCACCCGTGCAAAACGACACCCCGTGACGAGATGACCGGGCTTGACCCCTCGGCTCCGCGTAGGCTCTGGCGGGTGACGGCGACAACCTCGGCAGAGCCCCCTCAGCGGGCCCGCCGCAGGCTCCCGGTCGGGGTCGAGATCCTGTTTGCCCTGCTCGCCGTCGCGCTGATCCAAGGGTTTGTGGTCAAACCGTTCGGCGTGCCTTCGCAATCCATGGAGCAGACCCTGCGCATCGGTGACCGCATCATCGTCAACCGGACCAACCCCGCCGTGCACCGTGGTGACGTCGTCGTGTTCGCGCATGGTGAGACCTGGCAGCAGTCCCGACTCCCCGAGTCGGACAACCCGATTGTCAAGGCGGTCCGTGCGGTCGGTGATGTCACCGGCATCGGTCCGTCCAACACGGCCTACACCGTCAAACGCGTCATCGGACTCCCCGGTGACCGGGTGAAGTGCTGTGACGACGCGGGCGCAGTGGTCGTCGACAACGACCCGCTCAGCGAGCCCTACGTCTTTGAGGACCTCGCGTTCCATGCGCCTGATTTCACGTGCGACACGACGCCCAGATCCTCTCGATGTTTCCCTGAGATCCGGGTGCCCACCGATCGACTCCTCGTCCTTGGTGACCACCGCTCGAACTCATCCGACTCGGTGGTGAACTGCCGGGGCGGGACCGAGGCCGACGGGTGCGCTCGCTTCGTGCCGATGAACCGCGTCGTGGGACCGGTCGTGTTCCGGATCTGGCCGCTCGGAGCTTTCGGCCGCGTCAACGTGCACTGATTGCCCGTCGGGAGAGTTGCGAGGGCAGCTAGCAACTCTCCCAACGGGCAATCAGTGGGGTTCAGGCGGAGGCGGCAACGTCGCGGATGCGCTGCGAGACCACGGTCGTGATGCCGTCGCCACGCATGCTCACGCCATAGAGCGCATCGGCAATCTCCATCGTCTTCTTCTGGTGGGTGATGACGATGAGCTGGCTGCTGTCGCGCAGCTCCTCGAACAGCGTGATGAGACGGCTCAGGTTGGAGTCGTCGAGTGCCGCCTCCACCTCGTCCATGATGTAGAACGGGCTCGGCCGAGCCTTGAAGATCGCCACGAGCAACGCCACCGCGACGAGCGAGCGCTCACCACCGGAGAGCAGTGAGAGTCGCTTGATCTTCTTGCCGGGCGGGCGCGCCTCGACCTCGATGCCGGTCGTCAGCATGTCGCTGGGGTCGGTGAGGGTGAGCTTGCCCTCGCCGCCGGGGAACAGTCGGCTGAAGACGCCCTCGAACTGCACGGCGGTGTCGTGGAAGGCCTCTGTGAAGACCTGCTCGACGCGCTCGTCCACGGACTTGACGATGTCGAGGAGGTCGCGCTTGGAGTTCTTGAGGTCCTCGAGTTGCTCGGTGAGGAACGCGTGCCGCTCCTCGAGCGCCGCAAACTCCTCAAGAGCGAGCGGGTTGACTCGACCCAGGGCGGACAGGCCGCGCTCGGCTCGGCGCAGTCGCTTCTCCTGCTCCTCACGCACGAACGCCGACGGCATGGGCAGGTCGCCCTTATGGTCGGGGCCGGCGATGAACGGGATCAGCTGGTGCGGGCCGAAGTCCTCCATGAGGACGTCCGGGTCGACGCCGAGCTCCTCGAGGGCCCTGGCCTGCAGCTGTTCGATGCGAGCTACCTGGCGGGCCCGGGCGACCTCGTCACGGTGCGCAGAGTCAGTGAGCTCGCGCAACTCGTCCTGGTGGGTGGCCATCTCGGCGCGCAGTGCCTGGGCCGCGGTGTCGCGCTCGGTGCGCTGGCGCTCGGACGCTTCGCGCAGCCGAGCGGCGCGTTCCAGCGCGCGCGCCATCCGATCGGTGGCGTATGCCGCCGCGCGGCTCACAGCGTCGGCGATCGTCACCTCGCGGCGACGTCGCTCCTGACGCTGGCGCAGCTTCTCGCGGGCCTGGATCTCGTTGCGGGCGGCGCCTTCGAGCGAGTCGGCCCGGCCCTTGAGGGAGCGGGCCCGCTCCTCTCGGGTGCGCAAGGTGAGGCGCAACTCGGTCTCAGCGGTGCGGGCGCGGCTGGCGGCGAGCTCGAGGTCGTCGCGATCGTCGGTCGAGGGCTCCTGCGACTCGGTGGGCTCGGCGCTGGCTTCGTCGAGCCGAGAGCTCAATGCTGCGAGTTCAGTCCGGTCGTTCTCAAGAGCTGCCTCGGCGTCGACGATGGTGCGCTCGGTGCGCTCGATCTCGGCGCGGCTCGTGCGGATGGTCGACTGAAGTCCGCCGAGCTGCTCGGCGACGGCGGCCATGCGAGCGTCGCTGTCGTGGAGCGCCTCCAGGGCCGCTTCAACCCGCTCGGTGACGGCCGAGGCCTTCTCGCGCTCGGCGGCGAGGCCAAATCGGGTCTGCTCGCTCTTGGTCGTGGCTGCGGCGACGGCGGCCTGGGCCTCCTCGAAGGCCGACTGAATCTCGAGAAGGGACTCGCCGCTGCTGGAGCCGCCCCGGACCCAGCCGGGGGCGAAGACGTCGCCGTCGTCGGTGACCGCGGTGATGCCTTCGCCGCGGTCGAGAAGGGCGAGGGCGTGCTCGGTGGTGGCGACCAAGGCGACCCGCTCGAGCAACTGTTCAACGGCAGGAAGGACGTCGGATGGCGCGGAGACGACGTCTCGCGCCCACACGCCGGAGCCGTCGAGGTCGGGCCACGTCCTGGGATTCGACGGCGTGGCGGTGTCACCGACGAGCAGGGTGGCCTGCCCCTGGTCCTCATCACGCAGGGCGTGGACCGCACGGGCTGCCTGCTGGGCCGAACCCACCGCGAGCGCCTCGGAAGCCCATCCCAGGGCGGCAGCAACGGCACCCTCATGGCCCCCACTGACCTGGAGCAGTGAGGCGACGGTGCCGACGATGCCGTGCTTCTCGTCAGAGGCAGCCAACAGTGCTGCGGCGCCGTCCTTGCGACGCAGACTCAGACCGAGGGCCTCGACTCGGGCGGCTGCGGAGGAACGGTCCCGCTCGGACTCCCGCTCGGCGTTCTCGAGGGCGGTGATGCGGCCCTCGATCTCGGCGAGTTCCTCAGCGGCCGTTTCGTAGGCGCTGTCGAGCCCCTCTTCGCCTTCTTCGTCGTTGGCAACCGTGCCCTCGAGCCGCGCGAACGCCTGCTCGGCTTCGGTGGCGCGCTTTTGCGATGCCTCAATGTTGCCGCGCAGGCGCCCGATCTCGGCCTCCCCCGCCTCGATGCGACTGCGTCGGGCTCCGACCTGTCCCGCAAGCTTGGCCAGACCCTCGCGGCGGTCAGCCGCGGCGCGGGCGAGACGGGACAAGCGGTCCTGCTCCGCGGCATACGCCTGCTCGGCTTCTGCACGGGATGTGACCGACAGCGCCAACTGTTCGGCCGCGGTGGCGACCTCGGCCAGAAGTTTGTGCTCGGCCTCGCGAGCCTGCGCAGCCTGGGCGCGCAGCTCCTCGGGGTCGCGGCCGGTCGTCGCCTCATCGACGTCGTCCTGACTCAGCAGACGGACTCGCTCACGAGCCACGGAGGCGGTGGACTCGAGGCGGTCACGCAGCGACTGCAATTGGACGAAGCGGTCCTGGGCGCGGCCCAGTTCGGGGGCTGCGTCAGTGGCCTGACGCTCGATCTCGGTGATCCGCGAGCGCAACGACTCGAGGGCGTTCTCGACGGTGGTGCGCCGCTCAATGACGGCGGTCTCGTCGGCGACCTCTTGCTCGAGCGTCGAGGTGAGCTGGACGAGTTCGTCGGCGAGCAATCGCTGCCGCGCGTCGCGTGCTTCGGCCTGGATGACGGCCGCCCTGCGCGCGGCTTCGGCCTGACGACCGAGCGGTCCGAGCTGACGACGAATCTCACCGGTGAGGTCGTGCACGCGGGTGAGGTTGGCCTCCATCGCATCGAGCTTGCGCAGGGCGCGTTCCTTGCGCTTGCGGTGCTTGAGGACGCCGGCGGCCTCTTCGATGAAGCCGCGTCGCTCCTCGGGGGTCGCGCGCAGAACGGCATCGAGCTGGCCCTGACCGACGATGACGTGCATCTCGCGGCCAATTCCGCTGTCGGACAGGAGTTCCTGAATGTCAAGGAGGCGACTGGGGGTGCCGTTGATGGCGTACTCGGAGCCGCCGTTGCGGAACATCGTGCGAGTGATCGTCACTTCGCTGTAGTCGATTGGAAGCGCGCCGTCGGTGTTGTCGATCGTCAGGCTGACTTCGGCGCGGCCCAGCGGCGGGCGTCCGGCGGTGCCGGCGAAGATGACGTCCTCCATCTTGCCGCCGCGCAGCGTCT
>JBDSIV010000104.1:0-77369 GCA_039917755.1 Knoellia sp. | reverse complement strand
TCCCGTCGAGCAGTTCGCGGACAGTCTGGGGGCTGCCGTGGGTGCTTCACGTGCCGCTGTCGACGCCGGCTGGTACCCGCACAGCAACCAGGTCGGCCAGACTGGCAAGCAGGTCTCGCCGCAGCTCTATGTCGCGGCGGGGATCTCGGGTGCGATCCAGCACCGCGCCGGCATGCAGACGTCCAAGACGATCATTGCGATCAACAAGGACGAAGAGGCACCGATCTTCGAGCTCGTGGACTTTGGTGTCGTCGGTGACCTCTTCACCGTCCTGCCGCAGGCGACCGAGGCCGTCAAGAAGGCCAAGGGCTAGACGAGTTTGACCCCGTTCCTGCAGTCCACTTATTGCCCGTTCGCGCGCAGCCCCGCACCGTTCACCGGTGCTGGGAGCCGTGCGAACGGGCAATAAGTGGTTCTGGGGGAGGCGAACGTAGAATTCGTGGTGTGAGCGCGTACCTGGACCATGCCGCGACGACCCCCCTGCGGGCGTCGGCGCGTGATGCATGGCTTGAGCAGTCCGCACGGGGAGGCAACCCCTCGTCGCTGCACACCTCCGGTCGAGCTGCGCGCGCCGTCGTCGAGGAGTCGCGCGAGCAAATCGCTGGAGCGCTGGGAGCGCGACCGTCCGAGGTCGTCTTCACCTCCGGTGGAACCGAGGCCGACAACCTTGCCGTCAAGGGCACGTATGCCGCCCGCCTGGCTTCCGTGGGCGCCTCCCGTCTCGTGGTCAGCGGCATTGAGCACCACGCCGTGCTCGACCCGGTCGAGTACCTCGTCGAGACTCAGGGCGCCGCGGTCACCTGGTTGGAGCCGGATCGCTGTGGTCACATCTCGGTCGAGCACCTCAGGGCCGTGCTTGCTCCCGAGGTGTCCGGCCACCCTGACGTGGCCCTCGTCAGTGTCATGTGGGCCAACAACGAGGTCGGCACGGTCCAGCCGGTCGCCGACCTGGCCGCGGCGGCCCATGAGTCGGGGGTGCCTTTCCACACCGACGCCGTGCAGGCCGTCGGACAGTTGCCGGTCAGCTTCGCCGATTCCGGTGCCGACCTCATGACGGTGTCGGCCCACAAGGTCGGGGGGCCCGTCGGTGTCGGCGCGCTGCTTGCCCGTCGCGACGCCCGCCTCGTGCCGCTCGCCCACGGAGGCGGCCAGGAGCGGCAGGTGCGCTCAGGCACGTTGGACGCGGCCGGCATACGCGCGTTTGCTGTTGCTCTGAGCGAGACCGTTGCCGAGCGGGAGGGTGAAGTGCTGCGACTCACGGCCCTGCGCGATCGCCTCATCCATGGTGCGCTGGGGCTGGACCTCGGCATCAGCGTCAGTGGATGTTGGACCGAGGGTGACTACGTGGGGCGACTGCCCGGCAACGCGCACCTGCTCGTCCACGGCTGCGAAGGCGACTCGCTCCTGTATCTGCTCGACGCGGCCGGGGTGGAGTGTTCGACGGGGTCCGCGTGTCAGGCCGGTGTGCCGCAGCCGAGTCATGTGCTGCTGGCGATGGGCTATTCGGAGTCCGAGGCTCGCGGGGCATTGCGGCTCTCGCTGGGACACACCTCGACCGACGCCGACGTCGACGCCTTCCTGACCGCCCTTCCTGCTGTGGTCGAGCGGGCCCGTCGTGCGAGTGGAGCCGCCTGATGCGCGTCGTCGCCGCCATGAGCGGGGGAGTGGATTCAGCAGTCGCTGCCGCCCGGATGCTCGATGCCGGTCATGAGGTTGTCGGGGTGCACCTCGCCCTGTCACGTTCGGCCGCAACCCTGCGCGAGTCGGCCCGAGGGTGTTGCACCATCGAGGACGCCGGTGACGCGCGACGGGTTGCGGACAAGTTGGGGATTCCGTTCTATGTCTGGGACATGGCGCAGCGCTTCCAGCGTGACGTCATGGACGACTTCGTCGCCGAGTACCGCGCGGGGCGCACGCCCAACCCGTGCTTGCGTTGCAACGAGTCGATCAAGTTCGCGGCATTGCTCGACCGGGCTGTGGCTTTGGGGTTCGACGCCGTGGCGACGGGGCACTATGCCCAGATCGTTGAGCGCACTGGTGCCGACGGTGTGGTGCATCGCGAGTTGCACCGGGCCGTCGACCCGCTCAAGGACCAGTCGTATGTGTTGGGGGTGCTCGACACCGACCAGTTGGCGCGGGCGTTCTTCCCCCTCGGTGACACGACCAAACCGCAGATCCGCGAAGAAGCCGCTTCGCGTGGGTTCTCGGTGGCCAAGAAGCCCGACTCCTATGACATCTGCTTCATCTCGGACGGTGACACCCGCGGGTGGTTGACCACCCAGCTGGGCGAGCAGCCGGGCGACATCGTCGACGCCGTGAGCGGTGAGGTCGTGGGCTCGCATGAGGGGACCTATGGATTCACCGTCGGACAGCGGCGCGGATTGGGGCTCGAGCGCTCATCTCTGGACGCCGAACCGCGTTATGTCGTGGGTGTGGACGCTCCCTCGAACAAGGTCCTCATCGGCACGGCTGACCTGTTGGGGGTCGACCTCATCGTGGCCGACCACGCGCGGTGGTGCGGCGAGGCTCCCTCTGGTGAGGTGCGGGTGGGCGCGCAGGTGCGGGCCCACGGCGAAGAGATCCCCGCGTCGGCTCGGGTCGACGACAGCGATCCGGAGCTGATCCAGGTGCGTCTGGACGAGCGGATCCGTGGCGTTGCTCCGGGACAGTCCGTCGTCCTCTATGACGGCACCCGTGTCGTGGGGTCGGCGACGATCGCGTCGACGGATCGCGCCACCGCACACGTGTCCTGACCCTCGAAACCGACTGATTGCGCATTGGCGTAGTCCGTACGGACTACGCCAATGCGCAATCAGTCGGTTCCGGGCGAGGGCACGCACGGCGTGGTCGGCGTGGGACTCCGGCAGGGCGGCATACCCAATCACCGATCCGCGACGCACGGACTCGACCGCCTAGCACCGCACGGATCGTCGAGCTGCGCACCCTCGCCCTCGACCCCCTCGCCGGACCCACGTCGAAGGCCACGGAGGTGCCCCCCTCGGTGCGTGACTTCGCGGGTGCGAGAGTTCTCGCGTGACACACGTTTCCGGAGTCGGGTCCTGGCCGGGAGAGTCGACGCGCGAGGCCATCGTGACCGTCCGCGACCTGCTCGCTGGGACCGAGGGCGTGCCTGAGGGCGGCAGCCTGCCCTACCTCCCCGAAACCCCTTCTCGTGGACCGGGATCCGACATCATCGGTCGGTCCGCAGTGCTGCTGGCCGACCTCTCTGTCGACCTTCAACCCTCTGGGTGGCGTTTTGTCGATCGACCCGGCAAGGACCAGGCGCGGGCGCGTGCCTTCTGGAGACAGGATCTCGATGAGCTCGCCGAGGCCTACGACGGGTATGCCGGCCCGCTCAAGATCCAGGTCGCCGGGCCGTGGACGCTCGCGGCGTCGATCGAACTGAACCGCGGCGAGCGCTCGGTGACCGACGAGGGTGCACGTCGCGACGTTGTCGCTTCCCTGGCCGAAGGTGTGCGCCAGCACGTAGCCGAGGTACGACGGCTCGTGCCGGGCGCCGTCCTGACGGTCCAACTTGATGAGCCGTCGGTGCTCTCGGTCCTGCGGGGGGAACTCCCCACGGCATCCGGCTACGGACGGGTGCGCGCGGTCGACCGCGCGGAGGTGGCACGCGGCATACAGGAAGTTCGCAACGCCCACGACGGTGACGTCGTCCTGCACTCGTGTCACGCGGGAGCCCCGGTGGACCTCCTCGCCTCCACCGGAGTCACCGCCCTTGCTCTCGACCTCACCGACACGTCGCCGCAGCGCTGGGAGGCGATTGCGGTGGCCGTCGAGTCCGGTACCCGACTCTGGGCAGGCGTCGTGCCGACCACCCCGGTCACGTCCGCGGCGGACGCAGTGAGGGCAGCGACCGCGCGCGTCATCGACGGCTTCTCCCGGGTCGGATTGCCTGTGGCCGCCATGACCGACATCACGATCACGCCTACCTGCGGGCTCCCCGGACTCACACCACAGGGGGCGGTGACCGTTCAACGGGTGGCGATCGACGCCGCACGTGAGCTCACCGAGAAGGAGCAGGGCTGATGTCACCCGCGCCCAAGGTCCCCTGGCAGGCAAAGTTCATCGCGCTAGTCTTCATCTGGGGCTCGAGCTTCCTCCTCATGAAGGTTGGCCTCGAGTCCTTCTCGGCCCTGCAGATCGCCGCATTGCGACTCCTCACCGGCGCCGTGACGATCCTCCTGCTGTTGTGGATGCGTGGCGGGTCGCTGCCGCGTGAGCGCTGGGTGTGGGGACACCTCGTCGTCACCGGATTGCTGCTGGGCACACTGCCATTCGTGCTGTTTGCCCTGTCCGAGACCCGGGTGAGTTCGGCCCTTGCCGGCATCGGGAATGCGGCGACGCCGATCGCGACTGTCCTCGCCACGATGGCCTTCCTGCCCGGAGCTCGAGCAACCAAGCCCAAGGTTGTCGCCGTCATCATTGGCTTCGTCGGGGTGGTCACGATCATGCAGCCCTGGGCATCGGCGCGGCCCGACCTCGTCGGCTTCGGGATGGCCCTGGCCGGTGGTGTCTCCTACGGGATCGGATGGACCTACAACCGTCGATTCCTGGCTCGCGCCGACCTTGGCGGCCTGAGCCAGCCAGCCGCGACCCTGCTCATGGCAACCGTGCTCATGGTCCCCGTCATCGTGGTGTGGGCTGCGTTGCAGCCTGCTGGGATGAACGCGATCTGGGCTTATGACAGGGCTCGGCTCGGCACGTCTCAGATCGAGGCCGGCAGTGCCGGTGGCGGGTGGACGTGGCTCCCGCTGCTCTGCATCCTCACGCTAGGGATCATTGGGACTGGCGCGGCCTACATCCTGCAGTTCGACGTCGTGCGCGGTGCCGGACCGGTGATCGGCTCGACGATCACCTATCTCATCCCGATCGTGTCGGTGCTGCTGGGTGTGCTCGTCCTCGGGGAGTCGCTCGGGGTTCTCGAAGTCATCGGGTTCGTCATCGTGCTGGTGGCCGCAGGGGTCATCAACACTCCTGCGCGGCAGGTGGGGACCCCGGTGGCGATCCCCGAAGTGGCGCCCGCAGCGCCCGCAGCCCCCAGCCCCTGAGGCAGGGGCTGGGGGTCTGGGGCCGGTGACCTCAGGAGGTCTCGGGTGAGGTGACCTCGCGGCGCAGGATCTTGCCGGTCGGCCCCTTGGGCAGTTCGTTCAGGAGCCACACGGTACGGGGGTACTTGTAGGCCGCGATGCGCTCCTTGGTGAACGCGATGATGTCGTCAGTGCTCGCGGTCGAACCCTCGCGCAGCACGACACCGGCGCCGACCTGCTCGCCGAGGAGTTCGTCGGGCACGGCCACGACAGCAACCTCGAGGACGTCGGGGTGCTGATAGATGACTTCCTCGACCTCACGGGGATAGACGTTCATCCCACCGCGCAGGATCATGTCCTTCTTGCGGTCGACGATGGTGAAGTAGCCCTCGTCGTCCTGCGTAGCCAAGTCGCCGGTGCGGAACCAGCCGTCCGGGATTGCCACCGCTGTGGCCTCGGGGTTGGCCCAGTAGCCCTTCATGACGTTGTCGCCGCGGATGGCGATCTCGCCGACCTCACCGTGGGCAACCTCGGCGCCGTCCACGTCGACGACGCGCATCTCGCACCCGGGGATGGCCAGGCCGATCGTCCCGGGCTTGCGCTCGCGTCCGGGCAGGCTGAAGGATGCGACGGGCGACGTTTCGGACAGCCCATAACCCTCGAGGATGACGCAGCCAAACTTCTCCTCGAACGCCTTCATGACCTCGAGCGGCATCGCCGAGCCACCGGAGGCGCAGGTCCGCAACGATGACGCGTCGAGGTTGTCGCCGTCGGGGTGGTTGAGGATCGCGGCATACATCGTGGGTACGCCCTGCATCACGGTGACCTTCTCGTCGCCGATGACCTTGACCGCGGCCGCCGGGTCGAAGCGTGGGATGAGCGCGAGGGAGGCGCCCACGCGCACGGCCGCGTTGAGGCCGACGACGAGCCCGAACACGTGGAACATGGGCAGGCAACCCATGATCACGTCGTCGGGGGTGAGCTCCTGGATCACCTCGGCGCAGCGCATGGCGTTGAGACTGATGTTGTCGTGGGTCAGCTCGGCGCCCTTGGGTCGGCCGGTCGTCCCGGACGTGTAGAGGATGATCGCCGTGTCGTCACCCTCGCGCTCTGTGGGCTCGCTGATGGGCGCGTCACCCTCGAGGCCGTCTTCCAGTCCGCCCTCCACCGGGCCGAGAGGACCGCACTCAACGATCTTGGTGCCTGAGTTCGCGGCGCCCTTGGTGGCCTCGCCGACGAAGTCCGGCCATACGAACGCGATCTTCGCGCCGGAGTTGGTGAAGAAGAAGTCGATCTCGCCGGACTTGAGCAGTGGATTCATCGGGACGACGACGCCACCGGCGAGGAGGGTCGCAAAGAACGCCACGGGGAACGCGGGAACGTTGGGGAGGATGAGTGCGACTCGGTCTCCCGGAGCAATACCGTTGGCGCGCAGCGTCCCTGCGAGCTTGGCGGCCATGCCGTGCAGCTGCTGATAACTGATGTCCTGCCCGTTGATCTTGATCGCTGGCCGGTCCGGCATCGTGCTGGCGGTGCGGACGAGGTGTGAGGCGAGGTTGGATTCTGCGCTGCCCATGGTGGCCGGCTCCTTTGGTGTGGCGGTGTCGGCGTCATTGTGTCCTGTACAGAGCCACAAAGGGAGTTCTTGCGTGAAAGAGTTGCATGGTGATCACCATCGAGGAGTACCTCGCCGTGTGCGACAGGGCGGTCGACGGGTATGCCGTGTGCGTCCGTGAGCTGGGAGAGTCTCACCTCAACGAGAGGGTCACAGGGGTCCCGGGGTCCAACTCAGCTTTTGTGCTTGTGTCACACGTGGTGGGCGTCATGGCTCGCTGGGGGCGAACGGTCAACCGCAGGATCGTCGTCCCTCGTGACAGGGAGGCCGAATTCACGGCGACCGGGACGCTCGATGAGGCGCTTGCGCTGCTCGAGATGGGCCGCGATGGACTGCACGAGGACGCGCTCGCCTGTGAGGCTGACGCACCACCGGTGAACCCGGGCACGGGACGCGACCGCACGGCATACGCGACTCAGGGAGCTGTCCTCCTGCACGTCTATGAGGAGCTGGCCCAGCATCTCGGGCACCTCGAGGTCACTCGCGACCTCCTCCTCGCCGGATCCGCACGGTGGGCACCATGACCCGACTTCCGCCCATCGACCATCGGGACGCCTTCCTCACCGTCAACGGTTCACCGTTGCCACTCGGCGCGTCCACGGCACCGCACATGACGACCCTGGACTGGCTGCGCGACCGGGGTCTCACCGGCAGCAAGGAGGGCTGCGCCGAGGGGGAGTGCGGTGCCTGCGCCGTCATGGTGGCCCGGCCCGGCTCCGACGGGGCCACGGCGACCGAGTGGGTCTCGCTCAACTCCTGCCTCGTGCCCGTTGCCGCGCTGGACGGTCAGGAGGTCGTGACCGCAGAGGGGCTCGGCACTCCGGACCGGCTGCATCCCGTCCAGAGAGAGCTCGCCGACAGAGGGGGGTCGCAGTGCGGGTACTGCACGCCGGGCTTCGTTTGCTCGATGGCGGCGGAGTTCTATCGCGCCGGCCGCACTCCCGGTGACGTCCCCGATGGCATCGACGGCTCGGCGGGTGATGCGCACGACCACGACCACGGGCCCAATGGCTTCGACCTGCATGCCTTGTCGGGCAACCTGTGCCGTTGCACCGGATACCGCCCCATCCGCGACGCGGCCTACGCCCTGGGCGTGCCCGAGGACTCGGACCCGTTCGCCCAGCGTCGGCAGTCGCGGCCCGCACCGCCCCGGCACACCCGTCTCGTGGCCGACGGTGCCGAGCTGGTGCGACCCGGGAACCTTGCGGAGACGGTGCAGCTCCTCGCCGCGCACCCGGACGCGGTGCTTCTTGCCGGCTCGACCGACATCGGGGTCGACCTCAATCTCAAAGGCGCGCGCCCACCACTTCTCGTCGCAATCGACCGGCTGCCCGAGCTGCGCGGCTTCCACATCGACGCCGACGAGGTCCGGATCGGCGCAGCCCTCACCCTCACCGAGATCGAGCGCGGTCTCGGTGAGAAGGTGCCGATGCTGGCGCAGCTCTTCCCCCAATTCGCCTCCCGTCTCATCCGCAACGGCGCGACCATCGGCGGCAACGTCGGCACAGCATCGCCCATCGGCGACTGCGCCCCGGCGCTGCTGGCGCTCGAGGCCTCGCTCGTGCTGGCGGGTCCTGACGGCGACCGGGTCATCCCCCTGGCCGAATACTTCACTGGCTACCGCGCGAGCGTCAAAGGGCCCGACGAGCTCATCCGCGAGGTCCGGATCCCCCTGCCACTGGCGCCGGTTGCGGTCTTCCACAAGGTCACCAAGCGCCGCTTCGACGACATCTCCGGTGTCGCCGTCGCCATCGCGCTCGTTGTCGTCGAGGGCACGGTGATGCGGGCTCGCATCGGTCTCGGCGGTGTCGCTTCCACGCCGATCCGGGCGTTGCGGACCGAGGCTGCGCTGGAGGGTGAGCCGTGGACCCGCGAGGGCATCACCAAGGCCGCGGCCGTCCTCGCGGGGGAGGGCACGCCACTCACCGACCACCGCGCCACCGCCCGCTACCGCAGCGCGATGCTCGGTCAGTCGCTCCTGAAGCTGTATGCCGCGCAGGCCGACGCGCAGCCCGATGCGCAGCCCGACGCGCGGAGCAACGAACCAGGTGGCAAGCGATGAGTCAGCTGTCCCAGCGCCCCGACTCCGCCGTCGTGGGGCAGACCCTGCGCCATGAGTCCGCGGCCCTGCACGTCACCGGCCGGGCGCTCTACACCGACGACCTGCACCCGCGCACGAAGGACGTGTTGCACGCCTGGCCGGTCCAGGCGCCCCACGCGCACGCCGTAGTGACAGGTCTACGGGTGCAACCGGCACTCGCCGTCCCGGGTGTCGTGCGCGTGCTGACGGCGCAGGACGTGCCGGGCGTCAACGACGCCGGCGCCAAGCACGACGAGCCGCTCTTCCCGAGCGAGGTGTGCTTCCACGGCCACGCGGTCTGCTGGGTACTCGGCGAGACGCTGGAGTCGGCACGGCGTGGCGCACTCGCCATTGAGGTCGACTACGCGCCGCTCCCGTCGGTCATCACTCTCACCGAGGCGATCGAGGCCGAGAGCTTCCAGGGTGCCCAACCGACCGTCGCCCGCGGCGATGCTCACGCTGGGCTCGCGCGGTCGACCCACGTCTTCCACGGCGAGATCGAGATGGCCGGGCAGGAGCACTTCTATCTCGAGACGCACGCGGCCCTGGCTGTTGTCGAGGATGATGGCCGGATCTTCGTGCAGAGCAGCACGCAGCATCCCAGCGAGACCCAGGAGATCGTTGCCCAGGTGCTGGGACTGAGCAGTCATGAGGTCACCGTCCAGTGCCTGCGCATGGGCGGTGGCTTCGGCGGCAAGGAGATGCAACCGCACGGGTATGCCGCGATCGCGGCTTTGGGCGCCCGTCTCACCGGGCGTCCGGTTCGGTTGCGACTCAACCGAACCCAGGACCTGACGATGTCCGGCAAGCGACACGGGTTCCATGCGCGGTGGCGGGTCGGCTTCGACGACAACGGCCTCATCCAAGCGCTCGAGGCGACCCTGACCGCCGACGGTGGATGGAGCCTGGACCTCTCGGAGCCGGTCCTCGCCCGGGCCCTGTGCCACGTCGACAACAACTACTTCATCCCCGACATCCGCGTGACCGGCCGGGTCGCTCGTACCCACAAGACGTCCCAGACCGCGTTCCGTGGCTTCGGGGGACCACAGGGGATGCTCGTGATCGAGGACATCCTCGGGCGGTGCGCGCCGCTACTCGGCCTCGAGGCGCACGAGCTGCGCCGCCGCAACTTCTATGAGGACGGTCAGACCACGCCCTACGGGCAGGTCATCACGCAGGCCGAACGCCTGCGCCGCGCGTGGGACCAGGTCGCGGCGGACGCGGACCTCGAGCGGCGCCGGACCGGGATCGCTGAGTTCAACGCCACACATGACCACGTCAAGCGCGCCGTCGCCGTGACGCCGGTGAAGTTCGGGATCTCGTTCAACCTCGCCGCGTTCAACCAGGCGGGGGCACTCGTCCACGTCTACAAGGACGGGTCAGTCCTGGTCAATCACGGCGGCACCGAGATGGGCCAAGGGCTGCACACCAAGATGCTCCAGATCGCGGCAACAGCGCTGGGTGTCCCTCTGGGGACCGTCCGCCTTGCGCCCACCAGGACCGACAAGGTGCCCAACACGTCGGCGACCGCAGCCTCGTCGGGCGCGGACCTCAACGGTGGGGCGGTCAAGGACGCGTGCGAGCAGATCCGCGGGCGCCTTGCCCTCGTGGCTGCCCAGAAGCTCGGCGTGCCGGCCCCGGATGTGCGCTTCCTCGACGGGGTCGTCTCGGGGCTCGGCACCGACGAGTCGCTGGACTGGGCAGATCTCGTGCACTCCGCGTACTTCGCCCGCACCCAGCTCTTCGCGGCCGGCTACTACCGGACCGAGGGGCTGCACTGGAACTCGACGGTCATGCGGGGTAGCCCGTTCAAGTACTTCGCCCACGGCGTCGCGGCGACCGAGGTCGAGGTCGACGGGTTCACCGGGGCCTACCGCACGTTGCGTGTCGACATCGTCCACGACGTCGGTGACAGCCTGTCGCCACTGGTTGACGTCGGGCAGATCGAGGGGGCCTACGTCCAGGGCGCTGGGTGGCTCACCCTGGAGGACCTGCGCTGGGACACCAGCGACGGAGAGCACCGGGGTCGTCTGGCCACCGCGTCGGCCAGCACCTACAAGCTGCCGAGCTTCTCCGAGATGCCCGAGGTTCTCAACGTCGCGCTGCTTGCTCGCGCTCACGAGGAGGGGGCCGTCTACGGGTCAAAGGCCGTCGGCGAACCCCCGCTCATGCTGGCCTTCGCGGTGCGTGAGGCACTGCGCCAGGCATGCGCATCCTTCGGTCCGCAGGGCACCAGTGTCGACCTCGCCAGCCCGGCGACGCCGGAGGCCGTGTTCTGGGCCCTCGAGGATGCGCGGTCCGGGCACGACCTCGACGGTGACGTCGAGCCCGGGGAGGGGCCAACCCCACCCCAGGCGGACAGCGGTGCTCCGCAGCGGCTCCCTGAGTCCGAGTCCGCTCTCCACCACCTGTCGGAGGGCTGAGCCGTGCGCTGGCTGCGAGCTGTCGAGCAACTGCGCACCAGCGGCGAGGCCGGTGTGCTCGTGACCCTCACGTCGGTGCGAGGCCACGCGCCGCGCGAGGCCGGCGCCAAGATGGTCGTGGCGCGCACGCAGACCTGGGACACCATCGGCGGGGGAAACCTCGAGGCGGTCGCCATCCATCGGGCGCGGCAGATGTTGGACGAGGGTCGCGACGTCCCGGAGTCGTTCACGTCCTCGCTCTCCGACAGGGCCCCGTTCCAGCACGGCATGCAGTGTTGCGGCGGAGAGGTTGGCGTGCTCCTCGAGCCGCTACCGGTGGCGCCCGTCGTCGCGATCTTCGGGATGGGCCACGTGGGCCACGAGCTCGCCCGCATTCTGGCCCGTCACGACCTTGACCTGCACCTTGTTGACAGCCGGGCTGAGGCGCTCAGCGATCAGGCGCTCGCCCCGCTCGCGGACGCCGACGCCCGCGTCCACCCACACCAGGTGCCGGTGCTGCCCGAGCTGGTCCTCGGTGAGCTGCCTCCGGGCACCCATGTCCTCGTCATGACGCACGACCACGCCGAGGACGCGGCGATCCTCGACGCCGCGTTGCGCACCGAGGACATCGGGCCGATCGGTCTCATCGGCTCGAGAGCAAAGTGGGCCCGGCTGCGGCGCAGGTTGATGATCGAGGGCGGTCTCGCCGAGGAGGTGGTCGACCGCGTCAGCTCACCGATCGGCCTTCCCGAGTTGCTCGGCAAAGTGCCGGCGACGATCGCGGTGGGGGTGGCTGCCGAACTCCTCATGCGCTTCACCGCCAGCGGACACACACCCGGGTTGGGGGGCGAAGTCGTGGGCTTGGGGGAGCCAGCGAGCTCTGCCCATGGTCTGCCCGAAGATCCGACCTAGCATGGAAGGGTGACCTCGACCCTCCCAGCACAGACCCTGGGTGTGCTCGACGCGCTGAGGACCGCGCCCTCCATCCTCGCGGGGATCGAGCTCATCGACTCGCTTGCTGACGCCGTGCGCGCCGACGGTGACACCGCTGAGTCCGCGCTGCGGGAGGCGATCGAGGACACCGACCAGCTGGCGGCCATCGCCGCGGTGCACGCGGCAGCGGCAGGGGGGACGGCTTTGGCCGCTGCGCTCGTCGTACCGCTCTTGGGCTCGATTGTTCCCTTCCTTCGGGAGCACGCCGTGTGGTCGCTGCGTTCGAGCCCACGGTTGCCGGAGGCCTTGCCCCAACTGCACGAGATCATGCACGGTGGTGGTTTCGTCGGAATGCTGGCCGAGGTGACCCTCGAGGCATGGGGCAGCACCGAACCCGAGCCCGATGTCGACGCCGCAGCGGACGTTGCGCCGGTGTGGCGTAGCGCGTCCACCGGTCTGACCGTCGCCCAACTGTTCCTGCACGCAGACATCGACGGCAGCCTGCTGCAGGCGGGCAAGGGCGATACCGGTGGGATCGCGACGCTGCTGGTCCATTTGGGGGACTCGCTCGTCACCGATCCGCGGATTTCACGGGTGCTCACCTTGTCCCGCGCTCATCACGGGCAAGGTGAAGACAGAGCCCCAGATGACGTCAGCACGCCCGGTCATCACTATCTCGGTGTCCCCCTGCCCGGACCGGTGCGTCCCTCGAGTGAGACCTGGCCGCTGCGGGTCCACGCTCGACGAGGCCTGCGTCATGCTCTGGCCGCAGCCGGCCCCGTCGACCTTCTGCACCTGCGCATGGCCGATGTCGGGTCGTGGGTGGCCGCAGAGGTGGCGCACGAGCTGGGCATCCCCACGGTGCTGACCTTGGCTCCCGATCCGCACGCCCTCCTCGCCGCGCGGGAGGCGTCGGGCACCCTCACCCGAGCCGGGTTCGGCGCGGTCGACGCCGCCGAGCATCTCGTCTTTCGGGTGCGGTTGCTGCGTGAGCTTGCCGCCGGGGCAGCCCGCCTCGTGGTTTTTCCCCGTCCCCACCTGGAGCGGGACCTGCGCGACCTGCTGCAGCTCGACCTGGATGTGGACGAGGCGTCGGTCGAGGTGATCCCCGAGGGCATCGACCTGGCTCCACTCGACCGGGCCGGCCGCGAGGTGCAGGAGTCCGCCCGCGGCGGCGCCGTGTCGCGCGAGACCCACGCAGCATTGAGGGAGCTGGACTCGCTGCTCGCAACTCTCCCCACCGACCGCCGTGGACTCCCGCTCGTGGTCACGGTCGGTCGCCTGCATCGGGTCAAGGGAATGGCGACGCTTGTGGAGGCCTGGGCGTCCGAGCCCGCCTGCGCGCAGGTGTGCAACCTGTTGGTCATTGGCGGCGACCTCGACGAACCCAACGACGACGAGCGTGAACAGCTCGACCGCATCGACGCGGTCATCTCGCGCGGTGACGCCGCCGGACGCGGTCTGCTGCTCGCCGGTCACCGCCCCAACGGGGTGGTCGCCATGTGGCTCGCCGCCGTCCGGTTCGGCAGGCCCGGCCTCGCCGCGCCCGGTGGTGCCTATGTGTCCGCCAGCCTCAAGGAGGAGTTCGGAATCTCGATCCTCGAGGCCATGGCTTCTGGCCTCGTTGTGGTCTCGCCGCGCGAAGGCGGCCCAGCGACCTACGTCGAGGAGGGCGTGACGGGCTTGCTCATCGACACGACCTCACGAACTGAGCTGGCCGCCGCCATCACCTCGGCCCTCGCCCTCGCCGCCGCCCCGGACGCCGGTGCCCGCGCGAAGCGCGCCCGGGCCCTGGTGGCCGACGAGTTCAGTATCGCGACAATGGCCACCTCGCTCGCTGCGCTCTACTCGGAGGTCTGCCATGACGCTGCTGATCATCAGTCCTGACTACGCCTCCCATCTGCTCCCGCTCGCCACGCTGGGGGCCGCTTGGGCCGCGGCGGGCGAACGAGTCGTCGTCGCCACCGGCCCCGCCACCGACGCGATCGTGCGCCGGTTCGGCTTTGAGCGCGAGGAGCTGCAGCTGGGCCGGGGATCCAACCCCGGAGTCATCCGGGCGCAGGACCAGCCCACCGGCGAGGACGAAGCGCTGCGGGGATTCTTCGACGCCACCCGACTCGGGGCGGTGCCGACGCTGGCCTTCCAGGCGGCCGCCCGTGGCAACGACCTGCTCTGGGAGCCCCTGAGGGTGGCCCGCGAGGTGCAGCGCGTCGTCGAGCGTGTGCGCCCCGACCACGTCATCGTCGACCACCTCGCCTTCAGCGCCCGGCTGAGTTTGTCAGGCAACGGGGTGCGCCACGCGGACGTCGTGCTCGGGCACCCGACGGCGCTGACCGTGGGCGATGAGGTCTACGGTTACCCACCTGCCTGGCCCAGCTGCCTGAGCCCCGACCCACACGACCTCGCCGACCTGCGCCGTCGATGTGAAGGCGTACGAGACGCATTCACCGCACAGTGGAACGACGCTCTTGCTGCGCTCGATCCGGCGGCTCCAGCCAGCGAGGACGCCTTTGCCGAGACAGGTGACGTGCTGCTGCTCAACTATCCCGGCGAGCTCCACCCGCCCAAGCGGACCGCCCTGCTCGGCCGGCATGCATTCCTCGGCTCAGCGGTGCGCGCCGAGGAGCCGGATGCGGAGGTGGACGCCTGGCTGGCTCGCGACGGCGCGCCGATCGTCTACGTCAGCCTCGGCAGTTTCCTCTCGGTGCGTGCCGACGTGTTGGCGCGGGTGGCCGAAGCGCTTCGCGGACTGGACATTCGCGTCGCACTGGCCGCGGGGTCCACGCCACGTGCGGCCCTTGGCCCGGTCCCATCCTCGTGGCTCGTGCGGGCGGAGCTCCCTCAGGTCACGATCCTGCGCGACGCCGTCCTGGCGGTCTCGCACGGTGGCAACAACAGCGTCACCGAAGCGTTGACCGCCTGTGTTCCCCTCATGCTGCTGCCGCTCTCGACAGACCAGTTTGCCGGCGCGGCCGCGCTCGAGACAGCCGGCCTCGGTGAAGCGCTGGACCCCAATGTCGCCACTCCGGCGGACCTGCGCGCCGCAGCGGCCCGCCTGCTCTCGCTGGCGCCAGAGGCTACAAACCGGCTCATGCGTCTGTCCGCGGCGCTCACGCGCGCCCCTGGAGCAGAGCGCGCGCGTGCATCGCTGCTTGAGGCTCGCACCGTTCAGGACTGACCCACGCCGGCCCCACGGCAGACGTCACCGCCGGGTCGCTCACTCGTCGCGCATGTCTCGGATCGGGTTGCGGCGGATGTTGCGCAACAGCGGTGGCGTGATGGCGACCAAGGCCATCGCGAGGATGCCCGCCAGAATCGACCACCACAGCAGCGAGGGCACCGTGACGAAGTGGAACTTCGCGTTCCCGTTGAAGACGCCGTAGGCCAACTGCGCCGCATCGGTCGCCCGCTTCGCAAAGAGGAACTCGATGGTGAAGGCGATGGCGGCACCGAGCAGGGCGGCAAACACGGCGATCCGCAGGGCCACCCACAGCGAATAAATGAGATAGACGCTGGTGATGTCGGAACGCTTGGCGCCGATCGCCCGGAACACCGCTGTTTCGCGCCGGGAGTCGGCAATGACGCGGCCCATCATCGCCCAGATGATGATCGTTGCCACGCCGAAGAGGGCGGCCAGCAGACCGAGGAGATAGGGCCGTGCCCCGGTGCTGATGTCGTCCACGACGAGATAGCTCGTCCCGAAGGTGCCCACCGAAAACGGCTTGCCACATTCGGTGTAGTAGCCCCCATCCATGAACCCGCCGCCGCCACACGCATTGGACTCGATGAAGGCCTTGGCTCCATCAACCGTGGGGAACGAGGCGATATAGGCCGCCTCCGGCCCCATGGGCCCGTACTGCATCATCATCGGATCGTTCACCACCGACTTCTGGGCGAGGAGCGTGTCGTGACGCAAAGGAGCGGGCAGCGCGGCCAGGAGGTCGGCGGGGATGAGCGCGCCATAGCCGTAGGTCGTGCCGACGATCGAGGACACCACCGACTCCAAACCGCCGCCACCCGACTGCGGGGTGGGAAGCACGCCAACGATCTGGAAGGTCACCAGCTCTGCCTTAGGAGGGTCCTGCGGCTGGAACTGGGCGTCGAAGGCACGTTGATTCGCGTCCTTCTCCTTCTGCTCATCACTCCGGCTGTCAGCCGCCACCGTGACCGAACCGCAGGCGTTGGTGGGGAGCTCAAGCATGAGACCCGGCTTCTCGAAGCCCGCGGCGTCCTTGTTGGCCGCGAGGTCAGCGGTGATCTGACGGGCCTGGTCGACCCGCTCGCGCTCGGCCTGGTTGCGGTAGCACGCGGTGTAGGTCTGGCCGTTGACCTTCTCGAGCACCGAGCGGTACCAATCAATCTGTCCCGCACTGTCTTTCGGGCGCTTGCTCAGGCCCAGATTCTTGCCCAACGTGGCGACGACGTCGTCAATGGGCACGAGCACGGGGATGCCCTTGGGGGTGGACCGGGCGGCATTGGGCTCGGCGATGAACGACGCCACGAGGTCGTTGTCCATGATCGTGTAGTTCGCGCCGGCGATGCTGGAGTCACCTTGGCTCTCACCCATCGGCTGCTGGCCGTCCGTCGTCGGCTGCTCCGTGCGGGTCAGGTCCTCGCGCCCGTCCTTGAGATGGGTGAGGCCGAGGTGTTGCAGGCTCCTGGGCTCGTAGGTGTCGCTCGCCCCTGCCGCTCGCGAGTCCGCGGCGAACTTCTCGGGGGTGGCGTTCGACTGCTCGGTGGCCTTGGCGAACGAGGCTGCCTCGCGTCGTTTCCACGCGACCGACTCGGTGTTGGCGCTCTTGCGTTGATCTGCTGGCCGGCTCGGATCACCGTAGGGGTCATCGATGATCGGCTGGATCTCGGTCTTCTCGTCGTAGTTTGTGATGCCGTACTTCTCCGCCGCGGCCTTGCGTTCGGCGATGTATGCCGTGTGCAGGGCAAGGACTTCCTCGCGCACCTTCGGGTCCGCCGGGTCCGGATAGATCTGCATGGAGTCGATGATGGGAGTGCCCTGGACGAGGTAGCGCCCGCCCAGGTTCTGGTCCGCGAACCGGTTGACGCTGGCGGCCGTCCCGTCGAAGAGCAGGATCCCGCCGGCGATGAGCCCGAACAACAGCCCCGAGACGATCGTGGTGATGAGCAGCCGGATCCGCTTGGAGCGCACCTTGGTGCGGGCCAGCGTCACCGAGTCGCGCAGGCCGATCATGCGACGACCTCGGTCGGCACGATCAGTCCGTCGCCGAGTCGGATGGTGCGGTCGGCGCGCTCGGCGAGATCGTCGTCGTGGGTGACGATGACGATGGTTGTCCCGAACTCGTCGCGGATGCGCTCGAACAACTCGATGATCGAGGCGCCAGTGGCACTGTCGAGGTTGCCGGTGGGCTCGTCGGCCAGCAGCACGACGGGCTGGTTGAGCAGGGCGCGTGCGATGGCGGCCCGTTGCATCTGCCCACCCGACATCTCGCGAGGAAGATGGCGGGAGCGGTCCGAGAGCCCGACTTCCTCGATGAGGTTGAGAGCCTGCGCCTTGCGCTGTTTGCGCGGCGTCTTGGCGAACATGCCCGGAACCTCGGTGTTGGTCACGAGGCGCAGGAAGGGCTGGAGATAGAAGAACTGGAAGACGAAGCCGATGGTCCTGTTGCGGAAGCGGGAGAGCTTGGCGTCGCTGAGCTTGCCGATGTTCACGCCGTCGACGAGGACGGTGCCGCCGCTCGGCTTGTCGAGCCCGCCGATGATCTGCAGGAGTGTGCTCTTGCCGCTGCCGCTCGCTCCGGTGAGCGCAACGAACTCGCCGCGGTCGATCTCGAGGGAGACGCCGCCGAGCGCGCTGACCTTCTGCCGCCCCATCTTGTAGGTCTTGCGCAGGTCGCTCACCGTGATGATGTGGTCGCCGGAGCGCTCGCGACGTGGACGGGGCTGCCGCAGTGGGGGAGAGGGCTGCTGCGGGCTCCCATGGTGGGTGCGCAGCGCAGCAATGGCAGCATCGACGTCACCACCAAAGGATGCGAGGAAGTCGGCCACCGACGCTGTCCCGCGTTGGGCTGGGTCGCTGTGGTGCTCGGTCATCGTGGCCCCCTGGCTGTGACTGATCGGTGCACGAACTGTGACACAGCAACGGACATCGCCATCAGCACGACACCACGACACGCAGCAAACCTCGCGCTTCCCCTCGCCCCCCCGCTCGCGTCCGCGGATGTGGTCGCTCTAGCGACCACATCCGCAGACGCGAGCGGCGAGGGCGCAGTGTCGGTGCCGTGCGGCAGGATGGGCGGGTGAGCGAGAACGACGTGGTGGGCGACGTCCCCGAGCAGACCCGACATGAGTGGACCGACCTTGCAGAGCAGGCGACGGCGCACCAGTTCGCCTATCACGTGAAGGACTCGCCGACGGTCAGCGACGGTGCCTACGACACGGTGATGAAGCGGCTCAACGCGCTCGAGGAGGAGTTCCCCTCGCTGCGCACGCCGGACAGTCCCACCCAAAGCGTCGGCGGCGCAACCTTCTCGACCGACTTCCAGCACGTCGATCACCTCGAGCGCATGCTCAGCCTCGACAACGCCTTCTCACCCGACGAGATGGTCGAGTGGTCGGCACGGGTGACCCGCGACGCCGGCACCGGTTTTCACTACCTCTGCGAGCTCAAGATCGACGGGCTCGCCATCAATCTGCTCTACGAGAAGGGTCGACTCACCCGCGCCCTCACCCGCGGTGACGGTCGCACGGGCGAGGACGTGACGCTCAACGTCAGGACCGTGCACGGCATACCGACCGAGCTCACCGGGACCAAGGCGCATCCGGTGCCCGATCTCGTCGAGGTGCGCGGGGAGGTCTACTTCCCGATCGAGGCTTTTGGTGAGCTCAACGCCCAGCTCATCGAGGCGGGCAAGCCGCCCTATGCCAACCCCCGCAACACTGCCGCAGGATCCTTGCGGCAAAAGGACCCTCGGGTCACGGCCACCCGGCAGTTGCGCATGCTCGTCCACGGCATTGGCAAGCGTCAGGGGTTTGCGCTGACCCGGCAGAGCGAGGCCTATGAGGCACTCGGGGCTTGGGGCCTGCCCATCTCGAGCCACTATCGCGTCGTCGACACCATCGCTGAGGTCAACGCGTTCATCGTGTCGACGGGCGAGCACCGGCACGACGTCGAGCACGAGATTGACGGTGTGGTCGTCAAGGTCGACGAGATCACGGTGCAGCGCCAGCTCGGGGCGACGTCTCGGGCGCCGCGGTGGGCCATTGCCTACAAATACCCGCCCGAAGAGGTCAACACCAGGCTTCTCGACATCCAGGTCAACGTCGGCCGGACCGGGCGGGTGACGCCTTTCGGGGTCATGGAGCCCGTTGTGGTGGCGGGCTCGACCGTCGAGCGCGCGACACTGCACAACGCCACCGAGGTCATCCGCAAGGGCGTGCTCATCGGCGACACGATCGTGCTGCGCAAGGCCGGTGACGTCATCCCCGAGATCCTCGGCCCGGTGGTGGATCTGCGTGATGGCAGCGAGCGCGCGTTCATCATGCCCACCGACTGCCCGTCGTGCGGCACCACCCTGGCTCCGGCCAAGGAGGGTGACAAGGACATTCGTTGCCCCAACTCGCGGACCTGTCCCTCGCAGCTGCGCGAGCGACTGTCAGGGCTCGCGGGTCGCGGCGCGTTCGACATCGAGGCGCTGGGTTGGGAGGGCGCGGTGGCGCTTCTCGACTCAGGGGTGCTGACCGACGAGTCGACCCTGTTCGGGCTCACCGACGAGGACATCGCGCGGGTGCCCCTCTACACCCGCGCGGCCAAGAAGACCGATCCCGACAACGCCGTCATCGACGGAAGGGTTCTGTCCGCCAACGGTTCCAAGCTTGTCGCCAACCTTGCGCAGGCCAAGAAGCAGCCGCTGTGGCGGGTGCTCGTCGGGCTCTCCATTCGTCACGTTGGGCCGACCGCTGCCCGCGCGCTGGCCCAGCACTTCGGGTCGATGGACGCGATCCGGGCGGCCTCCGTCGAGGAACTGTCCGGCGTCGAAGGTGTCGGCGCCATCATCGCCGAGTCGATGCGCGACTGGTTCGACCGTGAGGGCAACGAGTGGCACGTCGCCATCGTGGACCAGTGGGCGGCCGACGGGGTGCGCATGGAGGATGAGCGCGACGCCTCGATCGAGCAGACCCTTACCGGGCTGACGGTCGTCGTCACTGGATCCATGGAGGGGTTCAGCCGCGACGAGGCCAAGGAAGCGATCCTCTCCCGTGGTGGCAAGGCGTCGGGCTCGGTGTCGACGAAGACCGACTATGTGGTCGTCGGCCCGGGCGCCGGCTCCAAGGAGACCAAGGCCCGAGAACTCGGGCTGACCATCCTCGACGAGGCCGGCTTCGTCACGTTGCTCGAGACTGGTTCTGCCGAGGCCGTTCCGGAGACCTGAGCCGGGCGTTAGGCGCGGTCGGACTCCGGGAGGGGCTCGAGCACAGTTGCTCGGCCGAAGCGGGTTTCGGTCGCGTTGGCGACGGTGCGTGCCTGCGAGGAGTCCTCGCCGAACGTCTCGACCGCTGAGTTGCGCAACTGCACGGCCAGATCCTGCTGTGCCGCCAACACGGAGTCGAGCACGCGCTCGGCCAAGGACGTTCCGCCTTGTGCGCACGCAGCGTCGTTCACCTCGATGTCGACCACGCCACCGCTGGCACTCACCTGGGCCTCCACACCTTCGTGACTTGCCCGCCCACGAAGGGCGTTCACGCCGTTGCGCCAAGCCATCGCCGCCTTCGCCTGCTGGACCAGACGGTTGAGCTCCATTTCCCCGGGCGTCTCGCCATCAAAGATCGACGGGTCCATCACCACGTACCTCCATCGTTCGAGGGGCGCGAACCGGGCCCGCCGGGGCTCGTGCGACCGTCACTCTCCAGCGGCTGGATCTCGATCAGCGGGGTTGCGGCCTCGACCTCTGCGCGAAACGCGTCGGTGGTTGGCGAGCCGGGACCCCACATCCGTTCCGAAGACTGGACGGCCTGCTGGCGCACCGACTCCTGCGCAGCCCGAACTGCGCCCTGGATTGCCCTGGTGGCTTTGCGACCTCCGAGCGAGGCAACTGCGTCACTCACCGACAGTCCCGTCAGGAGTCCTTGGATGTCCACGGTGGCCTGGACCTTGCCGGACTCGGCGTGGCCCACACCCTGGATCTTGGCCACTTCCTCGCTCCACGCGCGCGCTCGCTCGGCCTGTGGTTCGGCTCGGGCTGCCTGGGCCTCGACGGCGGCCAGGGCCTCGTCCGGGCCGGCGTATCCCCTCGAATCGCTCATGCCCCAGACGATAGTCGCCGACCGTCATACGCCAGACTCGGCTGATGGCTGAGCTGAACCCTGACGGTCCCGTGATTCTCTCGTCGAGCATCGCGTTGCTGCTCTTCGGTGGAGTGTGGCTGTTGTTTGCTGTGCCGTACGTGCGTGGACTCATCGTCGGCCTGCGTTCCGGCAACTGGTGGTCGCCCTTCGAAAAGGGGCCCAGGGGCACTCACGGACTGCTGGCTCGGTCGCGTTTCTTTGCGTCCTTCAGGGCGCCTGAGCCCACTCGGCGCACCTCAGCCGGTCTCCGGGGGCGGTGGGCGTTCTGGGCGGTGGTGTTGTTGGGTCTGGGTTGGTATCCGCTGACCCTGATGGTGCGGCTGATCGACATCAGCCGCACCACCTGAGTCACTCCTCGGGTTCGGCGTGCCCTGCCCGCCCGTCCCGTCCGGCGAAACCGCCATTGGTCCCAGCGGTGTACGGGCTGTCGCGCACGGCGCCTCGTCCACCGGCCACGAGAGCCTCCGGCAAGGTGGGATCCGGCATGCGGTGGGTGCCGGGTTTGGGGTTGTAGCCCGGCGGCGGCCTCCATGACCAGGGTGGCGTGTCAGGTATCCCGCCCGCTGGGGCAGCGTGGCGTGGGGTCGAGCGGTGCAGGTTGGGGTTGGTCTTGATCTTGTCGAGGAACCTGAGGACGTTCTGGCCCCACGCGCCCAACGTCTTGAGCAGGGCGCTCAGCTTGCTACCCGACCGGACCAGCCCCGTGACGAAGCCTGAACATTTGGCGGTGACTGCCGCGATTCGGGTCCCGATCTGGCCGCAGATCCAGGGGATGAGCGTGCCGCACGACAGGATGGCCTCCGTCGCCCAACTGATGGCTGCTCCCACAAGCTGAGCCAGGACGTCTCGCAGGAATCCATGAACGAAGCCGACAATGCCGGCTGCGGTGGCGATCGACTCCTGCATGGCGCTGGTCGCGCCCACCAACTCGTTGATGGCGTCCGTGTGGGTCTGCTGCCAGCCGAGGTAAGCGTTGACCGCAGGTCCCGCCTGAGGCTTGATGAGGTTGTCAGCCGACGTCCCCCAGTCCGTGCCGGCCGGTGTGAGACCCGTGCTGATCAGCCCCCAGGTCTGGGCTTGGGCAATGGCGCCGCCGGAGTTGCCGGCGACCTCCTCGAACCAGCCCTTGATCGGGTTGAGGTGGTCGATGAGCCAGCCGATACCGGCGGCAATCGCCGACCCCAGCGGGTCGGCCGCGGTCGCCGCTGCGTCGAGGAGAAGGGAGACACCGCTCAACGCGGCATCCACCCAGTCCCCCGTGCACAGGGAAGCGATGGTCGAGGCGCCGCTGTCGATGATTCCCGCACCGGATGTCCAGGATGAGCCTTCTTGGATTCCAAAGGTGGTGCCATCCGGCGAGCTGGCGGTGTCCGTGACGGTGAAGGGGTTGTTGCTCATGGATAGGTCGTCCTCAGCTCCCAGACGGCGTTCTGGTCATCGGTGTCGTACTGGTCAGCCATCGTGCGTAGGCCGTTCACGGCCTGACCAGCGTTGGTCGCGACTTGGTCCAAGGCGCCCTCAACGTCGCCAGCCGCATCGTTGAGTGCGCCGGGTAGCCAAGACAGCAGCAGCCCGTAGCTGTCTCCACTCACGGAACTGGCCTGCTGCATCTGACTCAGCGTGCCCGCAACGGTCGCCACCGCGTTGGCATGTTGTCGGATGTCCGACGGCGTGACGTCAAACGTCATCGTGCAAAACCTTCCGTTGGTCGCGGTGGAGGACGGTGGTCCCGCGAATTGCCCCAGCCAGTGACGATACTGAGGACCGTGACCAGTCCTCAATGGGGAGCACTCCCCGCCCCTGTGGTCTTCCGCTCTCCTGCGTGGGCGCGGCTCGTGAGCATCCCGCTCATGGTGGTTCTGTGGGTCGGGTGTGTTTTCGGGCTCTATGGGCTCGTGAGATACGGCCCAGGAGAGAACGTCCCATGGCTCGCAGCGACTATGGGCTGGTTGCTGGTCATCTTCTTTGTCATCCTCCTTCCCGTTGCGGCCCACACGGTCCTGACCTTCGGACTCACTCTCGGTCCTGATCGGATCGAACGCCGCCCAGGGAGGACGAGGGTGGCCGTTGCGGACCTGCGCGAGGTTCGCGCTCTCCCTGCGTCGACCATCAATCGCGCCAATCGCGGTGCACGGGTTCAGCTGGTCGGGCCCGACGGTAGCGTGGTTGCCCAGATCGAGGAGTCGGCCGCGCAGTGGGAGCGGGGACTCGACATGGTGCGGTTCTGGGTGTCTCGTGAGCCGGCACTCGTCCAGGACGACTACACGAGGGAGCGCCTCCTCCGGCCGCAAGGGTGAGCCTGCTCGGCACTCCGGCAACTGCCTGCCGGCCCTGGTCAGACCGGCCCATAGACTGGGCGCATGGCTGAACTCACCCGCGACGACGTGGCCCACCTCGCCGGTCTCGCCCGCATCGATCTCTCCGACGCCGAGCTCGACAAAATGGTCGGTGAGTTGGGCATCATCCTCGAGTCCGTGGCGATCGTGCAGCAGTCACCGATCGAGGGCGTCGAGCCGATGAGCCACCCGATGCCGATCGTCAACGTCACCCGCCCCGACGTCGTCCGCGCCAGCCTCGAGGCCGACGCGGTCTTGGCGGGTGCACCGGCGGCCGACCAGCAGCGCTTCTCCGTGCCCCGCATCCTCGACGAAGACTGAAAGACGCACGTATGCCGGGTGGCGAGCACCCGGCATACCGCACTGTTGTTTCCCGGCACCACGCATTCCCAGACCGCAAGGACCGATGTGACCACCGACCTGACCCGCGCCAGCGCTTCCGAGCTCGCCGACCTGCTCACCAGTGGTGAGACGAGCTCGGTCGAGGTGACGCGAGCGCTACTCGCCCGCACCGATGCTGTCGACACCGCCGTGCACGCCTACCTCCACGTCGACCGCGAGGGCGCCCTGGCCAGTGCCCGCGACATCGACGAGCGACGTGGCCGCGGCGAGGCGTTGCACCAACTCGCCGGTGTGCCGATCGCCGTCAAGGACGTCATGGCCACCAAGGGCCTGCCGACCACCTGCGGCTCCAAGATCCTCGAGGGCTGGATCCCGCCCTACGACGCGACCGTTGTGACGCGTCTGCGCGAGGCGGGCATGCCGATCCTGGGCAAGACCAACATGGACGAGTTCGCCATGGGCTCCTCGACCGAGCACTCGGCCTACGGCCCGACGCGCAACCCGTGGGACCTCGACCGCATCCCCGGCGGCTCCGGTGGTGGCTCCAGCGCCGTCGTTGCCTCGTTCCAGGCACCGCTCGCGATCGGCACCGACACCGGTGGCTCGATCCGTCAGCCCGCGGCTGTGACCGGGACCGTCGGAACGAAGCCGACCTATGGCGGCGTCTCCCGCTATGGCCTCGTCGCGCTCGCGTCCTCGCTCGACCAAGCGGGCCCGTGCACCCGCACTGTCCTCGACGCGGCCCTGCTGCACGAGGTCATCGGCGGGCACGACCCCATGGACTCCACCTCGATCAACGCGCCCGTCCCGGCGGTGGTCGAGGCCGCCCGTCGCGCCGATGTCACGGGGATGAAGATCGGCATCGTGCGCGAGCTCACCGGTGACGGCTTCCAGGCCGGTGTGCAGGCCCGCTTTGACGAGTCGGTCCAGCACCTCGTCGACGCCGGAGCCGAGGTCGTCGAGGTCTCGTGCCCGAGCTTCACCGCGGCGCTTGCGGCCTACTACCTCATCCTCCCGTCCGAGGCTTCCAGCAATCTCGCGAAGTTCGACGCCATGCGGTTCGGCCTGCGTGTCCTGCCCGAGGGCGTCGACGCGCCGAGCGCCGAGCAGGTCATGGCGGCCACGCGCGATGCGGGCTTCGGGGACGAGGTCAAGCGCCGCATCATCCTGGGTACCTACGCCCTGTCATCGGGTTACTACGACGCCTACTACGGCTCGGCCCAGAAGGTGCGCCGCCTCATCGCTGACGACTTCACCAAGGCGTTCGAGTCTGCCGATGTGCTCGTCAGCCCGACCGCGCCGACGACCGCGTTCAAGTTCGGCGACAAGATCGACGACCCGATGGCCATGTACCTCAACGACATTGCCACCATCCCCGCCAACCTCGCGGGGGTGCCCGGCATGTCCCTGCCGAGCGGCCTCGCCGACGAGGACGGGCTGCCTGCGGGCTTCCAGATCCTTGCACCTGCCGCTGCTGACGAGCGTCTGTATGCCGTGGGTGCCGCGCTCGAGCAGCGTCTCCTCGCGTCGTGGGGCGGTCCGTTGCTCGGCAAGGCGCCCGACCTCGCTGCCAGTGCCGGTTCGAAGCAGAAGGGTGCCTGACATGACCTCGACCTCCATTGATACCGAAGCCACGATCTCCTACGACGACGTCCTTGCCTCGTTCGACCCCGTCATGGGACTTGAGGTCCACGTCGAGCTGGGCACCAACACCAAGATGTTCTGTGGATGCGCGACCGAGTTCGGCGCCGAGCCCAACACCCAGGTCTGCCCGGTCTGCCTCGGCCTGCCCGGTGCCCTGCCCGTGGTCAACGAGAAGGCGGTCGAGTCCGCGATCCGGATCGGCCTTGCGCTCAACTGCGAGATCGCGCAGTGGTGCCGGTTCGCACGCAAGAACTACTTCTATCCGGACATGCCCAAGAACTTCCAGACGTCGCAGTACGACGAGCCGATCGCCTTCGAGGGCTACCTCGACGTCGATCTCGATGATGGGTCGACCTATCGGGTCGAGATCGAGCGGGCGCACATGGAGGAGGACACGGGCAAGTCGCTTCACGTCGGTGGCTCAACCGGTCGCATCCACGGCGCGACCCACTCGCTCGTCGACTACAACCGCGCGGGCATCCCGCTCATCGAGATCGTCACCAAACCGCTGCGTGGTGCGGGGGAGCGGGCGCCCGAGATCGCGCGTGCCTACGTCGCGGTCCTGCGTGACCTGCTCAAGGCGCTCGATGTCTCTGACGTGAAGATGGAGCAGGGCTCGATGCGTTGCGACGTCAACGTCTCGCTCATGCCCAAGGGTGAGACCACGCTCGGCACCCGCACCGAGACCAAGAACGTCAACTCGCTCCGCTCCGTCGAGCGTGCAGTCCGCTACGAGATGTGCCGGCATGGGGCCATCCTCCAGGCAGGTGGCTCGATTTTCCAGGAGACGCGGCACTGGCACGAGGACACCGGCATCACGACGTCCGGCCGGGCCAAGTCCGACGCCGATGACTACCGCTACTTCCCAGAGCCCGACCTCGTGCCGGTCGCTCCGGCCCGCGAGAGCGTCGAGGAGTTGCGGGCCACCCTTCCGGAGCCGCCGGCCCAGCGCCGCAAGCGACTGCAGTCCGACTGGGGCTTCAGCGACCTCGAGATGCGCGATGTCCTCAATGCCGGCCTCGTCGACCTCATCCGCGAGACCGTCGCCGCGGGTGCCACGCCGGCCGGTGCACGCAAGTGGTGGTCCGGTGAGATCGCCCGCCGCGCCAACGCCGACGGCGCGAACGACGTGGCCTCGTATGCCGCCGACAAGGGCATTACCCCGGCTCTCGTTGTCGAACTCGAAGGTCTCGTGAAGGACGGCCGGCTCAACGACTCCATGGCTCGTCAGGTCTGGGAGGGCGTCCTCGATGGCGAGGGCACCCCGACCGCCGTCGCCGACGCCCGAGGGCTCGAGCTCGTCCAGGACGACGGTGCTCTCGAGGCGGCTGTCGCCAAAGTCATCGACGCCAATCCCGATGTGGCGCAAAAGGTGCGCGACGGCAAGGTCCAGGCCGCTGGTGCGCTCATCGGTCAGGTCATGAAGGAGATGAAGGGTCAGGCCGACGCCGGCAAGGCCCGCGAGATCATCCTCGCCACACTCACCATCTGACGCACCTACCCCTTACCTCCCCCGCACTTATTGCCCGAAATCCACCAAGATCCGCCGGATACCGGCGGATCTAGGTGGATTTCGGGCAATAAGTCCGGGGGGGGGGTCTCAGCGGCGGCCGCCGCCGAGGAGCCCACCGAGAATGCCGCCGAGGATGCCTCCGCCACTGGACTGCTGGCTCTGCTGAGGTGCGGGCGCCTGCTGCGTGGCCGTGCCACCGCCAAGGGCTCCACCCAGGACGTCCTGGAGCATCGAGTCGAGGGAGCCGGGACCGCCCTGGCCGCTCTGGTCAGCCGGTGCCTGCGTCTGCTGAGGAGTCGCACCACCACCACCCAGGACGCCACCGAGCCCACCGCCGCCGCCCTTGAGCACCTTGTTGGCGAGGTAGGACAGGACGATCGGGGCGAGGATGGGGATGAGCTTCTTGATGAGGCCGCTGCTCGCACCCTGTCCACCAAGAGCGGAGTAGACCTGCTCCTGGTTCGATCCGAAGATGTGGGAGGCGATCTTCTCGCCCTCGGCCGGGTCGACCTGGCCGAGATCGACGCCACCGTTGAGCAGGTCGTTGTTGTGTTGGCCCAGCGCTTCAAGGATGGAGCCCGAGCCTCCCCCTTGCGCGTTGGCCTGGAGCCCGCCGAGGAGCGCGGGAAGTGCGGTCTGCACCGCCTGCTGCACTTCCTGGGGCTGCGCCCCGACCTGCTGGGCGAGCTGGTCGATCGGCAGGTTCTGGAGGATCTCGTCAACTGCAGCCATCGTGTGATGCCACCCTTCGTGTGTTTGGTGAGCTGCGGCGCCCACCTCTTGCTTCAACGTACCCACCGGGTGCCTCCCCAGGGGGCTTTGCCGCCAAGCGGGGAGAAGTTCAGCCGATCGGGACCCGAACGATCCGGTCGTCCCCATCGCGAGGGTTGCCCCGGAAGGTGTTGTTGCTCAGGATCCAGAGGGTCCCGTCAGGGGCGGCCACAACATCTCGGATGCGGCCGTAGGTGCTGTCCAACAGGCGGATCGGCTCACCCACTCGGCGGGCACCGTCGACGGTGACCTTCCAGAGGGAGGCGCCGCGCAAGGCTGCCAGATAGACCGCGCCGTCGCGGCCGACAGCGATTCCGCTGGGTGACGCGTCCGAGGTGGCCCACTGAGCAATCGGTGCAACGAACTTCGGGCTGGAGTCCGAGATGCCCTCGACGTCGGGCCAGCCGTAGTTCTTGCCGGGCACGATGACGTTGAGCTCGTCCCAGGTGTTCTGCCCGAACTCGCTGGCGTACATCGTCCTGTCCGCTCCCCACGCGAGACCTTGGACATTGCGGTGCCCCAGGCTCCACACCGGGCTGGTCCCGAACGGATTGCCGGGAGCAGCCTTCCCGTCGCCCGTGATCCGCAGGATCTTGCCGCCGAGATTGTCCCGGTCCTGAGCCCGGTCGGTCTGCCCCGCGTCGCCGGTGCCGGCATAGAGGAAGCCATCGGGCCCCCACGCGATGCGGCCGCCGTTGTGGTGGTCTGCTTTGGGTATGCCGGGAAGCACCGTTCTCATCGGCCCGAACCCGTCTGCCCCAAGGGTGGTCGCGACGATCCGGTTGTCGTTCTTGGCGGTGAGGTAGAGGTGCACGGTGGCATCCGTGGCGAAGGTGGGGGAGACCGCGATTCCGAGCAGACCACCCTCGCCGTTGGGGTCCACGCCAGCGACCTTGCCCAGGCTCGACTTCTGTCCGGTCGGGGTGATGCGCAGGACCTCGGCCCGATCACGCAGAGTGACGAGTGCGTCACCGCCTGGCAGGAAGGCGATCGACCACGGAACGTCGAGGTCGGTGGCGACATCCGATGGTGAACCTGGCGGGATGGTGCCGGTCGAGGATGAAGGAGTCCTGGATGCGGTTGCGGGCGCCGACCCGGCCGTGGTGTTGGGGGAGGGCGGCGTGGTGGACGGTGTGGGTGTCTCACTCCCGCCACTGCAGCCCACCAGACCGAGTGCACCAGCCGCCCCGAGGACGAGAGATCGGCGAGCGAGGTGAGCGGACGGCATACCCCATCCTTGCGCACAGGGTTCGGAAAACGTGCTCACCGTCCCGCGTCGCAAGAGCGGGTCCCTCACCGAGGGGACAGCCTTCGAGGGCTGAAAGAAGAAGACCGCACGCTGCATCCCGGTCGCGCAGCTCACCGCAACCTGAGGTCGCTTAGGGTCGTTGCATGGTCGTCGTCTCCTTCCCTGAACTGCTTCTCCGTGACGCGGTCGGTGACATCGCCGGCGTCGAGTCCGTCGTCTGGGACCCATGCTCGGGACCCGCGACCGACCAACGGATCGAGGTCGTCGTGGCGCCCTATCTGGGGGCGGCCTCGGCCCTCGGTGCCGTGGCTGGCCTGCCGCGCTGTCGGCTCGTGCAGTTGCAGTCCGCGGGCTATGACGGCGTGCTCGAGGTGGTCCCCGAGACGATCGCGGTCGCCAACGCCACTGGTGTCTATGACGCGCCCACCGCGGAGTTGGTGCTGGGACTCACGATCGCTTCTCTGCGCGGCATCCCGGAAGCCGTGCGGTCGGGCGACAGTGCGACGTGGACGCCGCTCGGTCAGCGCACGTCACTCGCTGGTCGACACGTCCTCGTTGTTGGCTATGGCTCAGTGGGCACGGCAATCGCCCGTCGTTTCAACGCTTTTGACGTCTCACTGACTGCCGTGGCGTCCCGGGCGCGTGCGGGGAACGATCTGGTCGACGTGGTCCACGGCATCGACGAGTTGCCGACGCTACTGCCCGACCACGACGTCGTCGTCGTCATCGTCCCGCTCAATGACTCGACCCGTCAGCTCGTCGATGACGCCTTCCTGTCGGCCATGCCGGATGGCGCCCTGCTCGTCAATGTCGCCCGAGGCCCGGTCGCCGACACCGACGCTCTTGTGGCCCATGCCGGGCGGCTGAGCATCGCCCTTGATGTCACCGACCCAGAACCGTTGCCCGATGGCCACCCCCTGTGGACGGCACCCCATGTGCTCATCACTCCGCACGCTGGGGGCAACACGACCGCCCTGCTTCCGCGGATGGCCGAGCTCGTGCATCGGCAGTTGACTCGTATCGTCGCCGGCGACATCGCAGACCACCTTGTTCGGCCAATTGTCAAGACCTGACAACCCGGCCGGACAGGGGCAGGATCGTGTCATGACCACCGCAGCTGAGGACCGGACGCTCGTGCTCGTGCGCCACGCCAAGGCGGAGCATGCCGGCTACGACGCCGACCACGAGCGTGAGCTCACTCCTCGCGGTCACCGTGACGCCCACGAGGTGGGGCGGTGGCTCTGCGAGCAGGGCCTCGGCGTCGACGAAGTCTTCTGTTCGACGGCGACCCGGACCCAGCAAACCTGCGAGGGCATCTGGAGTGCTGGCTGCTCCGAGGGCGACGTCCATGACGAGCACAACATCTACAACGCTTCAGCTGACCGCCTCCTCGAGGTCGCGCGCGAGGCTGACGCAGACGCCAACGTCGTCATGCTCGTCGGGCACGCACCCGGCATACCCGTCCTGGCCTCACTCCTTGCGGACGGAGAGGGCAGCGACCGCGCCCACGAACTCATGAGCGAGGGCTTCCGCACAGCCGGCATCGCGGTGCTGCGCTTCTCAGGTCACTGGAGCGACCTGGCCGCGGGGGTGGCGCGGCTCGACCGCTTCCACGTCGCCCGGGCCAAAGATCGAGAGTCGGCGCAGACCTGAGACGGGCGCCGCCCGAGGTTCAGAGGAGGACTCAGGTGACCGACCGTAGCGCCGCAATCGCCCCGCGTAGGTAGCGCTCGACCACGACGCGTTCCTCATCAGTGAGGGGAGCATCGATCTCGGCCAGCTTGGTGAACATCGGCGCCAGCAATGCGAACACCTCTCGGCGACCCGACTCGGTGACGACCACGGAGGTGCGGCGCCTGTCGCCGGGGTGGTGGTGGCGCTCGGCGTGTCCACGTGCCACGAGCCGATCCACAACTCCCGACGACGCGGCAGAGGTGACGCCGAGCGCCTTGGCGAGTTCGACCGGACCCATGGGCCTGGCCGCGAGATGGCGCAGGGAGTGCAGCTCGGAGACGGAGAGCCCGGCGTTGCGGGCGATGTCCTGAGACGTGTGCCCGGCGAGCTCGACAAGTTCCTCAAGGGCCTGCAGAGATGCTGACGCTCGGTAGGCAGGGGCCACGGAAGCCGCAGTGGTGCGCGCAGCGCGGGATGGACCACCGAGGCTTGCGTCGGGCTCAACAGATTCGGTAATGTCGCTCACCTACTTAGTAACGTCCTGAGTCATCAGCTGAAGAACCACACTATCAAGGGGCACCACATGGTTGGCCTTGCTCAGCTCATCACCCGCAAGAGGGTCGCGGGGTTGCTCGCCCTTTTTGCCCTCCTGGCTGCCGGAGCCGTCATCGGTGTGGTGGGGCAGGCCGAGCTCAAGCCGCAGGCGACGGCGTCCCTCCCGCTCAACTCCGACAGCAGATCGGCTGCCGAGCTGAGCGCCCAGCTGCCCGAAGCCGAAGGCTCCGCCGCCATCGTGCTCTTCAGCAGCGACAGGCCCCTGAGCGCCGCCGCGCTCGCCTTCGTCCAGGAGCGCTCGCGGACTCTCCCCGGAGCAGTCGGCGCACCACCGGTCATCGCGCAGGACCGCACTGCCGCAACGGTGTTCGTCCCGGTCGTAGCCAACGATGCGACTGAGGCTGCCAAGGTCGTCAAGGGGCTTCGTGCGGCCGCCAAAGCAGACCTGCCCTCCGGAGTCGTCGCTCAGGTCACTGGACCTGCTGCCATCCAGGCCGACCTTGCGGCAGTCTTCGATGGTGCGAACCTCCGTCTCCTGGCCGCCACGGCGTCGGTGGTCGCCCTGCTCCTGATCATCACTTACCGAAGCCCGGTTCTCTGGCTCGTGCCCCTCACCGTGGTCGGAGTGGCCGACCAACTCGCCGCCGTGCTGGCGACGCGCACCCTCTCGGTGTTCGATGTGCAGTGGGACGAGTCGACCATCGGCATCCTTTCGGTGTTGGTCTTCGGAGCTGGCACCGACTACGCCCTGCTGCTCATCTCGCGCTATCGAGACGAGCTGCGACACCATTACGATCGCCGGGACGCCATGGCCCGGGCGCTCGCCCGGACAGCTGAGGCGGTTCTCTCGAGTGCCTCGACCGTGGTGATCGGCCTGTTGACTCTGCTCCTGTCGGCGTTCCCCACCACTAGGGGTCTGGGATTGGCCTGCGCCGTGGGAGTCATCGTTGCTGCGACCTTCGTCCTCATCGTGCTGCCGGCAGCCCTCGTCGTCTTCGGCCGCTGGATCTTCTGGCCCAAGGTGCCGCGCGAAGGCCAGGCCAGCCTTGCTGACTCCCGGTCGTTCTGGCGACGCGTTGGCGACACCGTCTCCCGCCGCCCGGCCGTGTTCGCGGCGACCACCGTTGCTCTGCTGGCCATTGCGGCCACGGGCATGTTGTCCATTCGCACCGGCCTTGACGGCGCAGACCAATTCCTGCAGAAGCCCGAAGCGATCTCGGCTGGTGAGCGACTTGCGCAGTCCTTCCCCGCAGGCTCTGCCGACCCCACGACGATCGTCTCTCGCGGCACCGACTCCAAGGCGCTGGTCTCGACCGTGTCAGCCGTGGAGGGCGTTGCCTCGACGCGTCCGGTGGCCAGCGCTGGTGGCGTGAGCGAGATCCAGGCGGTTCTTGCGGCCCCACCGGGCTCAGACGCTGCCGCCACGACGGTGACGGCCATCCGCGCTGCCGTGGCTGACACGCCGGACACGCACGTCGGTGGGACCGAAGCCGAGACCCTCGACGCCGCACAGGCCTCGAGCAGCGACCGATTCCTCATCTTCCCGCTCATCCTCGGACTCGTCCTCCTCGCGCTCGGCCTGCTGCTGCGCTCAGTGGTGGCACCTGTCGTCCTCGTGGCCACCGTCGTGGCCACCTATCTCTCGAGTCTGGGCCTGTCGTGGGTGCTCTTCACCCAAGTGCTCGCGTTCGAGCGGCTCGATGACGGCGTCCCCCTGCTGGCCTTCGTGTTCCTCGTGGCACTCGGGGTCGACTACAACATCTTCCTCATCACTCGGGCCGCGGAGGAAGCGCGTGGCCACGGTGCGCGTGAGGGGATGCTGCGAGCACTGTCGGCCACCGGCGGCGTCATCACCAGCGCCGGCATCCTGCTCGCTGCGGTCTTTGCCGTGCTCGGCGTCCTGCCGTTGGTGGTGCTGGCACAGCTTGGCGTGATCATCTGCGTCGGCGTGCTGCTCGACACGCTCGTCGTGCGCACCGTCCTCGTGCCGGCGATCGCGCTCGTCCTCGGCGACCGGTTCTGGTGGCCCCGCCGCCTCGCGTGAGCGTGGGTCGGTCGATGGTGCGCCAGTCGAATTCCCTCGAGGCGTGAGATCGGCGTCCCACCTCGTGGACCCGCGTCCTAGAGTTGGTGGCATGAGCGACGCCCCCGACATCGACATCAAGCCCCGGTCCCGCGACGTCACCGATGGTCTCGAGAAGACCGCGGCCCGAGGCATGCTCCGTGCCGTCGGCATGGGTGACGACGACTGGGTGAAGCCGCAGATCGGTGTCGCCAGTTCCTGGAACGAGATCACTCCCTGCAATCTTTCGCTCGACCGGCTCGCAAAGGCGGTCAAGGACGGCGTCCACGCGGCCGGCGGCTACCCGCTCGAGTTCGGCACGATCTCGGTGTCGGACGGCATCTCGATGGGTCACGAGGGCATGCACTTCTCGCTGGTGTCGCGCGAGATCATCGCCGACTCCGTCGAGACCGTGATGAGCGCCGAGCGCCTCGATGGCTCGGTCCTGCTCGCGGGTTGCGACAAGTCACTGCCCGGAATGCTCATGGCCGCGGCGCGCCTCGACCTCGCCTCCGTCTTCCTGTATGCCGGGTCAATCCTTCCCGGGATCGCGAAGCTTTCGGACGGCACCGAGAAGGAGGTCACGATCATCGACGCCTTCGAGGCGGTCGGTGCATGCAACGCCGGCACGATGTCGCTCGAGGACGTCGACGCCATCGAACGCGCGATCTGTCCGGGTGAAGGCGCCTGCGGTGGCTTCTACACCGCCAACACGATGGCCGCCGTCGCCGAGTCGATCGGCATGTCCATCCCGGGTTCGGCCGCTCCGCCTGCCACGGACCGCCGCCGCGACGTGCACGCGCGCCGTTCCGGTGAGGCCGTCGTCGAGCTCCTGCGCAAGGGCATCACCGCCCGCCAGATCATGACCAAGCCGGCCTTCGAGAACGCGATCGCCATTGTCATGGCCTTCGGCGGTTCGACCAACGCTGTCCTGCACCTGCTCGCGATGGCCCACGAGGCCGAGGTCGACCTCACCATCGGCGACTTCCAGCGCATCGGCAAAAAGGTCCCGCACCTCGCCGACGTCAAGCCGTTCGGTGCCTTCGTCATGAAGGACATCGACCACATCGGCGGCATCCCCGTCGTCATGAAGACGCTGCTCGAAGCCGACCTCCTCGACGGTGATTGCCTCACCGTGACCGGCAAGACAGTCGCGGAGAACCTCGACGAGATCAACCCGCCACACATCGATGGCAAGGTCATCCGCGAGTTCACGAAGCCGATCCACAAGACTGGTGGCCTGACGATCCTCACCGGCTCCCTCGCTCCCGAAGGTGCCGTCGTGAAGTCGGCCGGCTTCGACGAGTCCGTCTTCGAGGGCACCGCCCGCGTCTTCGACGGTGAGCGTGCCGCCATGGACGCGGTCGAGCAGGGAGTTCTTCAGCCCAAGGACGTCGTCGTCATCCGCTACGAAGGGCCCAAGGGTGGCCCCGGCATGCGCGAGATGCTCGCCGTCACTGGCGCCATCAAGGGAGCCGGGCTGGGCAAGGACGTGCTGCTCCTCACCGATGGCCGCTTCTCCGGTGGCACGACGGGCCTGTGCGTTGGACACGTCGCACCCGAGGCCGTGGACGACGGCCCGATCGCGTTCGTGCGCGACGGCGATGGCATCCGACTCGACGTCGCGAACGGCACCCTGGATCTCCTCGTCGACGAGGCCGAGCTTGATCGCCGCCGCGCCGAGGGCGTCACCCACCCCGAGCCCAAGTACACCCGCGGCGTCCTCGCCAAGTACCGCAAGCTCGTCGGCTCGGCGAGCAAGGGCGCCGTCTGCGACTGATGCGTCCTCGACCTGCAATCGCCACCTGGGGTCCGGATGGTGGGATGTGGCGTCTCACACGTTGACACAGCAGGGGAGCAGGGCGAGAGTTCTCGTGTGACCCGAATTCTCGTACTTCCTCCGGCGCCCGGCCTCTTCTAGAAGGACCGGCCAGGCGCCTCCCTCCATCGTCCCCTCCATGTGGGACGGGAGGGTTTTTTTGTGGCCACAGACGAACCGCAACACCCACCCCGACTCAAAGATGGTGACGACGTGAGCGAGACCCAGGCAGCGCCCTCCCCGGCGCGGCTCGCCGAACAGACCCGAGCCAAGGCACCCCTGACGGTGACCGGAGCCCAGAGCCTCGTACTCTCCCTCGAGTCCCTCGACGTCGACACCGTCTTCGGCATCCCGGGTGGCGCGATCCTCCCGGCCTACGACCCCCTCCTCGACTCGGTCAAGGTGCGCCACATCCTCGTGCGTCACGAGCAGGGCGCCGGCCACGCGGCCGAGGGCTACGCATCGGCGACCGGCAAGGTCGGCGTCTGCATGGCGACCTCCGGTCCGGGTGCGACCAACCTCGTGACGGCACTGGCCGATGCGCACATGGACTCGGTTCCGATGGTGGCCATCACTGGTCAGGTCGCGAGTGCCTCAATCGGCACGGATGCGTTCCAGGAAGCCGACATCCGCGGCATCACCATGCCGGTGACGAAGCACAACTACCTCGTCACCGACGCCGCAGACATCCCCCGAGTCCTCGCCGAGGCCTTCCACATCGCGCTGACCGGGCGCCCCGGTCCGGTGCTCGTCGACATCAGCAAGGACGCGCTCCAGGCCAAGACGACCTTTGCGTGGCCGCCGCGCATCGACCTGCCCGGCTACCACCCGGTGACGCGCCCGCACGCCAAGCAGATCCGCGAGGCGACCAAGCTCATCGCCGCCGCCGAGCGCCCGGTGCTCTATGTCGGTGGCGGCGTCATCCGCGCCGACGCCAGCGAGGAGCTGCGCCAGTTCGTCGAGCTCACCCAGATCCCGGTCGTCACGACCCTGATGGCTCGTGGCGCACTCCCGGACAGTCACGAACTGCACCTCGGTATGCCGGGCATGCACGGCTCGGTCGCCGCGGTGACAGCCCTGCAGAAGTCCGACCTGCTCATCACCCTTGGTGCCCGCTTCGACGACCGCGTCACGGGTCAGCTCAGCTCGTTCGCCCCTGAGGCCAGGGTCATCCACGCCGACATCGACCCGGCTGAGATCTCCAAGAACCGCCAGGCCGATGTGCCGATCGTCGGCTCCTGCAAGGACGTCCTCGTCGACCTCATCGCGTCGGTGGACGCCGACATCGATGCCGGCAACGGAGGCGACTACACCGCGTGGCGCGCACGGACCCAGGGCTGGAAGCGAGACTTCCCGCTCGGCTACGCCGAGTCCGAGGATGGCACCCTCGCGCCCCAGTACGTCATCGAGCGGCTCAGCGCCATCGCCGGGCCGGAATCCATCTATGTCGCCGGCGTGGGCCAGCACCAGATGTGGGCCGCTCAGTTCGTGCAGTACGAACGTCCGCGGGCCTGGCTCAACTCCGGCGGGCTCGGGACGATGGGGTATGCCGTGCCCGCCGCCATGGGTGCCCAGGTCGGCGAACCCGACCGCACCGTGTGGGCCATCGACGGTGATGGCTGCTTCCAGATGACCAACCAGGAGCTCGCGACCTGCGTCATCAACAACATCCCGATCAAGGTCGCTGTCATCAACAACAGCAGCCTGGGCATGGTGCGCCAGTGGCAGTCGCTGTTCTATGACAAGCGCTACTCCAACACCGACCTGCACACCTCGGCCGATGGTCGGCGCATCCCCGACTTCGTCAAGCTCGCGGACGCCTATGGCTGCGCGGGCCTGCGGTGCGAACGCCCGGAGGACGTGGACGAGACAATCCGTCAGGCCATGGCCATCAACGACCGCCCGGTCGTTGTCGACTTCGTCGTCCACCGTGACGCGATGGTGTGGCCGATGGTCGCTTCTGGGGTGAGCAACGACATGATCCAGGTTGCGAAGGACACTGCGCCCCAGTGGGATCGTGAAGAGTCCGAGGCGATCCCGCAGGACGAGGACGCCGACCACAGCGAAGGTGAGGACAAGTGATGTCGCAGCACACGCTGTCAGTGCTCGTCGAGAACAAGCCCGGTGTCCTGGCTCGGATCGCCGGCCTCTTCGCCCGTCGGGGGTTCAACATCTACTCCCTCGCCGTGGGTGAGACCGAGCACCCCGACATCTCGCGCATCACTGTCGTCGTCGATGTCGAGGGCTTCCCGCTGGAGCAGGTGACCAAGCAGCTCAACAAGCTCGTCGAGGTGCTCAAGGTCGTCGAACTCGATGCGAACTCGGCCGTCCAGCGCCAGGTCATGCTCATCAAGGTCCGGGCCGACGCGGCCACGCGCAGCCAGGTCCTCGAGCTCGTCCAGCTCTTCCGCGCCAAGGTGGTCGACGTTGCCACCGAGTCCGTGACGATCGAGGCCACAGGTCACGGGGACAAGCTCACCGCCCTGCTTGGTGTCCTGGAGCCCTACGGCGTGCGCGAGCTCGTCCAGTCGGGGATCGTCGCCATCGGACGAGGTCCCCGTTCCATCACCGACCGCGCCCTGCGCGGAGCCTGACCACGAAACCCGAGCACACGGCATACGCCGCTGTGCTTGTCCTGACCACATCGCAACAACACGAGGAGATCCGAAATCATGGCCGAGATGTTCTACGACGACGACGCCGACCTGTCGATCATCCAGGGGCGCAAGGTCGCTGTCATCGGATACGGCAGCCAGGGCCACGCCCACGCACTGAGCCTGCGCGACAGCGGAGTTGACGTGCGCGTCGGCCTCGCCGAGGGCTCCAAGAGCCGCGCCAAGGCCGAGGCAGAGGGGCTGCCCGTCTCGAGCGTCGCGGACGCCGTGAAGGACGCCGACCTCGTCGTCATCCTCACGCCTGACCAGGTGCAGCGCACGGTCTATGCCAACGAGATCCAGCCCAACCTCAAGGAGGGCGCTGCGCTCCTTTTCGGTCACGGCTTCAACATCCGCTTCGACTACATCCAGCCCGAGCCCGGCTCCGACGTCATCATGGTCGCGCCCAAGGGCCCCGGCCACCTCGTGCGTCGTGAGTACGTCGACGGTCGCGGCGTGCCCGTGCTCCTCGCCGTTGAGCAGGACGCCTCTGGCGCCGCCTGGGATCTCGCGAAGTCCTACGCCAAGGCCATCGGTGGCCTGCGCGCCGGCGGCATCAGGACGACCTTCACCGAGGAGTGCGAGACCGACCTCTTCGGGGAGCAGGCTGTCCTGTGCGGTGGTGCGAGCCAGCTCGTCATGTATGGCTTCGAGACGTTGACGGAGGCTGGCTACCAGCCCGAGATCGCCTACTTCGAGGTCCTCCACGAGCTCAAGCTCATCGTCGACCTCATGGTCGAGGGGGGCATCGCCAAGCAGCGCTGGTCGGTCTCCGACACGGCCGAGTACGGCGACTACGTCTCGGGCCCGCGCGTCATCGACCCGTCGGTCAAGGAGAACATGCAGGCCGTGCTCGCCGACATCAAGAACGGCGCGTTCGCCAAGCGCTTCATCGAGGACCAGGACGCCGGCGGTCCCGAGTTCAAGGAGCTGCGTGAGAAGGGTGCCCAGCACCCGATCGAGGCCACCGGCAAGGAGCTGCGCAAGCTCATGTCCTGGGTCAAGAACGACACCGACAGCGACTACGTCGAGGGTTCAGCCGCCCGCTGAGTCTCAACTTTTGCTCCCCATGAGGGAAGGTGAAGGGTCCGGAGGGTTTATCGCCCTCCGGACCCTTCACCTTCCCTCCGGTCAGACCCGCAGCCTCAGCCGCGCGGCCGTGGATGGCCCCGCCCGACACCCTGACGTTCGCTCAGGTGGGGGAGCGGAACCGGCGCGGCATCGGCGTGGGTTGATCCGCGAGCCAGTCCTCGAAAGTCTGCCCGCCGATCTCTGCCTCAGGCCCGGGCAGGATTCCGCCCTGGTCAAGACTGCGCAGGACGGGCAGGAACGGTGGGATGCGCACCACCCGCGCGGTGGGGCGTCCATCGTGCGTCGCGAGTCGCTGCGCCATCTCGACCGCCGTGTATGCCGTCGGGCCGGCAACGTCGGTCGCCGCCGGTAGCCGCTCGGGGCAGGGCCCGTGGCGTAGTCGGTGAGGCGGCCCGCGACCCAATCGATGTCGACCGGCTGGATGCGCATGGTGCCGATCGAGAAGGTCAGCGGCCCCACCCGTGCGGCCGTGCCGAAGAAGGCTGCGAGCGAGTGGAACTGGGTGGCCCGAAGCACCGTCGCGGGGACACCCGACTCCGCGAGCGCGCGCTCGGCGTCGACCTTGGCGCGGTAGTAGGGGTAGGACACGAGATCGCACCCGACGATCGAGATGGACACCACGTGCACCGATGAATTGAGGCGCCGCAGGGACTCGCCGATCCGGCGGGCTCCCGCGACATCGACGTCCTGGGGTTTGGTCTGAGAGCTGGCGCAGTGGACCACCGCATCGGCGCCTGCAAGCACCGCGTCGAGGCCGTCGCCGGTCGCGAGGTCCACGCCGGTGCGACGACTGGCCGCGACCGCATCCTGTCCTCGAGCAGTGAGCTCACGAACCACCCGTCCACCCAGGTCCCCTGATCCACCGGTCACGACGATGCGCATGGCCTCACCCTCCTCCTCGCGGCACTCTGCCGCACCCACCCGCCAGTCGGCCACCGACCGCCTTCCAGTGGAACAACCGGGGGACCGTTGTGGCGTGTCACATACCGGGCGGAACCATCCACATGGTGGGCGCGGCTTTAGACTCGGGCTTGCGCACAGCGTCGTGCGGCCCCTTCCCGCGACCCTGATAAGGACTGCTTGTGACCAAGCCCGTCGTGCTCATCGCTGAGGAACTCAGCCCGGCAACCATCGACGCCCTCGGACCTGACTTCGAGATCCGCCAGGTCGATGGATCGGACCGCTCCCAGCTCCTCCCGGCGCTCGCCGATGTCGACGCGGTGCTCATCCGCTCGGCCACCAAGATGGACTCCGAGGCCATCGCCGCTGCCAAGCAGCTCAAGGTCATCGCCCGGGCTGGTGTCGGCCTCGACAACGTCGACGTCCCCGCCGCCACGCAGGCCGGCGTCATGGTCGTCAACGCCCCGACGTCCAACATCACCAGCGCCGCCGAGCTCGCCGTCGGTCTGCTCCTCTCGACCGCCCGCAACATCGCCCCGGCCAACCAGGCCCTCAAGAACGGTGCCTGGAAGCGCAGCAAGTACGGCGGTGTCGAGCTCCTCGACAAGAAGGTCGGTGTCGTGGGCTTCGGCCGCATCGGCCAGCTCGTCGCCGAGCGGCTCAAGGGCTTCGGCATGGAGATCCTCGCCTACGACCCCTATGTCTCCGCGCAAAAGGCCGGACAGTTGGGCGCTCGCCTGGTGAGCCTCGACGAGCTCCTCGCCGAGTCCGACTTCATCACCGTGCACCTTCCCAAGTCGCCCGAGACCCTGGGGCTCCTCGGCAAGGAAGCTTTCACGAAGGTCAAGCCGTCCGTGCGCATCATCAACGCTGCCCGCGGCGGCATCGTCGACGAGGCCGCCCTGGCCGAGGCGCTGCGTGAGGGTCGCGTCGCTGGCGCTGGCATCGACGTGTTCGCCACCGAGCCGACCACCGAGAGCCCGCTCTTTGAGTTCGAGTCCGTTGTCGTCACGCCCCACCTTGGAGCTTCGACCGAGGAGGCCCAGGAGAAGGCCGGCGTGGCCGTCGCCAAGTCCGTGCGTCTTGCACTCGGTGGCGACCTCGTCCCCGACGCGGTCAACGTCGCAGGCGGAATTGTCGCTGAGGAGGTCCGACCGGGCATCGACCTCGTCGAGAAGCTCGGCCGCATCTTCACCGGTGTCGCGGGCTCCGTCCCCGTCCAGCTCGATGTCGATGTGCGCGGTGAGATCACCGAGCACGACGTGTCGGTCTGGGAGCTCGCCGCGCTCAAGGGCGTCTTCACCGACGTCACCGAAGAGGCCGTGACCTATGTCAACGCGCCGCTGCTCGCCAAGGAGCGCGGCTGCGAGGTGCGCCTGCTGACCAACGCCGTCTCTGAGGAGTTCCGCAACGTCACGACGCTGCGCGGCACCCTCGCCGACGGCACCACGGTCTCCGTCGCCGGCACGCTCACCGGCCCCAAGATGGTCCAGAAGCTCATCAACGTCAACGGCTTCGACCTCGAGGTCGCGATCAGCGACCACCTGGCGTTCTTCTCCTACAACGACCGCCCCGGCGTTGTCGGCATCATTGGCCGCCTTCTCGGTGAGGCCGACGTCAATATTGGTGGCATGCAGGTGGCCCGCGACGACGCCGCTGGGACAGCCCTCGTGGCCCTCACCGTTGACAACAAAATCCCCTTGGACGTCGTCAGCGCCATCGCTTCCGAGCTCGGCTCGGACGTGCGCGTCGTCGATCTGGCGGAGTGACTTCTGCCTGAATAACGTTGTGGCACAACGCCACTGACCTGCAGCGTGTATGCCGTGTGGTCACCTCCCAAGGTGACCACACGGCATACCCGCTTCTGGGCGATGTCAGAGAATGTCGGTGCATGTGCTTATCGTTGGCCCGTCAATGACCACGTTTGACCCAGGAGGGTTTGTGAACCGTACGGATCTCAAGAACAAGGTTGCCGAGAGCACGGAGCTCAGCGCCGCTGACGCCGACCGCGCCGTGGGAGCCGTCCTCGACGCCATCACCGACGCCCTCGTTGCTGGCGACAAGGTGTCGCTTCCGGGCTTCGGCATCTTCGAGACGCGCGAGCGTGCAGCACGCACGGGCCGCAACCCGCAGACCGGTGAGGCTCTCGAGATCAAGGCCAGCACCGCGGCCGCGTTCAAGCCGGCTGCCGAGCTCAAGCGCAAGCTCACCAAGAGCTGACCAACGCCCCATCGCTGATGCCGCGTGCCCACTTCGGTGGCGCGCGGCATCCGTGCGATCTGGGGGGGGGTCCAAATCGCGCGGAGCGCGTCGGGCTGAGGCCCGGCTGAGACGTCGTCTCACTTTGTGAGCAGCCTCTTCCTGAGAGTTGGACGTCCTTCTAACCTCGAAGACATGCAGCGGCACGTACTCCTCATTGCCAGCCGCGGCGAGGTTCGGTAGTCAGCTTCCTCGTCGCGGAGACCCTGCGACGCCGCTGACCGGTTCGCCCGCACCAGGGCTCGAGCCGACCGACCACCCACATTCGAACGTTGAAGGATTTGAATCTCATGAGCGAAGAAGCCAAGCAGGCCCAGCGGGCACTGCAGGAGTCGATGGACCTGCGCGACCAGGACCACACGGACGCCTGACCCCGCCACAACTTTCCCGCCTGAAGTGGGTTTCTCTCACTTCGCTTGACCACCGCAGTCAAGCGAAGTGAGAGAAAGCCACTTCGGGCGGGAATCTCTTTGCGGGGTGCGTCCGGATGGTGAGCGAGCCATCCCGCATCCCGAGACCCTTTCCTAAGGTGTGGGCATGACGGACACCAGCGCAGCGGACGCCACCTCGACGGACATCAACCTGGCGGTGATCGCGGGTGACGGCATCGGACCCGAGGTCGTGGCCGAGGGACTGAAGGTCCTCGAAGCGGTGACCGTCGGCAGCGGCGCAAAGGTCACCAGCACGGCATACGACCTCGGCGCGAAGCGCTGGAACGCCACCGGTGAGACGCTCCCGGACAGCGTTCTGGAGGAACTGCGCGGCCATGACGTCATCCTGCTCGGTGCCATCGGCGACCCGAGCGTGCCGAGTGGTGTCCTCGAGCGCGGCATCCTCCTGCCGCTTCGCTTTGCGCTCGACCACTTCGTCAACCTGCGCCCCGCCAAGCTCTATCCGGGTGTCGAGAGCCCGCTGGCTGTCGAGCGAGTCGCTCCGGACGGCATCGATTTCGTCGTCGTGCGTGAGGGCACTGAGGGTCCTTATGTGGGCAACGGCGGTTCGCTGCGCGCCGGCACCCCGCACGAGATCGCGACCGAGGTCAGCGTCAACACGCGGTTCGGCGTCGAGCGCGTCGTGCGTGAGGCCTTTGCGCGCGCCCAGGCTCGTCCGCGCAAGCACCTCACCCTCGTCCACAAGCACAACGTCCTCACCTTCGCCGGCCACCTGTGGCGTCGCACGGTCGAGGAGGTCGGGGCGGAGTTCCCCGATGTCGAGACGGCCTACCAGCACGTCGACGCGGCGACGATCTTCCTGGCGACCGACCCCGGCCGGTTCGACGTGATCGTCACCGACAACCTCTTCGGTGACATCATCACCGACATCGCCGCGGCCATCGCCGGCGGCATTGGTCTGGCCGCCAGCGGCAACATCAACCCGACGGGAGAGTCGCCGAGCATGTTCGAGCCGGTGCACGGCTCCGCGCCGGACATCGCGGGCCAGGGCAAGGCCGACCCGACAGCAACGATCCTGTCGGTGGCGATGCTCCTGGAGCACCTCGGCCGGACCGACCAAGCGGCCGCGGTCGAAGCGGCAGTGGCTGCGGATCTCGCCGTCCGTGGGTGCGAGGTACGCACGACGAGCGCCATCGGTGACGCTGTCGCCGCGCGCCTGTCCTAGGCTCAGTCCCAGCACCAGCGAGCTTCGCACCGCCTCATCTGCGTGGAAGGACCCCCTGAGATGACTGATCTCTCGTTCACTACTCTGCGACGTCCGGACCCCGTGAGCGACGAGCGTCGCGCCGAGATCTTTGCCAACCCCGGCTTCGGCGTCCACTTCACCGACCACATGGTGTCGGCGACGTGGACCAAGGACGGTGGCTGGCACGACGGTCGAGTCACGCCCTATGGCCCCATTCAGCTCATGCCGAGTGCGGCGGTGCTGCACTATGCGCAGGAGATCTTCGAGGGCATGAAGGCCTATCGCCACGAAGATGGGTCCGTGTGGACGTTCCGCCCCGAAGCCAACGCGGCCCGCATGGCCCGCAGCGCCCGACGCCTGGCCCTGCCCGAGCTCTGCGAGGCCGACTTCATCGGTTCCCTCAAGGCACTGATCGCCGTGGACAACGCCTGGGTGCCGCCGGCTGACGGCAGCGAGGCCAGCCTCTATCTGCGCCCGTTCATGTATGCGTCCGAGGCATTCCTCGGTGTGCGCCCGGCCAACGAGGTGACCTACTCGGTCATCGCTTCGCCCGCCGGACCCTATTTCGCTGGTGGCCTCAAGCCGGTGACGTTGTGGATCTCGCAGGACTATGCGCGCGCTGGTGCCGGTGGCACGGGCAACGCCAAATGCGGTGGCAACTACGCCTCCTCGCTTGCCGGCCAGCTCGAGGGCATCGAGAACGGTTGCGACCAGGCCGTGTTTCTCGACTCGGGCACTCACCAGAACATCGAAGAGCTCGGTGGGATGAACCTCTTTTTCCTCACCAAGAACGGCGAGCTCGTCACACCCGAGCTGTCCGGCTCGATCCTCGAGGGCATCACCCGCAGTTCGATCCTCGCGCTGGCCAAGGACCTCGATCTCAGCCCCGTGGAGCGCACCGTGCCGATCCAGGAGTGGAAGGACGGAGTGGCGTCGGGGGACATCGTCGAGATCTTCGCCTGTGGCACTGCGGCCGTCGTCACCCCCGTGGGCGAGCTGCGTTGGCAAGGCGGCACGGCGCCGGCCGTCGGCGGTCCTGAAGGTGGCGAGGTGACGCGCACGATCCGTTCGCGCCTGCTCGACATCCAGTACGGCCGCGTCGAGGACACCCGCGGCTGGCTCACCCAGCTGGCCTGAGCCCTCGCGGCCCCACCACCGCACGCCTTGCGCAATGGTTCATGAACAGACCATTGACGATGCACACTGTCTGGGTGTTTCCTGTGCACTACTGAGTTTTCGTCACCACAGGGTGCGGAAACATACCTTTGAACGGGAGTGTCCATGGCGAAACAACCCGACCAGGCAGGCGCCACCACGGAGCACCTCAGCGACGAGGAGCACCTCGCCGAGCTCGGCTACAAGCAGGAGCTGACCCGCTCGATGAGCGGGTTCAGCAACTTCGCGGTCTCGTTCTCGATCATCTCCATCCTCGCTGGCTGCATCACGAGCTACGGCATCGCCATGGCCGCCGGCGGACCGATGGCCATCTCGATCGGGTGGCCCCTCGTCGGTGTGTTTGTCGTGTGCGTCGCGCTCGCCATGGGCGAGATCTGCTCGGTCTACCCGACGGCCGGCGGCTTGTACTTCTGGGCCGGACGCCTTGCCCGCACCAACAAGCGGGTGTGGGCCTGGTACGTCGGGTGGTTCAACTTCCTCGGTGAGGTCGCGGTGACCACGGCCGTGGACTACGGGGCCGCAGTGACGTGGATGGCCTTCCTCAGCCTCGTTTTCGGCATCGAGGTCAGCGCGACGACAACCTTCGTGGCCTTCGTCATCATCCTTCTCCTGCACGGTCTGCTCAACGCCTTCGGTGTCAACCTCGTGCGTCTGCTTTCGGGCGTCTCGGCGTGGTGGCACCTTGTCGGCGCTGGGATCATCGTCCTCCTGCTGGCCTTCGTCCCGGACCACCACCAGAGCGCTCAGTGGGTCTTCACCGAGTTCAAGAACGAGACCGGCTGGCAGAGCGGCATCTATGTCTTCCTCATCGGTCTGCTCATGGCGCAATACACCTTCACCGGCTTTGACGCCTCTGCCCACGTCGCCGAAGAGACCAAGAACGCCGCCGTCGCCGCCCCCAAGGGCATCGTCAACTCGGTCATCGTCTCGCTCATCGCTGGATGGATCCTCTTGCTCGCCGTCACCTTCGCCGTCCAGGGCGAGAGCGGTTGGGACCAAGCCCGCAACTCTGACATCGGACTGCCCCCCGCGCAGATCTTCATTGATGCAACTGGTGAGACGCTGGGCCTGTTCATGCTCTTCATCGCCGCGGTGGCCCAGTTCTTCTGCGGCATGGCCTGCGTGACCTCGTCCTCGCGGATGTCGTTCGCCTTCTCTCGCGACAACGCACTGCCGGGCTCGCGGCTGTGGTCCAAGGTCAACCCGCGCACGGGCACCCCAACCAACTCGATCTGGCTCGTCACCGTGGCGTCGATCGTTCTGGCCAGCCCCGCGCTCGTGTCCACGACGGCCTACCTCGCGGTCACGTCCATTGCGGTCATTGGCCTCTACATCGCCTATGTGACCCCGGTCTTCCTGCGCCGGATGAACCCGGACTTCACGCCCGGCAGGTGGAACCTTGGACGATGGAGCGCGCCGATCGGCTGGATTGCGGTGGCATGGGTGATCTTCATCGTCATCCTGTTCATGCTCCCGCCCGCCTCGCCGATCAGCATCGACACCTTCAACTATGCGCCGGTCGCGGTCCTGCTCGTCGTCGTCTTCGCGACGGTGTCCTGGTTCCTCGCGGGTCGCAAGCACTTCATGGTGGACGTGCCCCAGGGTCACGACACCATCCCGCCGGCCGAGATCTTCACATGACGTATGCCGTGGAGCGCCTCGCATGAGCGCGCACCTTCCGGACGTGGGACGCCTCTCCGAGGCCGTCCTGCGTCCGGCAACGGCCAACGTGTTCGAGACGACGGTGGAGCAACTGGCCACCGCGATTCGGTTGGGGGTCTTCGTCAATGATGAGCAGCTCCCGCCCGAACGCGAACTCGCCGAACGCCTCGGCGTCGCCCGCAACACGCTGCGTGACGCCATTGCGGCGCTTCGCGAGAGTGGCCTGGTCGCCACTCGCCGTGGGCGCGGGGGAGGCACGGTCGTCACCTATGTCACGCCCGAGCCGGGCTCTTCGTCGCCGCCGGTGACGGTGCGTCATGGGGCCGCGCTGGCCGATGCACTGGACTTCCGGCGGATCGTGGAGCCGGGGGCGGCATGGCTTGCGGCGCGGCAGAACCTGGCTGGTGACCAGCGCGCCTGGCTCGTCGATTCGGCGGCGGCTGTCTGGGCGGCTCCCGAGTCGGGGGCGCACCGGATCGCGGACAGTCGCTTCCACCTCGCGGTTGCCACACTCTCGGGCTCGCCGATGCTCATCGAATCAGTGACCCGGGCGCAGTCGGCTCTTGGCGAGATGCTCGGCGCGATTCCTGTTCTCCCACGCAACATCTCGCACTCGTGCGAGCAACACGACGCGGTCGTCATGGCGATCCTGCACGGCGACGCCGACGCGGCCCGTGAAGCCATGGAGGAGCACTGCGATGCCACCTCCGCCCTGCTCAGAGGACTTCTCGGATGAGCTCGAACGAAGGAGAACGACGCATGAGTGGTTCCATTCACAAAAGGGGTCCGAAGCAGTTGACCCTCAAGGACCTGCGCGCAGGCACCGAAAGCGGTGAGATCGACACAGTCATCACCGCCTTCACTGACATGCAGGGACGGCTGACCGGCAAGCGGTTGCACGCGGCCTATTTCCTCGACCATGTGCTTGAGGGAGCAGTCGAGGGCTGCAACTACCTGCTCGCGGTCGACGTGGACATGAACACGATCGATGGCTACACCATGTCTTCGTGGGAGAAGGGATACGGCGACTTCGAGTTCGTCCTCGACATGGACACGCTGCGGCGCACGCCCGGGCAACCGAACTCGGTGACGATCCAGTGCGACCTCGCTTGGCTGGACGGCTCGGGGTTGGTGCGTCAGTCGCCCCGTAGCATCCTCAAGGCGCAGGTCGATCGCGCCGCTGACAAGGGCTGGATGGCGATCGCCGGCACTGAGCTCGAGTTCATCGTCTTCGAGGACTCGTTCGACTCGGCCTGGGACCGACGCTACGTCGGCTTGACCGGTGCCAACCGCTACAACGTCGACTACTCGATCACCGGTGGGACCGTGGTTGAGCCGCTCCTGCGTGAGATCCGCAACGAGATGTATTCCGCAGGCGTCATCGTCGAGGGCGCCAAGGGTGAGTGCAACCTCGGGCAGCACGAGATCGGGTTCCTCTATGACGAGGTCGTGCGCACGTGCGACAACCATGTCATCTACAAGACCGCCGCTAAGGAGCTGGCTACCAAGCACGGCATGTCTCTCACCTTCATGGCGAAGTACGACGAGCGCGAGGGCAACTCCTGCCACATCCACTTGTCGCTGCGGGGTCTGGACGGTGAGGTCGTCTTTGCCGACGACGACCGTGAGGGTGGTCAAGGCATCCTGCACGACCAGTTCCTCGCCGGAGTTCTGGCGACCATGCGCGACTTCACCTACTTCTATGCGCCGAACATCAATTCCTACAAGCGATTTGCAGTCGGGTCGTTCGCCCCCACAGCCATCGCTTGGGGCCGGGACAACCGGACCTGCGCCCTCCGAGTGGTCGGACACGGCGGCGGGCTGCGGATGGAGAACCGCGTCCCGGGCGGCGACGTGAACCCCTACCTCGCCGTGGCAGCGATGCTCGCCGGTGGGCTCTACGGCATCGAGCACAAGCTCGAGTTGGAGCCGGAGTTCGTGGGTAATGCCTACCTCTCCGACGTACCCACCGTGCCGTCCACGCTGCGTGAGGCGCGTGACCTGCTGGCCGCGTCGTCGATCGCCCGCGAGGTCTTTGGCGACGACATCGTCGAGCACTACGTCAACGCGGCCGATGTCGAGCTCACGGCCTTCGATGCGGCCGTGACCGACTGGGAACGCATCCGAGGCTTCGAAAGGCTCTGACCATGACCAACACGAACACGACTGAAGCGACGCGGCACGCCGTCATCAACCCCGCGACCGAGGAGGCGATCCGCACCATCGACCTCGTCGGTGTCGAGGAGACCGACGAAGCGGTGGCCCGCGCGGTCGAGGTCGGGCCGACCTGGCGCGAGATGGCGCCTGCTGACCGGGGACGGCTCCTGCGCCGATTCAGCGCAGTGGTCGATGACCACCTTGAGGAACTCGCGGCACTCGAGGTGGAGAACGCCGGCCACACCATCGGCAACGCCCGGTGGGAGGCCGGCAACGTCCGTGACGTTCTGGCCTACTACTCGGCCGCGCCCGAGCGACTCTTCGGGCAACAGATCCCTGTGGCTGGCGGGATCAACCTCACCTTCAAGGAACCGCTCGGGGTCGTGTCGATCATTGTGCCGTGGAACTTCCCCATGCCCATCGCGGGCTGGGGATTCGCACCCGCTCTCGCGGCCGGCAACACGGTCGTCCTCAAGCCCGCCGAACTCACCCCGCTCACCGCCATGCGACTCGGGGAGCTTGCCCTCGAGGCCGGCGTGCCCGAGGGCGTCTTCACGGTGCTGCCCGGCAAGGGTGCAGTGGTGGGGGAGCGATTCGTCACCCACCCGGACGTGCGCAAGGTCTGCTTCACCGGCTCCACCGCCGTCGGTCAGGGGATCATGCGCAAGGCCGCCGACCGGCTCAAGCGTGTCACCCTCGAGCTCGGTGGCAAGTCCGCGAACATCATCTTCGACGACGCCGATCTGGAACTCGCCGCGGCAGCAGCACCGATGAGCTTCCTTGACAACGCCGGACAGGACTGCTGTGCCAGGACGCGAATCCTGGTGCAGCGCAATGTCTTCGACGCGTTCATGGAACGCTTCGAGTCCGGCATCCGCGACGTGCGCGTCGGTGACCCGCGAGACGAGAACACCCAGATGGGGCCCTTGGTGAGCGCCGGCCAGCGCGACACCGTGCGCGGCTTCGTCGAAGGAGCCGACGACAAGGTCGACATTGCCTTCCGTGGCACCGCGCCTGAGGGCGCCGGCTACTGGTATCCACCGACCGTGGTGCTCCCCACCAGCACGCAGGACCGCGTCTGGCAGGAGGAGATCTTTGGACCCGTCGTGGGTGTCATGCCCTTCGACGACGAAGCCGAAGCGATCCGCCTGGCCAACGACTCGGCATACGGACTCTCGGGTTCGATCTGGACGCGCGACGTGGGTCGTGCGATCCGCGTCTCGCGGTCGGTCGAGGCCGGCAACCTCTCGGTCAACAGCCACAGCAGCGTGCGCTACTCGACCCCCTTTGGTGGCTACAAGGCCAGCGGAATCGGGCGCGAGCTGGGTCCGGACGCGCTGGACGCCTTCACCGAGGTCAAGAACGTCTTCATCTCCACCGAGAACTGACTGTCACATCCACTGAAAGGCTTGAAAGACATGGGAGATCGGCTCGCAGGCAAGGTGGCTGTCGTCACCGGAGGGTGCTCTGGCATCGGACTGGCAACGGTGCGTCGTTTTGCCGAGGAGGGTGCCAAGGTCGTCATCGGTGACCTTGATGACGCCAACGGTGAGCGCATCGCGCAGGAGGTCGGCGGCGCCTACGTGCACTGCGACGTCACCGACAAGGAGCAGGTCGACGGGCTCTTCGCCTCGGCCAAGGAGAAGTTCGGCAGCGTCGACGTCGCCTTCAACAACGCCGGAATCAGCCCGCCCGAGGACGATTCGATCCTCAACACCGATCTCGAGGCCTGGCGCAAGGTGCAGGAGGTCAACCTGACCTCGGTTTATCTGTGCTGCAAGGCGGCGCTGCCCTACATGATCGAGCAGGGCAAGGGCTCGATCATCAACACAGCGTCGTTCGTCGCGGTCATGGGGGCCGCGACCTCGCAGATCTCCTACAGTGCCTCCAAAGGTGGAGTGCTCTCGATGTCGCGCGAGCTCGGGGTGGAGTTCGCTCGCCAGGGTGTCCGCGTCAACGCCCTGTGCCCGGGCCCGGTCAACACTCCGCTGCTGCGTGAGCTGTTCGCCAAGGACGAGGAGCGTGCGGCCCGCCGTCTCATCCACGTGCCGATGGGTCGCTTCGGTGAGCCCGAGGAGATGGCCAACGCCGTCCTCTTCCTCGCGTCCGACGAGTCGAGCTTCATCACCGCAAACACCTTCCTTGTCGACGGAGGCATCTCCGGCGCCTACGTCACCCCCCTCTGAGTCATGGCACCTCGGCCGGTCATCGGCATCACGAGCTATGTCGAGCCAGTCTCCCGCGGCGACTGGGTCGGGCAACGCAGCGCCTTGCTGCCCCATGCCTACGTCGAGCAGGTCGAGCGCGCGGGAGCTGTTGCCGTGGTGCTCCCACCACGCCTTGATGCCGACGACGCCCTCGTTGCGGGCCTGCTCGCTCGTCTTGACGGTGTCATCATTGCCGGCGGAGCCGACGTTGAAACCAGCCGGTATGCCGCCGTGCCCGACTCCCACATCCAGGCACCTCGGCCGGACCGGGACACCTTCGAGCTCGCGGTGGCTCGGGTCACCGCGCAAACCCGCCAGCCACTCCTCGGCATCTGTCGCGGCATGCAGGTCATGGCGGTCGAGGCCGGCGGCGAACTCGAGCAACACATCCCGGACCGTGTGGGGAACGACGTGCACAGCCCCACGCCGGGCGCCTACGCTTCACACCACGTGACCTGTGTCGAGGGCACCCGCCTCGCCTCCCTGCTGGGCAGCGAGGTCCTCGACGTCCCGACCTACCACCACCAGGCGGTGCTCAGCCACCCCGGCTACACCGCCGCTGCGTGGCACGCCGACGGGACGGTCGAAGCGATGGAGGACACGGCATACCCGTTCCGTATGGCAGTCCAATGGCATCCGGAAGCGGGCACTGACACCCGGCTCTTTGACGCGCTGGTGAGTGCCAGTCGCTCGGCACAGCAGGGTGGGTGACACTGGACGGGTGAAAATTCCAGGAATGGCAATTGCCTCAAGTGGTGTCGGGCTCGCCACATGGCTGGTGAAAGCAGGACGCCCGGTGCCCGAGGCGATGGGGGGCCGGGCCACCGGTGCGCGCGCGGCGCGAATGGCCGAGTCACCTGAGTGGTCGGACGGCAAGTTCCACAACCAGCGTCTGCGCTTCGAGCCCGCATCACGTTCGCTGGCGGGCAGCGTCAAGGAACTCGTCGCGGGCCGCCAGGAACGGCTCCCGGTCGGGGAGATTCCGCTCGTGCGTGAACCGTTGGGCCCGATCGCCGAAGGAACTTCGATCACGTGGCTGGGGCACTCGACGGCACTCGTCCAGGTCGATGGTGCCGTCATCCTGCTCGACCCCGTGTGGAGTGAGCGCTGCTCACCGTCCCAGCATGTCGGCCCCAAGCGCCTCCACCCGGCGCCCGTGGCGTTGGTCGACCTTCCGCCTGTAGACGCCGTGGTGATCTCGCACGACCACTACGACCACCTCGACATGGACTCGATCAAGGAGCTCGCGGCGCTGCGCCCGCAAACCCGGTTCGTTGTCCCGCTCGGCGTTGGAGTGCACCTCGAGAAGTGGGGCATCCCGCTCGATCGCATCGACGAGCTCGACTGGCACGAGGACACCAAGGTCGAGGGAGTGCGCCTCGTCGCAACCCCCGCTCAGCACTTCTCCGGTCGCGGACTCTCGCGTGATGGCACCCTCTGGGCCTCTTGGGTGATCGAAGGCGACTCGCACAAGGTCTTCTACTCCGGCGACACCGGTTACTTCATCGGGTTCGCGGAGATCGGTGAGCGCTACGGTCCGTTCGACGTCGCGCTCGTGCAGATCGGCGCCTATGACGATGGCTGGCCCACGGTTCACATGAACCCCGAGCACGGTGTCACGGCCCACCTCGACGTCAGGGCGGGCGTGATGGTGCCGGTGCACTGGGGCACGTTCAGCCTCGCCTTCCATCCGTGGAGTGAGCCGGTCGAACGCCTCCTGATCGAGGCCGACCGTCGTGGAGCCACGGTCGTCGTGCCGCGTCCGGGCGAACGCATCGACATGGCCGCACTCCCCGCCGAACCCAGTTTCTGGTGGCGTTCCATCACCTGAGTCGCGCTCACCCGAGTCCCGGGTGACCTTCGAGAGCCGTGCTGGGGCTGAGGTGACCGAGGCGTCTGATCTCCTTGGAAGGGTGGTTGCTCCACCACGATGACGCGCAGGTCCGGGGCCCGCGCCGACGAACACCGGTCGCGGTGGCTGCACGCCTAGGGCAGCGCGGTCGAGTTCGTCCACCTCACTCTGAAAGGTCCCGACTTCTCCTGATGGGCCCTTGCCGCACACCACGGTTCGCGAACCGTCGCGTCGCTCGCTGGCCGGATCGATCAGGACGTTGAGCCCTGATCCGGTTCGCGAACCGCCAGGGGTGCTCAGCCTTCGGCGGGTTGGCCGGTGTCGCGCACCAGATAGACCCAGGGGAAGGCTCTGCAGCCCACCACCCACCCCGACTTCTCGTAGCGAGCGAGCGAACCAGTCCAGACGATGCGCTTGTGCTCCCACTGCGTCGAGGTGCGGACCACGAGATGGCGGAGCATGCCGGCCCGGACGGTGTGCCAGCCCAGTCGACCGGCGATCTCCAGCTCGGCCATCTCGTCAAAGGCGGTGACGGGTCCAAGCCAGCGCTGCTCCTCCGTGAGGGGATCGCTGACGGTGTCGGTTCGCTCGCCAAAACGCTGTTGGACAGCCTGGCGACTCATGCCGAGCTCGGCCCCGATGACCGCCCAGCTGTGCCCCGCTGCGCGCGCGGCACTCACGGATTGGTGCAACAACTGGCGCACCGAATCCTCGGCGTCGGCAACGCGTCGGACCAGACCCAAAGGGTTCTCGCTCCGGGCACCGTCGAGAATCGCGGCGCCCAGGGCCTCGACAAGCCCGTTGGGCGACTCATTGCTCGTCATGGCTCGACTGTTCGTCACGGCTGGGCAGCCAAGCGCCGTCGCCCAGCTGCTTGTCGCCGCTCTTGCGGAAGGTCCCTGATCCCAACAGGTAAGCGCCAAGGACCATGAGGGCCACGGTGATCCCGATGAAGAGGCCCTTGTCGAAGCCATCGCGACCCTGCGAGAGCATGAACGCGCCCAAGCCGAGGAGGACGCAGATCATGCCGGTCGAGAGCGAAGTCGCCTTGTTCGGGCTGAGGGTCGGTGGAGAAGCCATGCGTCAAGATGAGATTGACAGGAGGGGCCGCGTCAACTTTTGATTGACACATTCCTCTTCGCGATTGCTCGGCGTCGTTGTCCACAGCTCCTCGATCCGCTCGCCGTTGTCCACAGCAGAGGCTTCGGTGGTGTCGGAGCGTCCGTGGCCGGTGTCATGCTGAACGCTCATACGACGACAGGGGGAGCCCGATGAGTCAGCACAGCAGGGCCTGGCGCGAGCCGGGTCACGGTGACGAGGACAGCCCTCGCTCGACCGAAGCCCTCGTCGCGCTTGCCCTTGCAGCCCTTGACTCCCGCCGGGTTCGTGCCTTCGACGATGCGACCGTGGCTCTCGCGCAGCGGTGCAGCATTAGTGACGACGGGCAGAGGTCCGTGGTCACCACGCTGGTCGCACAGGTCGCCGCGGGCACCACCCAGGCGTGGCAGCGCGGGTGGCAGCCGACCGACGTGCACCGCATGGCGGCGCGCACACTCTCCGCTCCGGAGCAGGCCCTGGTTGTCGATGCGATGAGCGAGGAGTTGGGGCGCTACGCCGCCTCGACGGTGGACCACCGCTGGTTGGCTCAGATCGAGGAACTTGAGGGTGGGGTCTGGTGGCCGCGTTCGCAGACCTGGCTCGACGCTCATCGCGAGCGGGGGGTCGACTGGCTGTCACTGCTGGCGCAGACACTGACGGTGTTGCACCTGCTCTGGACCCTCCCGCACATCGAGAAGCTCTCACCGTTGCCGGGCACGGTGCCACCCCCGGAGCCCGGCACCGCCCGGGGTCAGAAGGCTGTGCCCGGGAAGCCGGTCGGGTCGGTTGATGACCGGATCCTTGCTCGGGTCCGGATGATGTTGGCCAAGGCTGAGTCGACGACCTTCGAGGCCGAGGCTGAGACATTCACCGCCGGCGCTCAGGCGCTGATGGCCCGGCACAGCATCGATGCTGCGTGGCTGGCCGCAGAGGAGCGACGTTCTGGTGGCACGGGCGCACGCGCTCATGGCGGTCCGGCCGGCAGGCGGATCGGGATCGACACTCCGTATGACGGGCCCAAGGCCTCATTGCTTGATGCGGTGGCCCGAGCCAACCGATGCAAAATGGTGTGGACCCGAGAGCTCGGCTTCGGCACGGTCATGGGTTTTGAGTCTGACCTCGACGGTGTCGAGCTGCTCTTCACCTCGCTGCTCGTCCAGGCCAATACTCGACTGATGGCCGAGGGCAAGCGCGCCGATCACCGTGGGCGCAGCCGCACCCGATCCTTCCGCCAGTCCTTCCTCACGGCCTATGCCCACCGCATCGGTGAGCGGCTGCGGGAGGTTGCTGACGCGGAGGTGGCGTCGGCGCAGGCGTCGGCGGGCCTCCGGGGTCAAGAGCTTGTGCCCATCCTCGCCGCGCGCGACGAGGAGGTCGACGCGGTCATGGGCGAGTGGTTCCCCGTGGTGAAGAAGAGCTCGATCGGGTCGGTGCGTGATGCAGAGGGGTGGAACGTGGGCCGCTCGGCCGCCGACGAGGCCAGTCTGGACGGCGCAGTCCCCCGGCGCGGGGTGGGACGGGAACGCGCCTGACCGGTCGCGGCGCATGCCGGGCGGTCCGAGCAGGGGCGGCGCGCAACACTAGGCTTGCCTCATGTCGACACCGACCAGCGGACTGACCCCTGAGCAGACGGCACGTGTCGCCGCCATGGCAGCGGAGTGGGCACGCACTGGAGAGACGTCCGAACTCCTCGAACTCCTCGATCACGGACTCCCGGTCGACCTCGCAGACCCCACCGGCAACAGCCTGATCATGCTTGCGGCCTACCACGGCCACGCGAAGACCGTCGTCGCGTTGATCGAGCGAGGCGCGGACGTCGATGCGCGCAATGATCGCGACCAGTCGCCGGTGGCGGGGGCGCTCTTCAAGGGTGAGCAGGACGTCGTGCGCGCCCTCGTCGCCGCCGGTGCTGACCTCGACGCTGGCACGCCCACGGCGCGTCAGGCCGCCGAGATGTTTGGCACCCAGGCCCTGCTCGAACCTTGACCGCCCTGCGGCTTTGTTCCACGAAATGCCCGTTCGGCCAGTGCCTCGTCGTGGCCATCCCAGCATGAGCGGCAGCACGACGAAGGGGACCACGACCTCGGGTCGCGATCCCCTTCCGAGTCCGTCACCATCGGTGACGCCGTTGGCTCAGAGCAGGTCGGAGAAGTCGTCCTTCTTGTCCGACCCGTCACCGCTCAGGTTGCGGTCGGTCTCGCCGTCGGTCGGGGCGTTGGCGTTGGCAGCACCCTTGGGCACGTCCTCGGCATCGCCGACCTGCGCGTTGAGCGCATCAATGGCCTTGCGGACGCCCTCGCCGTAGGCCGGGTCGGCCTGCGTGCAGTTGTGGATGTGCCTCTCGATGGTCTCCTTCGAGGCGCCGGAGATAGCGCGAGCGGTGTTCTCGAAGAGGACCTGCTGCTGCTCGGGAGTCATCTTCTCGCGGAAGAGGATGCCGGGCTGCTCGAAGTAGTTGTCGTCGTCCTCACGGAAGTTGAACCGGTCGCCGATGCCGCCGATGCCCCAGGCAGGCTCGCGGTACTGCGGCTGGCTGGAGTAGCGACCATAGGAGTTGGGGGTGATCGAGGGGGTCGATCCCGCCGACATCCTCATGGCGCCGTCGCGGTGCGGGTCATTCGGGTTCGCGACCGCGCGCGGGGCGTTGACCGGGATCTGGTGGTGGTTGACGCCGAGGCGGTAGCGCTGGGCGTCGCCGTAGGAGAACAGTCGGCCCTGGAGCATCCGGTCGGGGGAGAAGCTGATGCCCGGCACGACGTTGGCGGGGCTGAAGGCAGCCTGCTCCACGTCCATGTGGTAGTTCTCCGGGTTGCGGTTGAGCTCCCACTCGCCGACCTCGATGAGCGGGTAGTCGCCCTTGGGCCAGACCTTGGTCAGGTCGAACGGGTGGTAGGGAACCTTCTCGGCGTCGGCCTCGGGCATGACCTGAACGAACAGCTTCCACTTGGGGAAGTCGCCCTTCTCGATCGACTCGAACAGGTCGCGCTGGTGGGACTCGCGGTCCTGCCCGATGAGGGCAGCGGACTCCGCGTCGGTGAGGTTCTTTATCCCTTGCTGGGTGCGGTGGTGGAACTTCACCCAGAAGCGCTCACCCTCGGCGTTGGTGAACGAGTAGGTGTGCGAGCCGAAGCCGTGCATGTTGCGCAGGGTGGCCGGTATGCCGCGGTCGGACATGACGATGGTGACCTGGTGCAGCGACTCGGGCAGGTTGGTCCAGAAGTCCCAGTTGTTCTCTGCGCTGCGCAGGTTGGTCTTGGGGTCGCGCTTGACCGCGTGGTTGAGGTCCGGGAACTGCAGCGGGTCGCGGAAGAAGAACACCGGCGTGTTGTTGCCGACGAGGTCCCAGTTGCCTTCCTCGGTGTAGAACTTCACGGCGAAACCGCGGATGTCGCGCTCGGCGTCGGCAGCGCCGCGCTCACCGGCGACCGTGGAGAACCGAGCAAACATCTCGGTCTGCTTGCCAACCTCGGAGAAGATCTTCGCGCTGCTGTATTGGGTGATGTCGTTGGTGATGGTGAGGGTGCCAAAGGCGCCCGAACCCTTGGCGTGCATGCGCCGCTCAGGAATCACCTCACGGTCGAAGTGGGCCAGCTTCTCGAGGAACCAGACGTCCTGGAGGAGGAGGGGGCCGCGCGGACCGGCGGTGACGCTGTTCTCGCCGTCCCAGACCGGTGCTCCGGCGACCGTGGTCAGTGGCTTGGTGTTGCCCGGGTCCTGCCGGGGGCCTTCAACGCTCATCGGTGTCTCTCCTTGGGTGGTGTGCGGTTGGTGATGGCTACAGATGATCGATGGACGCTGTGGAGATGGACCCCGCAGCGACATTGCACGTGGGGCACAGGCCCCAATAGGTCACTTCGGCCTCGTCGATCACGAAGCCGTGGCTGTCTGTGGCGTTGAGGCACGGGGCCTCGCCCACGGCGCAGTCCACATCGGCGATCTCACCGCACTGGCGGCAGACGATGTGGTGATGGTTGTCGCCAGTGCGGCCCTCGTAGCGTGCGGGGGAGCCGGCGGGTTCGATCCGGCGGATCAGCCCGGCGCGGCTCAGGGCGGCAAGGACGTCATAGACGGCCTGGGTGGACACGGTGCCGAGCTCGGCCCGGGCCGCGCGCGCCACCGTGTCGGCATCGGCGTGGGGGTGCGCCCAGACGGCCTCGAGAACGGCCATCCGTGGCCGGGTCACCCGCAGAGAAGCAGTGCGCAGCAGGGCTGCTGGCTGCAAGGGGGTGGGCATGACCTCACTCAACCAGCAATTCTGGAATGAGTCAAGAAAAAGGCTGGCCATGCCACTGTCACGGGCTGAGCGATTCGTCAGCGCGTTTCACCGGCGCGCACCATCTCAACGGTCTTGGCGATCCGATCTGTGCGAGTCTGCTCGCGCCTGGCCTCGGAGACCCAGCGGACAAACTCCTTGCGATGCGAGTAGGCCAGGGCTTCGAAGGTCTTTTTGGCTGCGGCGTCCGCAGCCAGAGCAGCGGCCAGGTCCTCGGGCACCTCAACGGTGCGAGGCGTCACATCAGCAGCGATGTCGAAGGTCACTTCGACCCCCAGGTCGATCCCGGCCTGCGCCCGGGCCGCCTTGCTGAAGCCGACGAGGTTTTCCCCGCCCATGCGCGCCAGCCGAAGCGCGATGTCCTTGCCGTTGATGGTGACGACGACGGGGAACGTCTTGGCGCCGTCCCCCAGTGCGGCCACCTGCTCGTCGGTGAAGGCGAACCCACCTGCGGGACCACGTGGCTCGAGCACCGCGGTCAGGTGGAGTGTCTCTCCCATGAAAGACGAGCCTAGCGTCGGTGGCAAGGAGACGGCATACCCAACAGAGATGCCCGCACTGTGGACAGGGCTTCCCGGATGCTGATCGCTCGTGCCACGCTAAACCGGTGACTCTCCTGTCCGTGGCTACCGCCACCGTCATTATCGACTAGCGCGACGAACTTCACCGTTCGTCGCGCAGACCTCCCTACCCGGGGGGTCTTTTTGTTTGGTCGACGACGGTGAGCCGGAGTCGCCCGGACAAAGGGCTCGGCCGCCACACCCCCGGCACCCGAGCGGCAGCGCACGTCGACAGCGACACTTGAGACACGTTTGGACGAAGCCGACGCATGAGACCAGATCGAGGCGACACCCATGAGCGACCTGCACGTCTACGACACCACGTTGCGTGATGGTGCCCAGCAGGAGGGACTCAACCTCTCCGTCGTGGACAAGCTCACGATTGCGTCGCACCTCGACGATCTTGGGGTCGGCTTCATCGAAGGTGGCTGGCCCGGCGCGAACCCCAAGGACACAGAGTTCTTCGCCCGGGCCGCCACCGAACTCACGCTGCAGAACGCCACGCTCGCTGCGTTCGGTGCGACCCGTCGCGTCGGCGGCAAGGCAGCCACCGACCCGCTGGTGCGCGCGCTTCTAGACAGCCAGGCGCCAGTGGTCACCCTGGTCGCGAAGTCGCACATCGGACACGTCGAGCGCGCCCTGCGCACGACCGGCGCTGAGAACCTCGAGATGATCCGCGACACGGTCTCGTTGCTGCGTTCCGAGGGGCGGCGCGTTTTTGTCGACGCTGAGCACTTCTTCGACGGGTATGCCGTGGACCGGGCCTATGCCCTCGAGTCACTTCACGCTGCGCTCGAGTCGGGTGCGGAGGTCGCGGCGTTGTGCGACACCAACGGCGGCATGCTGCCCGGGCAGGTCTGGGACGTGGTCAAGGACGTCGTCGCCACCTTGGGGATCGACTCGGTGAGCGGCGACGCCCGACTCGGCATTCATTGCCACAACGACACGGGCTGCGCCGTGGCCAACTCCATGGCCGCCGTCGATGCCGGAGCCACTCACGTGCAGGGCACGATCAACGGCTACGGCGAGCGCACTGGCAACGCCAACCTCGTGACCGTCGTGGCCAACCTCCAGCTCAAGGAGGGGGTGCAGGTGATGGAGCCTCGCCGTCTCCAGGAGTCCACACGCATCAGTCACGCAATCAGTGAGATCACCAACGTGCCGGCCTATTCGCGTCAGCCCTATACCGGGGCCAGCGCCTTCGCGCACAAGGCGGGTCTGCACGCCAGCGCCATCAAGGTCGACCCCGACCTCTATCAGCACCTTGACCCCAAGGACGTCGGCAACGACATGCGGATGCTCATCTCCGACATGGCCGGGCGGGCGTCCATCGAGCTCAAGTCGCGCGAGCTCGGTCTGGAGCTCAACCCCGAGGACGAGACCGACAGCGCTTTGGTCAAGAAGGTGCTCGCCAAGGTCAAGGATCTCGAGTTGCGTGGCTACACCTTCGATGCGGCCGACGCGAGCTTCGAACTCCTGCTCCGGCGTGAGGTTGAGGGTGCGCTTCCGGACTTTTTCGAGATCGAGTCCTGGCGGGTCATTACCGACTCGCAGTCGGCAGGTGATGCCTTGTCCGAGGCGACGGTCAAGCTCACCGCTGGCGGCAAGCGAGTCCTACGCACAGGCGAGGGCAACGGTCCCGTCAATGCGCTCGACCACGCCCTGCGCCTCGCGCTGGCTCCGGCCTACCCGGAGGTCGAGCACCTCGAGCTCATCGACTACCGCGTGCGCATCCTCGATGCGGCGCACGGAACCGATGCAGTGACCCGGGTGCTCATCGAGACGAGCGACGGTGCAACGACCTGGGAGACGATCGGCGTCGCACCCAACATTCTCGAGGCGAGCTGGCGGGCGCTCGTCGAGAGCGTGACCTATGGATTGCTCCGTGCTGGGGTTCCTGCCCGCTGATCCCGGCGGCGACGCCAACGCCTGAGGTTCGTAGGCGAGGATGGTGCGATGGTGAGTAGCGGGGTGGGTGACCTCAGGGTGCGTCCCGGTCCGGGCCTGCCGGCTGGGCTCACCATCGACGCTGGTGAGCTCATGGAGCGGTTCAGCCGGTCGTCGGGGCCTGGCGGGCAGGGAGTCAACACCACCGACAGTCGCGTCGAGTTGACCTTCGATCCGGCGGCGTCCACCTCGCTCACACCGACGCAGGTCGAACGTGTTCTCGAGGTCCTGGCATCACACCTGGTGCAGGGCCGGCTCGTGGTGGCCGCGTCGGAGTACCGATCGCAGCTGCGCAACCGAGCCGCGGCCCGAGAGCGCCTTGCGAATCTGTTGCGAGATGCCCTGTCGCCCCCTTCGCCGACCCGGCGTCCGACCCGACCGACCCGCGGCTCACAACGCCGCCGGCTCGACGCCAAGAAGCGACGCGGCAATGTGAAGTCCGGCCGCGGCCGCCTCAGGCCTGAGTGAGCGCAGCCGCACCGGAGGCGTCGAGGACGGCAAGAAGGCGTTGTCGCAGGATGTTGGATCGCTCGGCGAACGCTCGCTGGCGCTCCAGGTATGCCGCCTTGCCGGCTGCCGTCTCGATCCTCACCGGTTCGACGCCATAGCCCGAGAGGTCGTAGGGCGAGGCCTCCATGTCGAGGACGCGGATCTCCAGAGCGAGGTCGAAGCAGTCCATCGTCAGCTCACTCGGGACGAGGGGTGTCAGCTTCGTCGCCCATTTGTAGACGTCCATCCCGGCGTGCAGGCAGCCGGGCTGTTCGAGTTCGACCTGAGTCTCACGCGTCGGCTGAATCGCATTGCGCGACACGGCGTCTATGGTGAAGAACCGGAACGCGTCGAAGTGGCTGCAGGTGATCTGGTGGCGCTCGACGACCTCATCCGTCCCCGCCTGGCCGAGCCGCAGCGGCACCTGCTCGTGTCGCACGTCGCCCTCGCGAGCTCGATAGACCATGGCCCACTCATGCAGCCCGAAGCAGCCCAACCGGGCGGGTCGGGAAGCAGTGGCGGACAGCAGTCGATGGATGAACTCAACGGCGCGACCACGGGCCGCCACGAAGTCCTCGACGTCCACCTCAACCGCCCCTGCAACGACGCGATAGTGCTTCCACGAGGCGCGCTCCGCTTGCGCCGCCCCCTCGAGCCGCACACCGGCGCCGGGGTGCCACCGACGCAGTTGAGCTGGGGTCGTGGAGTAGTAGCTGAAGAGGAAGTCCTCGATCGGGTGCCGCAGACCCTGACCCCGCCGCGAGCGGTGAGCTGCAGTCGCCGCCTCGACTCGAGTCTGGTGCGCGATCTCGCGTGCGGTCCAGATCGGGGAAGCGAGGAGTGTGTGGGCAAGGGGCAGCATGGCCACCCAAGCGTAGGTGAGTTGAGGTGAAGCAGCGCCACCGAACAACGCCACGAGCTGGAGTTCCTCGGGGCCCACAAGAACAAGGTCGACCTGGTCACAATCGACATCGGCGCCAACGACGTGACGCCCTGCGCGCGTCCGAGCGTCGACTTCGCCCAGCGCTCTCGCAGCTCTCGCCACCGTCGAGCGCAATCTCACCGCACCAGGTCCCAGTGCTTTCGGGCCTGCTCCAGACCTTCCTCAACGATGCCGCCGCCCGCTCCGCCGCGTCGGTTGGGGCCGACGTCGCCGACGTGGCCACCGCGTTCACGTCCGCTGACACGACACCTGTGGCCACCAACGACACCAGGTACGCCGTCCGCGCCGAGACCGTCGCTGGTCGCCTCGGCTGAGGGCTCGCTCTAGAGTGACTTCGTGCGTATTGCGAGATTCACGACAGGTGAGGACCCGGTCTACGGGCTGGTCGACGGAGCCGGCGAGAAGATCGCCGAGATCACCGGCGACCCGCTCTACACGAAGATCGAGCTGACGGGCGCGACCCACCTCGTCGCGGACGTGCGGCTCCTCGCGCCGGTCATCCCGCGCAGCAAGGTGATCGGCATCGGCAAGAACTACGCCGAGCACGCCAAGGAGATGGGCGGCGAGGCCCCTGCGAGCCCACTGATGTTCCTCATCCCCAACACTGCCGTCGTCGGCCCCGGTGACCCGGTCGTGATCCCGGGCTTCACCCAAGAGGTCAGTTATGAGGGCGAGCTTGCGGTGATCATCGGCCGCGTCGCGAAGGACGTGCCGGTCGGCAACGCCCTGTCAATCGTCTTCGGCTACACCGTCGCCAACGATGTGACGGCGCGTGACCTCCAGCGTGGCGACGGACAGTGGGCGCGGGCCAAGGGCCTGGACACCTTCTGCCCGCTCGGCCCGTGGATCGAGACTCAACTCGACCCCTCGGCCTGCCGGATCCGCACGACCCTCGACGGCAAGGTCGTCCAGGATGGGTCGACCTCGGACATGGTCCACGGCGTTGCCGAACTCATCGCTCACGCCTCGCAGGCGTTCACCTTACTGCCCGGCGACGTCATCCTCACCGGCACACCCGCTGGCGTCGGCCCAGTGATCGCCGGTCAGCGCGTTGAGGTCGAGATCGACCAGATCGGCACGCTGAGCAACCCCTTCGTCAACGCGGAGTGAGGTCGGACGTCGGCCAGTCGCCGGCGTCGAGACGGAAGGTCACGTGCTCGGCGAGCAGGTGGTCAGCGGGCAGATCCGGATGCAGGGTCCGGGCGTACTCGCGCATCCCGAGCCGCTGCATCACGGCCTGTGACGGAGTGTTGGCCACCGCCGTCCATGACCAGATCTCGTCCAAGCCCACGCGCTGTATGCCGTCCGCAACACTCGCGCGGGCCGCCTCCGTTGCGAGGCCCTGCCCCCACGCGGAGGCTGCCAGGCGCCAGCCGACCTCGACGCCACCCGCGCCGGGTGAACCAGGATGCATCGGTGCCAAACCGACGAACCCGATGAACTCGCCGGCCTGATCGCGGTCAGTGCGGTCGGCGCGGCTCAGACGGTCGACAGCCCACAGGCCGTATCCGAGCGAGTCGAAGTTCCCGGTTGCCCGCTCGATGAGCGCGGCGGATTCCTCACGCGTTTGCGTACTTGGGAAGTAGCGCATGACGTGGGGGTCAGCGTTCAGCGCGGCGAACGGGTCGAGGTCGGTGGCGCGCCAACGGCGCAGGACGAGACGGTCGGTGCGGAGCAGCGGCGGGGGAGCGGACGGCATACCCCGATCGTGGCACCGAAAAGGAAAGTCAAAAAGTTTGGTGCCCAGTGTCGTTTCCGTGCTGGTCCATTCGTGGAGAGGATGAACGACAACGCAGGGCGCCACTGACGGCGGCCGGTCGTTCATCAGAGGAGAACCACCATGACCCAGTACATGCTTTCGGTTGTCGGCTCCACCGATGACGCAATCCCTACCGACGACGAGATGCAGAAGATGTTCGCCACCGTCGGGAAGTTCAACGAGAAGACGCAGGCGGCGGGCAAGTGGGTCTTCGCTGGCGGACTCGAGCCGATCACGACCGCGACGACCGTCAATGCCACGGGCGACACACCCACCGTCACCGACGGCCCGTTCTCGGAGGCCAAGGAGTTCCTCGGAGGCTTCTGGATCATCGAGGCCACCGACCTCGACGACGCCCTCGACTGGGCCAAGCAGGGCTCGGCCGCGTGCAGCGCCTCCGTGGAGGTCCGTCCGTTCGACAACGCGTCCCAGTGACGTCCTACGCGTGAAGGCACCTGACCCCGTTGCCGCTCTCGGTGCAGACGCTGTCGCTGAGGTCGTCCGCACCGAATACGGCCGGGTGGTGGCAGGTCTCATCGCCCGCTACGGCGACATCGATCTCGCCGAGGATGTCCTCGGAGAAGCTCTCGTCATCGCGCTGGAGCGCTGGCCGCGCGACGGTGTCCCTCCCAACCCTGCCGGGTGGCTCACGACGACGGCCAGCCGCAAGGCGCTGGACCACCTGCGCCGCGAGAAAGTCCGCGCCGTGAAGTATGCCGAGACCGCCATGATCACCGACGACACCCTCCCGGAGCCGACTGGCCCGGTCACCGACGACCGCCTGCGCCTCATCTTCACCTGCTGCCACCCGGCTCTCGCCGAGCCGGCGCGGGTCGCCCTGACCTTGCGGCTCGTCGGTGGACTCACAGTCGCGGAGATCGCCCATGCCTTCCTCGTGCCCGAGACGACGATGGCGCAGCGCATCACCCGGGCCAAGACCAAGATCGCCAAAGCCGTCATCCCGTACCGGATCCCCGAGCACGACGACCTCGCCGAGCGCCTCGACGGGGTGCTCGCGGTGCTCTATCTCGTCTACAACGAGGGCTACCTCAGTTCGACCGCCGACAACCCCGACCGACAGGACCTCGCCAACGAGGCCATCCGTCTCACCCGCGCGGTTCAGTCGATCTCCCACGGCATTGGCTCGCCGCCCGAGGTCGACGGGCTGCTGGCGCTCATGTTGCTCAGCCACGCGAGGCGTCCGGCACGCATCGCCGCCGACGGCCAACTCGTCACACTCGATGAGCAGGACCGGACCCGGTGGGACGCGAGGCTCATCGACGAAGGGCACGCGCTCGTGCGAGAGTGCCTGCGCCGCAGCGCTCCTGGTCCCTATCAGCTCCAGGCCGCGATCCAGGCAGTCCACACGGACGCCCTCGACATCTCCCTCACGGACTGGGGACAGATCATCGCGCTCTATGACCAGCTCATGCACCTGAGGCCCACGCCTGTCGTCGCGCTCAACCGCGCCGTGGCTGTGGCCGAACTCAACGGGCCGAACGTGGGACTGGCGATCGTGGACGAACTGCAGCTCACGGCATACGCACCATGGCACGCAACGCGAGCGGACCTGTTGCGCAGGCTGGGACGTGAAGGCGACGCAAGACGCGCGTATGCCGCGGCCATCACGACCACGAAGAATCCTGCCGAACGCGCGTGGTTGGCTTGGCGACGCGACACCCTGCCCACGTCGTAGTCGCGCGGGCTACTTCTCGACGCGGAAGCCGAGCTTGATCCCGACCTGCCAGTCGGCGACCTCACCGGCGTCGCCGAGGTGGCCCCGGATCTGGGTCACCTCGAACCAGTCGAGGTTGCGGACACTCGTCCTGGCCGAGGCGATGGCGTTGTTGACCGCGGCTTCGATACCGTCGGGGGAGCTGCCCACCAGCTCTGAGATGGCATAGACGTGATTGGACATGGCGTGCCTCCGGACATCTCGCCGGACGCCGGTCGCCCGGTCCTCCTGCTCAACGTAGACCTAGAATCGGGGAATCATGAGCGAACAGCCCAGCCCCGCAGCCAGCAGCCCCCGACTTCGTGTGGCCCCGTCGCCCACAGGAGACCCGCACGTCGGAACGGCCTACATGTCGTTGTTCAACCTCGCGTTCGCGCGACAGCAGGGTGGGCGTTTCCTCCTGCGCATCGAGGACACCGACCGCGCCCGTTTTCAGGCCGACAGCGAGCAGCAGGTCTACGACACCCTCCACTGGCTCGGGCTGAACTGGGACGAGGGGCCGGACGTGGGTGGACCGTTCGCGCCCTATCGCCAGAGTGAGCGACTTGAAACCTACAAGCCCTATGTCGAGAGACTGCTCGCCGAGGGAAATGCCTACTACTGCTACTGCTCCAGCGAGCGCCTCACCCAGATGCGCGAGGTCCAGCAGAAGACCAAGCAGCCCACCGGCTACGACCGTCTCTGCCACGGCAAGACGCGCGAGGAGCGGGCCGCGCTGCCCGGCTTCAGCGAGAAGCAGCCGGTCGTGCGCATGTTCATCCCCGACGACGCACCCCTGAGCTTCGACGACCTCATCCGGGGCACCGTCTCTGCCCCGCGCCCCGATGACCAGGTCATCCTCAAGGCCGATGGATTCCCCACCTATCACCTCGCCGTTGTCGTCGATGACTCCGAGATGGGCATCACCCACGTCGTGCGCGGCGAGGAATGGATCTCGAGCACGCCCAAGCACGTGCTCCTCTATCAGTGGCTGGGGCTCGAGCCGCCGAAGTTCGCCCACATGCCGCTGCTGCGCAACACGGACAAGTCCAAGATCTCCAAGCGCAAGAATCCGGCTGCGCGGCTCACCTGGTTCCGCGAGGAGGGCTACCTCCCAGAGGCGCTGGTGAACTTCCTTGCCCTGCTCGCCTATCCGCCGATTCTTGAGGCTGATGGCACGGAGCGGGAGGTCTTCACCTTCAGTGAGTTCAGCGAAGGCTTCGATTGGAAGAAGGTCAACCCGGTCGGGCCGATCTTCGACCTCAAGAAGCTCGACTGGCTCAACGGCGTCTACATCCGCGAGCTCGAGCTCGGAGACTTCACCTCCAGGCTGCTGCCGTTCCTCGAGCGCGACGAGGTGCTCTCGGGCAACCCGTCGCTCGGGGAGCTTGGCCGGCTCAAGGCCGTGGCCGAGCTCATCCAGACGCGCATCGCCCATCTTTCTGAGGCTTCCGCGCTCGTCCGCCCCTTCTTCGTCGCCGACGACGCCCTGGAGATCGCCGAGGACGCCCGCGGCCAACTCAAGGACGATGCCGGTCAGGTGCTCGATGCCGCCTTGGCTGCCCTGGGCGACATTGACGACCAGGGCAAGGGAGTGCTCGGCAGCGACAGCGACTGGAACGCCGCCGGGATTGAGGCGGCATTGCGCTCCTCGATCGTCGAAGGCCTGGGCATCAAGCCAAAGTTCGCGTTCGGCCCGTTGCGCACCGCAGTCTCGGGTGCGCGCATCAGCCCACCACTGTTCGAGTCGATGGAGATCCTGGGCAAGACCTCAACCCGGACTCGTCTGCAGGCCCTGCGCGACTCCCTCTGAGTCCTCCGCGGGGCTCACGGACCAACCGATTTGGGCGCCGGGGGAGTGGCCGGTAGTATCACTCCTCGGTTCACCAGTGAATGAGGTCTTCGGACCGAAGCAACGGTGATACCCCCTTGGGGTATGGTGTAATCGGCAACACTACGGTTTCTGGTACCGTCATTCTAGGTTCGAGTCCTGGTACCCCAGCTAGGTCAATGCCCTTGTGGCATAGGCCAATTCGAAGGAACTGCCGCCTTGCGGTATTCTTTCATCTGCTGTCCGGAGCTTGCTCTGACAGCAGCTAGGGCCCCGTTGTGTAGCGGCCTAGCACGGCGCCCTCTCACGGCGTTAGCGCGGGTTCGAATCCCGTCGGGGCTACTTGCAAGAAGTCCCCGTCACCTCATCGAGGTGGCGGGGACTTCTGCGTTGTATGCCGTCCGCTCGCCGTGTGCGGTCAGGCGGAGTGCTGCTCTTCGGCCGTCTTGGCGTGACGGGCGAGAACTTCGGTGAGCTTGTTGGCGCCCGCGATCACAGTGGCGGCGTGGAGACGGCCGGGCTGGCGGGACAGGCGCTCGATCGGTCCCGAGATGGAGACGGCTGCGATGACTCGTCCGGACGGGGAACGGACCGGGGCGGAGACAGAGGCGACGCCGGCTTCGCGCTCGCCCACGCTCTGGGACCAACCGCGCCGGCGCACACCGGAGAGAGTGGTGGCGTTGAAGGCGGCACCCTGCAGGCCGCGGTGGAGCCGGTCGGGCTCCTCCCAGGCCAAGAGGACCTGGGCAGCCGAGCCGGCGAGCATCGTCAGGCTGGCACCGATCGGGATCGAGTCGCGCAGGCCCACGGGCCGCTCGGCGGCTGAGACGCAGATGCGGTGCTCGCCCTGACGCCGGAACAGCTGGGCGCTCTCGTTGGTGTGGTCGCGCAGGGCGCCGAGGACAGGCCCAGCAGCTGCAAGGAGGCGGTCCTCACCAGCAGCGGCCGCCAGCTCGCCCAGACGTGGACCGAGCACGAAGCGGCCCTGCATGTCGCGGCCCACGAGGCGGTGGTGTTCGAGGGCCACGGCAAGGCGATGAGCCGTCGGACGAGCCAGACCGGTGGCGGTGACGAGCTGGGCGAGGGTCGAGGGCCCTGCTTCAAGTGCACTCAAGACGATGGCTGCCTTGTCGAGAACGCCGACCCCACTGGTGTTGTCCATGTCTTGATACTGCCGTCCCAAGCCGTGAGACGCAAGTTCCCGCACGCGGGACGCGTGGAACTCTCGATGGGAGCGATGTTGCCGACCATGGGGAAGGCGACGCCACAAACCGGTTTCGTGGAGGTGTTGGCTGTGGGCAAGACCCTGGCAGAGAAGGTATGGGACGCACACGTGGTGCGTCGGGGCGAGGGAGAGCCGGACCTGCTCTACATCGATCTCCACCTGCTCCACGAGGTGACGAGCCCGCAGGCCTTCGATGGTTTGCGGCTCACGGAGCGGCCCGTCCGGCGCCCCGAACTCACCCTCGCGACCGAGGACCACAACGTCCCGACGACGCCCGGTCCGATCACCGACCCGATCAGCCTCACGCAGGTGCAGACGTTGCGTCGCAACTGCGAGGAGTTCGGGATCAAGCTCTACCCGATGGGAGATGCCGAGCAGGGCATCGTCCATGTCGTCGGCCCGCAGCTTGGACTGACCCAACCGGGAATGACCGTGGTCTGCGGCGACAGCCACACCTCGACCCATGGCGCGTTCGGCGCCCTCGCGTTCGGCATTGGCACCTCAGAGGTCGAGCACGTCCTCGCAACCCAGACGCTGCCGCTCAAGCCGTTCCGCACCATGGCTGTGACCGTCGAGGGCGAACTGCCCGACGGTGTGACCTCCAAGGACATCGTCCTCGCCGTCATCGCCAAGATCGGCACGGGTGGGGGTCAGGGTTATGTCCTCGAGTTCCGCGGCAGCGCGATCCGGGCACTGTCCATGGAGTCAAGGATGACGGTCTGCAACATGTCGATCGAGGCTGGCGCTCGCGCGGGCATGATCGCGCCGGACGACATCACCTTTGAGTACCTCAAGGGTCGCGACCACGCGCCCCAGGGAGCCGACTGGGACGCGGCGGTCGCCAGCTGGCGAGAGCTGCGCACCGACGACGACGCCGAGTTCGACAACGAGATCATCCTCGACGCTGCCGCGCTGAGTCCGTTCGTCACCTGGGGCACCAACCCGGGGCAGGGAGCACCTCTGGGCGACAGCGTCCCGGACCCGTCGATGATGGACGACACCGAGCGCCAGTCGGCAGAGCGGGCGCTCGAATACATGGGCCTCGTTCCCGGCACCCCGTTGCGCAAGATCCCGATCGACACCGTCTTCGTCGGGTCCTGCACCAACGGGCGCATCGAGGACCTGCGCGCCGTCGCGTCGGTCGTGCAAGGCCGCAAGGTCGCCGACTCCGTGCGGATGCTCGTGGTCCCGGGCTCCGCTCGGGTGCGCCTCCAGGCCGAGGCAGAGGGACTCGACACCGTCTTCACCGAGGCAGGAGCCGAGTGGCGTCTTCCTGGTTGTTCGATGTGTTTGGCGATGAACCCCGACAAGCTCGCTCCGGGGGAGCGCAGCGCGTCGACCTCCAACCGCAACTTCGAGGGCCGCCAGGGCAAGGGTGGGCGCACCCACCTCGTGAGCCCGCTCGTCGCCGCGGCGACCGCGGTGCTGGGCACGCTCGCGAGCCCCTCCGATCTCGAGCCCCTCGCGACATCCGTCGCCGACCTGGCCACTCAGGAGGTCTGACATGGACGCCTTCACGACCCACACCGGCACCGGTGTCCCGCTGCGCCGCAGCAACGTTGACACCGACCAGATCATCCCCGCGGAGTACCTCAAGCGCGTGACCAAGTCCGGCTTCGAGGACGGCCTCTTCGCGGCTTGGCGCAAGGACGAGACCTTCGTCCTCAACGACCCGACGTATGCCGCGGGCTCGGTGCTCGTCGCCGGTCCCGACTTCGGGACCGGGAGTTCACGTGAGCATGCCGTCTGGGCGCTGATGAACTACGGCTTCCGGGTCGTCATCTCGTCACGCTTCGCCGACATCTTCCGTGGCAACAGCGGCAAGGCTGGCCTTCTCACGGCCCAGTGCAGCCAGGACGACGTCGAGCTCCTCTGGAAGCTTCTCGAGAATGAGCCGGGGACGCCGGTCGTCGTCGACCTTGTCTCGCGCACGATCACGGCGGGCGAGCTTGTCGCAGCCTTTGAGGTGGATGAATACACCCGGTGGCGCCTTCTCGAGGGATTGGATGACATCTCCCTCACGCTGCGCAACGAGGGTGACATCACCACCTACGAGGCGACCCGCCCGGCCTGGAAACCTGTCACAGTTTGACCGTCAGACGTGCGACACGCCGTTGGGGGAGTAGGCAATTCGTTGGTGTGCCCCGACCTGCGCAATGTTACTGATGTGACTGGAGTGACTACCGCTCCTCCTCGAAGGCGGGCCTCTGGCTGACGGGGAAGCGAGCGCGTTTGTGTGAATACGCCTGTCTGTCAACGGAATTGGCATTACTCAAGAACGCGCCTCCCTTGTTGGCGGATGCCGGACGAGTCCGCACTTCTCGGATCCGTGGCTCCCTCAATGAGGTTGTGGGACAACGGAAAGCGCCCGTGGGTGATGGACTCGGCGCAACGCCGGGCCTAACGTCGAGATAGGTCAGGCGATCGCCTGGTCGCACACACATCGTCGGGTTGACCCGGCGGCACACTCGATGGAGAGCCAGTGAACAAGGGAGAACTCGTCCGGGAGCTCGAGAAGCGTCTCGGCAGCCGCAAGGCAGCGACGGAGGCCCTCGATGCGGTCCTCGACACGATCGTTCGTGAGGTCACCAAGGGTGGCAAGGTCGGCATCACCGGCTTCGGCACCTTCGACAGGGTCGAGCGCGCCGCCCGCACAGGCCGCAACCCGCACTCCGGCGCCAGCGTCCGGATCCCCAAGGCCAAGGCTCCGCGCTTCCGCGCCGGCGCTGCCTTCAAGACCTACGTGAAGAAGCCGTCGACGCTGCCCAAGGCAACACCCGCGGCCCAGCGTGCGAGCGCAGGGACGGCATCAGTCGTCGCCAAGGCTGCACCCGCCAAGAAGGCCGCCACCAAGGCTGCTCCGGCCAAGAAGGCGGCTGTCAAGGCTGCACCCGTCAAGGCTGCAGCCAAGAAGGCGGCGACCAAGGCGGCCCCGGCCAAGAAGGCGGCGACGAAGACCGTCGCCAAGGCTGCACCCGCCAAGAAGGTTGCCACCAAGGCGACAGCGACGAAGGCTGCTGCCAAGAAGTCGGCGACCAAGACCGTCGCCAAGGCCGCACCCGCCAAGAAGGTCACCGCCACCAAGGTTGCTGCCAAGAAGGCCCCGGGCAAGGCGGCTGCCACCAAGGCTCCGGCCAAGAAGGCCGGTCGTCGCTGACGCCTGCGTCACCACCGCACAGAGACAGGGTCGGCGCTTCTGGTGCCGGCCCTGTCGTGTGTCCGGTTCTGGTCTGATCCGTTCTCGCGGGATCAGGCAGACGGAGTTCCCCAAAGGTTGCAGAAACGTCGTACCTGTGGCAGGCGTTGCTCACGAACGGCTCAGGCCCCACCTCCACAGTGTCACTCAGCATGGCGCGCCCCGCAGCTTCGCGCGGCACCGTCCAGGGGCGTCGCCTGAGAGCTGTGAATGCGGATCAGCGGATGACTTCGCCTTCGCCGATCCCCACGATCCACAGTCGGGTCACGGCCGTTCCGTCGAGGTCGACACTGACGCGCTGCCCCACGCGCACATGTCGCAGCGCGCTGTGGGCGAAGACCTCGCCAGGCCAGGACACGACCTGCCCGTCGTCGAGCAGCGCTGAGCCGGAGCCGTCCTCGCTGAAGGTGTGGATGCTTGCTTGCACGCGTCGACGCTATCGCTCGAGAGCCCGGCGTGTGCGTGGGCCCAAGGTCAGATGGGTGGCGGCATGGCGCAGCGACGCCACGTCATCCACGTCATGACGTAGGCCGGGGAGGTCGAGGTCGAGCCGCACATGGCCGAGGTCAGCGTGCCGGGAAGCGCTCCCGGAGCCGAACGCCAGCGTGGGTTCATGGGGACGTGTGATTCCCACGAGCGCGGTGCCGAGCCCCTCGGCGTCCGGAACGAAGAAGGTCTCCAGCGCGGATCCAACCTCGAGAGCGGACCGTAGTTCAGCGTCGTCCAGGGCCGGATGGTCTCCGAGGAGGACCGCTACCGGGGCGGTAGCACCGAGGCGGAGGGATCTCACGGCCCGCACACCCACCAGGCAGGCGGCATTGAGGCCCTGGCCCGGGTCGGCGACCACCTCCGCGCCGAGGTCACGCGCATGGGCTGCCTCGTCCGGATCGGAGGTCACGACCACGATCCGGGCAGCCGTGACGACGCGAGCCACGACAGCGAGCGTGTCGTGGACGATCGCCGAGACGAGGCCTTCATCGTCGAACTGCTGTCGAAGGCGGGACTTCGCGCCCCGACCGCCCTTGACGGGGACCACGACGAACCAGTTGGTCTCGCGCGGCGACTCCATGACTCGATCCTCCAACGCGGCCCGACTGTGCTCGACATCGCCCCCGGTGCAGACCAAGATGTGCGCAGACCGTGGCGAGCCGCTGGTGATGCGTTGAACGAGACGAAAGGCCTGCATGAGGACCGGACCACGAGGTGCGCCAACGGCATACCGGTTTGTGGTCCTTGTCGTGCGACCCCTCCTCATGTCGCTCACCCGACGGAAGTGGTCGGGGGGCCAGCGCCTACCACGTGACCAGGGATATGTTGCCGTGTCGAACCACGTCTCGCACATCGACGTGTTCACCTTTGGCCACTTCCTCAACGACCACGGGATCGTTCCGCACTTTTTGGGCAAGGTCGAGGTCTTCTCACTCCCCGTCATCGGCTCGATCGTGCGAGCCGCCGAACAGATCCCCGTCTATCGTGAGACGGGCCAGGCGGTCGATGCCTACAGAGCCGCGGTCGCGGCCATTCGGGAGGGGAAGTGCGTCGCGCTCTATCCCGAGGGCACCCTCACGCGCCAACCCGAGCTGTGGCCGATGCGCGCCAAGACCGGGGCGGCGAGGATCGCTCTGGAGACCCAGTGCCCCGTCATTCCGATCGCTCAGTGGGGGCCGCAGGGCATCCTGGCTCCCTATGGTCACCGGCCGAGCCTGCTTCCACGGCACACCATCAAGGTGCGGGCAGGGGAGCCGGTCGATCTGGAGGACCTCTATGGTCAGCCGGTCACTGCCGAGGTCCTTGCCGACGCCAGCGAGCGCATCATGGCCGCGGTGACCCGTGAGCTCGAAGTGCTGCGAGGTGAGCTGGCGCCATCAGGGCGATTCGATCCCCGCGCTGAGGGGATCACGGTGACCGGACGCCCTCGAGCGACCACGCCAACCGAGCGTTCCGGCCCGCACGCGCGCGACCTGCCCCCAGAATGGCCCCAGAACCACCCCGACGATGTGGAGGACAACGCGTGACCAAGGCAGCCGTGTTCGGCACCGGAAGCTGGGGGACGGCGTTTGCGGCCGTGCTCGCCGATTCCGGGACAGACGTGACCATGTGGGGCCGACGGAGCGAGGTCGTCGACACGATCAACGCAGGCTGCAACGACGAATACCTCCCCGAGCTTCGCCTGTCGCCACGGATCTCGGCGACAGCGGACCCGCAAGAGGCAGCAGCTGGCGCCGACATCGTCGTCCTTGCCGTGCCGTCACAAACGTTGCGGGACAACCTCGTGGCTTGGGGTTCGACGCTTCCGAGCAACGCAGCCGTCGTCTCGCTCATGAAGGGCGTCGAGCTCGGCACCACCAAGCGGATGAGTGAAGTCATCGCCGATGCCGGCGGAGTCGACACCGATCGCATCGTCGTGGTGTCCGGTCCCAACCTCGCCCGCGAGATCGCCGTGAAGCAGCCAGCCGCGAGTGTCGTGGCTTCGGCGAACGAGCGGGTGGCGCAGCGGGTTGCGGACGCCTGCGCGGCGGCATACTTCCGGCCCTACACGGCCACCGACGTGGTCGGCGCGGAGATCGCGGGGGCGACCAAGAACGTCATCGCGTTGGCTGTGGGCATGGCCGAAGGTCTGGGGATGGGTGACAACTCGAAGTCCTCGATCATCACCCGCGGCCTGGCAGAGACCACTCGCCTGGGTCTTGCCCTCGGCGCTGACGCCGTGACCTTCGCCGGTCTTGCGGGAGTCGGCGACCTCATCGCGACGTGTATGTCACCCCTGTCGCGCAACCACAGTTTCGGCGTGCGTCTGGGCCAGGGGATGACTGTCGACGAGGTCGTGGCGGTGACGAAGCAGACTGCGGAGGGCGTGAAGTCCTGCACCTCGATCCTCGACTTGGCGCGCCGGCATGGCGTCGACGTGCCGATCATCGAGCAGGTCAACGCGATGATCACCGAGGGCAAGTCAGCCCAAGAGGTCGTCGAGGCCCTGCTGTCGCGCCCGCGGAAGGCTGAGACTGGCTGAGGCGAGAAGTTCAGATCGCGCCCAGAGCGGCGTCCAGGTCACGCCACAGGTCCTCGACGTCCTCGATGCCGACGGAGAGCCGCAACAGGTTCTCGGGCACGGCCTCGGGTTCGCCCGGCTGGCGGCGACGGCGCTCAATCTGGCTCTCCACACCGCCGAGGCTCGTGGAGTGCACCCAGAGGCGCACGGCCGCAGCCACCCGCTCGGCTCCCGCTGCATCGCTCGCGACATCGATCGAGATCATGGCTCCAACGCCGGGATAGCGCACCCGCTCGACACCTGCGTGTCCTCCAAGCCGGGAGGCGAGCTCGGCAGCGTTGGCGCAAGCCCGATCGAACCGCACCGACAGGGTTCGTAGTCCGCGCAGCGCCAGCCACGTCTCCATCGGACCAGCAATCGCGCCGTGGAGCTGGCGGTGGCGTCGGAGGCGTTCGTGCAGTGCCTTCCCGGCCTCGTCGTGGCCCGTCACGGCGGCGCCGAGCAGGAGGTCGCTGTGACCGGACAGATATTTTGTCGCCGAGTGGACGACGATGTCGGCTCCGAGCGTGAGCGGCTGCTGCAGCAGGGGAGTGGCAAACGTGTTGTCGACGACGACGATGACGTTGCGGTCGTTGGCAGCGCGGGCCAGTTTGTCCACCTCGGCCACATCGAGCAAGGGGTTGGTGGGCGACTCGATCCAGAGCATGGCCGCGCCGTCGAGGGCGGCGACAACGGACTCGGTGTCGGTGACGTCGACGTGCGTGACGTCAACCTCGCCGGCCTCGGCGCGGTCCGCGAGGGTGACCAGGGTTCCGTTGTAGGCCGCTGTAGGAACGACGACGCGTCCACCATGGGGGATGAGTGAGAGGGCTGCGGCAACAGCGGCCATCCCAGAGGCGAAGACCAACGCATCGCCGCCCTCGAGCGATCCGAGAGCGTCCTCAAAGGCCGTCCACGTGGGGTTGCCGGCGCGCGCGTAGTTCACCGGCCCATCCGCGTGATAGGTCGACGTGAGCGTCAACGGCGCACCAACGTGCGCCCCCGGTTCGCGGGGGACGCGCCCCAGGGCGACGACACGGGTGGCGGGGCTGAGTTCGTCATGTTCCACGCCAGCGAGCGTATGCCGTGTGCGCACCTCTGCGAGATAGGGTCCAAGGCGATGAACTCAGATCTCACACCGTCAGCAGCCCCTGCCGATGCGCCGCGCCGATTGCGCGTCGCTCTCGTCTTTGGGGGCCGTTCCTCCGAGCACGCCGTGTCCTGTGCGACGGCTGCCAGCGTCATGTCGGCGCTCGACGCCGAGCGCTATGACGTCATCCCGATCGGGATCGCCAAGGACGGCAGCTGGGTTCTCGCCCCCAACGACCCAGAACCCTTGCGCCTGGCTCCGGGCCACATCCCCGAGGTGGACCCGTCAGGCCCTGCCGTGCTCGTCCCGACAAGTGCGACAGCCCGTCACCTCATCGTCCACGAGCCGGGGGAGGCGCCTCGCGAGTTGGGCGAGGTCGACGTCGTGTTCCCGCTCCTTCACGGTCCCTTCGGTGAGGACGGCACGATCCAGGGAATGCTCGACCTCGCGGACATCCGCTACGTCGGCTCGGGTGTCACGGCGTCCGCGGTGATGATGGACAAGCACATGATGAAGGTCGTCTTCACCGCTGCTGGGCTGCCGGTTGGCCCCTTCACGGTCATCACCGACCGCGAGTGGGTGCGCGATCCGCAGGCGGCCCTCGACGCGGTCGGCGCACTCGACTTCCCGGTCTTCGTCAAGCCAGCCCGGGCGGGCTCGAGCATGGGCATCACCAAGGTCGACACCCCCGAGGATCTGCGGGCCGCTGTCGAGGCGGCTCGAGAGCACGACCCCAAGGTCATCATCGAGCAGGGCGTGCTCGGTCGCGAGATCGAGTGCGGCGTCCTCGAGGGCCACGGCACCGACGCTCCTCGCACCAGCCCGCTGGGGGAGTGCATCGTCGTGCAGAACCACGCCTTCTATGACTTCGATGCCAAGTACCTCGCCGATGGCGACATTCGGCTCGAGGCACCAGCCGACGTCTCACCCGAGATCGCCGAGCAGATCGCCGAGATGGCGGTCACGGCCTTCACCGCCGCGGGCTGCGAAGGGCTGGCCCGTTGCGACTTCTTCCTCACCGACTCCGGCGAGCTGCTCCTCAACGAGATCAACACGATGCCCGGGTTCACGCCGAGCTCGATGTATCCGCGGATGTGGGCGGCCGCGGGGCTGGCCTACCCGGAACTGATCGATGAGCTCATCTCGCTCGCGATGGAGCGCCGCGTCGGCCTGCGCTGAGTCAGCTGCAGGCGAGGGAGTTCTTCGGGAGCTTCTCGGCTGCCTTGGTGAAGGCGGGCAGGAGCAGGGGCTCGGGCGC
>JBDSIV010000103.1:0-12179 GCA_039917755.1 Knoellia sp. | reverse complement strand
CCGCCCACGCGAGTGCGTGGGCGGCATACCTTTCCTGCAGAGCGGGCGACGAGAATCGAACTCGCGTAGTCAGTTTGGAAGACTGGGGCTCTACCATTGAGCTACGCCCGCGTGCTCGTTGCGATCGACGTGAATCGACCATCGCGCAACAGGGGTTAGCCTAATGGCCGCCTCCGCGTGATCCGAAATCGGGTCGTGCGCGGCGCGTCCGCTACAGTGCGGGCGAACGGGCTGTGGCGCAGCTTGGTAGCGCGCTTCGTTTGGGACGAAGATGTCGCAGGTTCAAATCCTGTCAGCCCGACTCATTGTTGCTGCGCACTGGCGTCCTGCGCGGTGGCACGAACTGCCCGGCCCTCGGGCTGTCGGGGGGTAAGGGCGAACTCGTGGATGGACCGGCCTGCGCGCCGGCCCTTGGCCTCAAAGCCATCCTGGGGCCGCCACGACGGCCGCTGTCCCTCGATGAGCGTCCAACCCGCATGGTGAGCAACCTGATGACGCACGTGGGCGGCGTAGACCTCATGGTCGGTGGCGATCCGCAGAACTCCTCCGGGCGCGAGACGGTCGGCGAGCAGGGTGAGTGTGTGCTGCTGCACGAACCGACGCTTGGAGTGCTTGCCCTTGGGCCAGGGGTCGGGGAAGAACAGGTGCACGCCGGCGAGTGATCCGCTCGGGATGCGCTCTCTGAGCAGCGGCAGGGCATCGTCAACCTCGACCCAGAGGTTGTCCAGGTCGAGGGTGTCGGCGTCTGCCAGCATTCGGGCCACGCCCGGGACGTGAACCTCGGCAGCGATGAGGTCGTGCTCGGGATGCGCCGCTGCGTAGGCAACCGCTGCGGCCCCGTAGCCGGAACCGACCTCGAGGATGACCGGTGCGCTGCGACCGAACCAGGCCTGCGGGTCGAGGTTGCCCTCGGCAGGGATCTCGTGATGCGCCAGGAAATTGTCCATGCGCTCGGTCGTGAGCGCAGATTTGCGCCACCGTGGGGTGAAGGTGCGCACGCTTTCTCTGGGCGAGTGGTCGAGGGACGAACGGCTGGGAGACACGCATCGAGGCTAACCCGCTGGGCGGACGGCAGGTTTCACCGATACCGCCGCGGCCGACCGCGGGTCAGCCGCGCACGATGACGAACACGGCGCGGTCATCGGCCTCGCCCGAGCGAGCGGAGGAGAGGACGGCGTCGGCCACGGAGTTGCCGCGCCGAATCAGCGCCTCCGAGGCGGCCCCAAGCATGCGGTCGGTGCCCTCGGTCAGGTCGTGGCCGCGGGACTCAATGACGCCGTCCGAGTAGATCATCAGCGCATCCCCCACAGCGAGGGTGCCGTGCGCTCGCGGGAACCTCACGTGCTCCATGACGCCGAGCACGGGGCCCCCACCGCCGTCCAGGACGTTCCACGTCCCGGCGCCTGCGGCCCACCGCACGGCTGGCGGGTGGCCGGCATTGCCGGCCGAGAACTCGCCGGTGTTGAGGTTGATGTCGAGATGGACGGCTGTGGCGAAGCCCTCTTCCCACCCTTGCCGAACGAGGTATCGGTTGGCCTCATTGAGGAAAGAGGACGGTGACAACGAGCCGAGCAGGGCGCCAAGGGCCCCGGAGAGCAGGAGCGAGCGGGTCCCGGCGCCGCGACCCTTGCCACTGACGTCGACCAGAGCCACTTCGAGGTGCCCTCCGCCATGAGTACGTTCAGCGACCAGGAAGTCACCGCTGAAACCCTCGCCATGAGCCGATCTCACGGCGGTTTCGGCGGTCCACCCGGCAGGTAGCTCCGGTAGCCGGGCGGAGTGGCTGATCCGCTCTCGCAGCTCGACGAAGAGGTTCTCTCCGCGAAATCCGGTCGACCCCACTCGCAGCCGCGAGGTCGACACGATCCCCATCATGGCCATGAGGGCAAACAACGATCCCACCATGAGGACCTTGTAGGGGGTGGTTCCCGACAGCCGAGGAATCGTCAGGAGGATTCCCAGCCCGATGGCCACGAAGAGCACACGCAAGGGGCGGTGGGGCAGATACAACCCACTCACGAGGATCAGGGGCGCCAGAACGACGATCGGCACGGACAGCGGCCAGAGCACCACGGCAAAGCAGACCATGAAGCCAAGGACGGTCAGGGTTCGGAAGATGAGGCGCTCGCGACGGGGCCCCACGACCGACATCGACCGGCCCAGCCGACGAGTCAGCGTCACCGGGGATCTGCGTGCGAGGACGCTCACATCCGTAGCCACCAGCGATCCTCCTGTCGCGAGATGCGTTACGTCACATTAACTCACGAGTAGGCGCAGGAGAAGACGCGATGAGTGGGGAATCAGGGCAGGTCAGGCAGGGTTTTGGTGGCTTCGTAGGTGGTGACCATGTCGATCCGGCGCTGGTGGCGCTCCTCGCCGGAGAAGGGGGTCGCGAGGAACGTGCGCACCATCGAGCGTGCCTGCTCCACCGTGTTCATGCGGCCCCCGATGGACAGCACCCGCGCGTCGTTGTGCTCGCGCGCGAGCCGGGCCAGCTCGTCGTTGTAGCACAGCGCTGCGCGCACCCCTGCGACCTTGTTGGCGGCCATCTGCTCGCCGTTGCCCGACCCACCGAGCACGACCCCGAGCGACTCGTCATCGGCGGCAACAGCCTCAGCGGCACGCAGCACGTAGACGGGATAGTCGTCGAGCGGGTCGACCTCGAAGGGACCGTGGTTGGTCACCTCGTGTCCTTCGGCCGTCAGGAAGGCAATCAGATCCTGTTGGACGTCGTATGCCGCGTGGTCGCCGCCGATGTGAACGCGCATGTCTCGTGGTGCTCCTGTGTCGAACGTCGCTGGTCGAGGTGGATCGGAGTGGAGAGGTCAGTCGAACTGGGGGCTGGCGCTGCGGCTGCGCTTGAGTTCGAAGAAGCCCGGGGTGCTGGCGACGAGGACACAGCCATCCCAGAGCTTGCCGGCGTCCTCACCCTTGGGGGCGGGGGTGACGACGGGCCCAAAGAATGAGACACCGTCGACGGAGATGACGGGTGTGCCGACGTCGTCGCCGACCAGGTCAATGGCCCTCTGGGTCGAGGCGCGTAGCGGGGCGTCGTACTCGTTCGAGGAGGCGAACTTCGCGAGCTCCTCCGGGAGCCCCGCCTTCGCGAGGCCGATCCGGATCGCCTCGTCGTTGTCGCCGATGGCGTCTGGGTGGAGCGCGGTGCCGATCGCGTCGTAGAGCGGCTTGGCGACCTTGGGGCCATGGAGCTCCATGGCTGCGGTGACGACGCGCGCGGGACCCCAGCCGGTGTCGAGGAAATCCCGGTAGTCGGCCGGAAGGTCGCGTCCCTCGTTGAGTACCGACAGCGACATGACCGACCAGGTGACGTCGACGGGGCGGGTCTGCTCCACCTCGGTCATCCAGCGAGAGGTCATCCAGGCCCACGGGCACAGGGGGTCGAACCAGAACTCGGCGGTGTGGCGCTGCTCGGTGCTGTCGTCGCTCATGGGGCAATCGTGCCACCCCCTTGGCGGCTCTTTGACGTCGAGCCCTCATGCGAGGATGGAAATCCGAAGGACACCACCCCGTACCTTTTTCCGGCAGACCAGGAGTTCCCACGTGCCCGGCAAGAACCTCACCCGCGCCGAAGCCGAGGAGCGCGCTGCGCTCGTCTCGGTCCAGGCGTATTCCGTTGACCTCGACCTCACGACGTCCGAGACGACGTTTGCGACGACGAGCACCATCACCTTCAGCGCGACCGACGGGGCCTCCACGTTCGTCGACTTCCTCGGGAAGTCCGTCGAGAAGGTCACGCTCAACGGAGAATCGGTCGAGCCGGCATACGACGGAACTCGTCTGGCGATCAGCGGACTGGCTGCGCACAACGAACTGCGCATCGAGGCCACGGGCAAATACAGCAACACCGGTGAGGGGCTGCACCGCTTCGTGGACCCGGTCGATGACGAGGTCTACCTCTACAGCCAGTTCGAGGTCCCGGACAGCCGCCGCATGTATCCCGTGTTCGAACAGCCCGACCTCAAGGCGCGCTTCTCCTTCACGGTCACCGCGCCGAGCCACTGGCAGGTGCTGTCGAACTCCCCCACGCCCGAAGGCGAGGCCACCGACCGCGAGGGCATTGCGACGTGGCGTTTCGGCGCGACCGAGCCGATCTCGAGCTACATCACGGCGCTCGTCGCCGGCCCCTACGACGTCGTGCGCGACAGCTTGACGAGCCGCCGCGGTGAGGTGCCGCTCGGCATCTTCTGCCGCAAGTCGCTCACCCAATTCCTCGACGCCGACAACCTCTTCGAGCTCACCAAGAAAGGCTTCGCGTTCTTCGAGGAGGAGTTCGACCAGGAGTACCCGTTCGAGAAGTACGACCAGATCTTCACGCCCGAATACAACATGGGTGCGATGGAGAACGCCGGCTGCGTGACGTTCAACGAGATGTATGTCTTCCGCTCCAAGGTCACCGACGCCATCGTCGAGCGCCGTGCCCTCACCGTCCTGCACGAGCTGGCCCACATGTGGTTCGGCAACCTCGTGACGATGAAGTGGTGGAACGACCTGTGGCTCAACGAGTCCTTCGCCGAGTGGGCGTCGACGACCTGCCAGTCCGAGGCCACCGAATGGACCGAGGCCTGGACGACGTTCGGCACCCACGAGAAGGACTGGGCCTACCGCCAGGACCAGCTCAGCTCCACCCACCCGATCGTCGCGCCGATCCGCGACCTCGAGGACGTCGAGGTCAACTTCGACGGCATCACCTATGCCAAGGGCGCTTCCGTCCTCAAGCAGCTCGTGGCCTACGTCGGGCGTGAGCCGTTCCGCGACGGGCTGCGCGCCTACTTCGCCAAGCACAAGTGGACCAACACCACCCTCGCCGACCTGCTCACCGAGCTCGAGGCCACCTCCGGTCGCGATCTGCACACGTGGAGCAAGGCGTGGCTCGAGACTGCCGGGGTCAACACCTTGCGTTCGGCCGTCGAGGTCGACGACCAGGGCCACATCTCCAGCGCCGTCGTCGAGCAGACCTTTGCCGAAGGCTTCGAGACGCTTCGCCCCCACCGCCTGGCCATTGGCCTGTATGCCGTGGAGTCCGGTTCGGATGGCATGTCGCGTCTCGTGCGTACGGACCGTCTGGAGATCGACCTCACGGGTGAGCGCACCAAGGTCCCCGAGCTCATCGGTCGCGTTCAGCCCGACCTCATCCTCGTCAACGACGATGACCTCACCTACGCCAAGATCCGACTCGACGAGCGTTCTCTCGCAACGGCCCTGGAGCACGTGCGCGGTTTCGAGAGTTCTCTCCCGAAGTCGCTCGTGCTTGCATCGGCTTGGGACATGACCCGCGACGCCGAGATGAGCGCGCGCACCTTCACCGACCTCGTGCTCGACGTGATGCCAGGCGAATCGGACTCGACTCTCATCCGCACGCTCGTGGCGCAGCTGAGCACCGCCGTCCATCTCTATGTCGCCCCGGCCAACCGCGAAGAGACGCGCCGCACCACGCTGGCCCGCCTCTGGGACATCGCAAAGTCCGCGGACCCCGGCAGCGACGCCCAGCTCCAGCTCATCACGGCGGCAGCCGGCTTCACCACGAGCGGCGACGACACGGCATACCTGCGTGGTCTGCTCTCGGGCACCGAGAGTCTCGAGGGACTCACCCTCGACACCGACATGCGCTGGACCCTCCTCACCGGTCTTGCAGGCGCTCACGAGCTCGAGGACGGCGAGATCGAGGCCGAGCTCGAGCGCGACGCCACGGCCACCGGGCGCGAGCGGGCGGCGCGAGCACGAGCAGCGGTCCCGACGCCCGAGGCCAAGGAGGCCGCTTGGAAGGCCGCAGTCGAGGACGACGGACTGTCGAACTCGATGGTCGACGCCTATGGGCTCGGCTTCGGTCGGCTCGGTGACGTGAGTGCCCTTGAGCCCTATGTCGCGCGCTACCACGATGTGCTGGCCTCGTTGGAGGACAAGGGATCCATGGCCCTCATCGAGTCCATCGTCGCCGGGTTCTATCCGCGTGGCCTCGCGTCGGTCGAGTTGCGCGACGCCACCCAGGCTTGGCTCGACTCGCACACCGACGCACACGACGCCCTGCGCCGGATCGTCGCCGAGAACCGGGACCCGATCACGCGCGCCCTCGCGGCGCAGCAGCGTGACGCCCAAGCATGATCCACGCTGACCTCACCGCCGTCTTCTACACCGCCGAGCGGGTTCAGGACTGGCTGCTCACCGATGGACTGCGGATCCTTGTCACGATCATCTTGGCCATCATCGTGCGCTGGGTGCTCCACCGGCTCATCGCCCGCGTCGTGAAGACGATGACCGCCAAGACTGACGCGCGGGCGACCGAGGGGCGGGAGCGCTCGCTCACCGGTCGCCTCTTCGCCGAGGCGAGCGCGACCGCCCGGGCCCGACACCAGCAGCGCACGGCGACCCTCGGGTCATTGCTGCGAAGTGTCGTGACGTTCGTCGTCGGCCTCGTGGCGATGCTGACGGTCATGGCTCTCCTGGGGATCCCGCTCGGGCCGCTACTGGCCTCGGCCGGGGTCGGTGGGGTCGCGCTGGGTTTCGGTGCGCAGAGCCTCGTCAAGGACTTCCTGTCCGGAGTCTTCATGATCTTCGAGGACCAGTACGGCGTCGGCGACGTCATCGACACCGGCGAGGCGATCGGGACCGTCGAGGAGGTGTCGCTGCGGGTCACCCGATTGCGCGACCCCAATGGGGTCACCTGGTACATCCGCAACGGCGAGATCGTGCGCATCGGCAACCTCAGCCAGCACCGCGCCACGGCAATCATCGACGTGCCCGTCGCCTATGACGAGAACGTTGCGCGGGTGACGTCGGTGATCGAGGGAGCAGCAGCGGAGATGTCGGAGGACAAGGTGTGGGAGGGGCGGCTACTCGCCACCCCCACGGTCGCCGGCATCGAGTCGATCACCGGGGCGACCATGACCCTTCGGGTCCTCGCCGAGGCCTCGCCCGGCGACAAGGTCGCCATCCAGCGTGAGCTGCGTCAGCGCATCAAGTCCGCGCTCGACGCGGCTGGCGTCAAGGCGCCGCCGATGAACCCGTTCGCCGGCGGGATGGGAGGGAAGTCATGAGCTTCTATGACGAGGTGGGTGGCGCGGAGACGTTCGAGCGGCTCGTGCACGAGTTCTATGCCGGGGTGGCTGAAGACCCGGAGTTGCGGGCGCTCTATCCCGAGGAGGATCTCGGCCCAGCCGAGCGACGCCTGCGGATGTTCCTCGAGCAGTACTTCGGTGGACCCACCACCTACAGCCAGGAACGGGGTCACCCTCGGCTGCGGATGCGGCACGTGACCTTTGCGGTGACGCTCGACATGCGCGACCGGTGGATGCGACACATGCTCGCGGCGATGGACACCCTCGACCTGCCCGAGGCGCATGCCGAGGCGATGCGCGACTACTTCATGCGGGCCGCCCACAGCCTCGTCAACACCGACGACGCTACTGACCCGCGTCGCGTGATCTGAGGCTGCCGCCCTTCGCCCACCACCCCCACTTTGTGCCCCGTTGGGACAAAGTGGGAGCGGGGCGTGTCCCAATGGGGCACCAAGTCGGACGTGGATTTTGGGGCGCGCACGGCATACGGAAGCATGGGGCAGGTGACCAGCACCACATCTGACGCCCCCGCACTTCACCCCGCCGACTCGGTCGATGCGCCGTGGTGGCACGACGCCGTGATCTACCAGATCTATCCAAGGTCGTGGGCCGATTCCGATGGTGACGGGATCGGTGACCTGGCCGGCATCACCGACCGCCTCCCCTACCTACGCGATCTCGGCGTCGACGCGATCTGGCTCTCGCCCTTTTATGTCTCGCCGATGCACGATGCCGGCTATGACGTCGCGGACTACCGCGACATCGACCCGATCTTCGGCTCCCTCGACGCCGCCGACACGCTCATTGCCACAGCGCACGACCTCGACCTCAAGGTCATCGTGGACCTCGTCCCCAACCACTCCTCGAGCGAGCACGAGTGGTTCAAGGCGGCACTGGCTGCGGCGCCGGGCAGCCCGGAGCGCGGCCGCTACATGTTCCGGCAGGGCAAGGGCGAGAACGGCGAGGAGCCGCCCAACAACTGGCCGTCCGTCTTCGGCGGTGCCGGGTGGACGCGGGTCACCGAGGCCGACGGCACCCCCGGCGAGTGGTATCTCCACCTCTTCGACACAACCCAGCCCGACTACGACTGGACCAACCCCGAGGTTGGGGACGAGTTCGTGTCAATCCTGGACTTCTGGTGCGATCGCGGGGTTGACGGTTTCCGCGTCGACGTCGCCAATGCCCTCGTCAAGGAAAAAGGGCTGCCCGACTTCGAAGGCCCACTGCAGGCGTTCGATGCCACCGACCACAACCCGGAGGCGGCCCTGCCCTCGGCCCACGGCGAGGACGCAGCGGATGAGGAGCAGCCACGCGCACCGATGTGGGATCAGGAGGGCGTCCACGAGATCTACCGCCGCTGGCGCTCGACCCTGGAGGCGAAGCCCCCCCCTCAGCGGATCCTCTGCGCCGAGGCTTGGGTCAAGCCGGGCCACCGGCTCGCCCGCTACGTCCGCCCGGACGAGATGCATCAGGCGTTCAACTTCGACTTCCTTGACACGCACTGGGACGCGACGCGGCTCCACGACGTGATCGAGGCGTCCTACCGAGACAATGACGCGGTCGGGGCTCCGACGACCTGGGTGCTGTCCAACCACGATGTCGTCCGGCACACCTCACGACTGGGCCTCGACCAGTCCCTCCCCCGACCCAACGGCATCTCCGCCGAGCGGGCCCAGCCCGACGCCGAGCTCGGACTGCGGCGAGCTCGGGCCGCCACGATGCTCATGCTTGGGCTGCCGGGCAGCGCCTACCTCTATCAGGGCGAAGAGCTCGGCCTGCCGGAGTCGACCGACATGCCCCATGAGTTCCGTCAGGACCCGACCTTCCAGCGCACCGAGGGCAAGGAGATCGGACGCGATGGCTGCCGCGTGCCGATGCCATGGGTTCGCGACGCACCGAGCCTCGGCTTCGGGCCGGGCGATGCGACTTGGCTCCCCCAGCCGGAGTCCTATGGTCGCTATGCCGTGGACCAGCAAGAGGGAGTTGCCGGCTCGACACTCGAGCTCTATCGGTCCATGCTCGCGACGCGGCGGCTCGACCGACTGGGTCTGGGGGCAGCGTCCTGGCATGAGTTGTCGGGAGGTGAGGTCATCGCATTCGTCAACGCTTCGGCTGACGACGCACGACGCACACTCGTCCTCGTCAATCTCGGTGCTCCGCCGGTCGCGCTACCGGACGGGGTGAGCGTCACCCACCAGTCGGGTGACCTCACCAGCGACGGCCTTGTGCCGACGGATGTCGCCGTCTGGGCTCGGATCTGACCCATGGCACGGGCTTCGGACTTCGCCTACTTCGACCATGACGGGCCTATTGCGATGGCGCATCGTGGGGGTGCGGCCTACGCGCCGAACGTCGGCCTCGAGAACACGCTCGGCGCGTTCCGCCGGGCGGTGGAGATGGGCTACGGCTACGTGGAGACGGACGTCCACGCGACCGCTGACGGTGAGCTTGTTGCCTTCCACGACACGCATCTCGACCGGGTCACGGACGCCAAGGGTGCCATCATCGACCTTCCGTATGCCGCAGTGCGCGAGGCACGCATCAGCGGCAGCGATGCTGTCCCTCGGCTGACCGAACTCCTTGAGGAGTTCCCGACGACACGGCTCAACATCGACATCAAGGCGGACTCAGCGCTGGCACCAACTGTGGAGACCATTCGGCGGCAGGGAGCCATCGAGCGGGTCTGCATCGGCTCCTTCAGTGAGCGGCGGGTGCGGGCGGCTCGTCGTGCGCTGGGACCGAGGTTGGCGACGGCTGCCGGACAGGTGGGCACGGGTGCGCTGCGCTATGCCCCCGGTCCGTTGTCACGGGTCCTGCACACTCCGGCTCCCGTGCTCCAGATCCCCGTGACCCACCGCCTCAGGGGCCGTGAGATCACGCTCGTGACACCGCAGTTGGTGTCGGTGGCACACCATCTCGGCAAGCAGGTCCACGTGTGGTTCCACATGTGGAGTGACGAGAGCAGGGTCGAGATGCACCGCCTGCTCGACCTCGGCGTTGATGGCATCGTCACCGACCACATCGACGTCCTGCGCGACGTGCTCGCTGAACGCGGGCACCCGCTCTCCCCCACGGTATGAAGCCGATGCAGCCACCGCGTAGCGTGACCGAGTGAGCTCAAGGGGAATCGCAGGGTCAGAGGTCGAGTTGCGCACCGACCAGCGAGCCTTCGGGCCAGACTATGCCCCGTTGACTCTCGCGATCCTCGCTCTCATCACGGTCATCGCCTTCGAGTCGATGGCCGTCTCCACGGCGATGCCCGAGGTCGCCATGGAGCTGCACGCGGTGCGGTCCTATGGTCTCGCCTTCTCCGTCATGCTCACCCTGCAGCTGCTCGGCATCGTGTTGGCCGGGGTGTGGTGCGACCGCTCGGGAGCGTTGCCCTCACTGCTCACTGGGCAGGTGCTCTTTGCGGTTGGCTGCGCCGTGTGCGGTGCGTCGACCGACTTCACCCCTTTCCTCTTGGGCCGTGCGGTGGCCGGTCTGGGGGCTGGACTGACGATCGTCGCCACGTTCGTGATCATCGGCCGTACCTATCCAGAAGCGTTGCGGCCCAAGGTCTTCAGCATCATCAGCGCCGCCTGGGTGCTCCCCTCCCTGCTCGGTCCCATTCTCGCCGCCTGGGTCACCAGCACCTGGACCTGGCGGTGGGTGTTCTGGATGGTCATCGCGCCGGTCGTCGTCGCGCTCACGGTGCTCATCCTGCGGCGCCACCAGATCCAGGCGAGCGAAGCGGGTCTGGAGCCGTCGAGTCGCGACCATCGTGGGCACATCCGGGCCGCGTGGCTGGGGCTTGGCATCGCCGTGGCGGCTGGTGTCATGCAGTGGGGTACGCACGATCTCGAGTTCAGGTGGTCAACTCAGACTGTCGCGGCGCTCCTTGGCCTGGCCGGGGTGTTCCTCTGCGCGCCCGGATTGCTGCCGGCGGGAACATTCACGATGCACCGCGGTCTGCCCTCGGTGATGCTGAGCCGGTTCTTCCTGCCCTGCGCCTTCTTTGGGACGATCACCTACATCCCACTCATGCTCACGGGCGAGCGCGGCTTTTCTCTGGCGCAAGCCGGGACTGTCCTCGCCGTCGGGTCGGTCGGGTGGTCGGTGGGGTCGTGGATCCAGGGCCGTGACCGCTTCTCGGGCAGCCGCGATCGGCTGGTCAGCCTGGGTGGGCTCGCTCTGGCAACAGGACTGCTCGCCGTCGTCGCCGTCACGCACTTCGGATGGTGGCCCTGGCTCATGGCGGGCGCTCTGGCGGTCTGTGGCCTCGGGATGGGACTTGGAACGGCCAGCCTGTCGGTGCTCGCGCTGTCCCTGACCCCGGCCTCCGACCACGGCTCGGCCTCGTCGAATCTTCAGCTGTCCGACGTGCTCGGCTCGGTCATCGGTATCGGCGCGACGGGAGCCGTGTTCGCGGCCCTGCACGTGCGCGTCGGTCAGGACGCCCCGGTGTTCGTGACCATGTGGCTCGGAACCGCTGCGGTGGCCACCCTCGTGATCATCGCCGGTCGCCGCATCCGTTCCTGAGCATGCCCTGCGGCCAGCCCCGCTTCGCCGATCCACCGCGACCCAACCACGCTTGCGCCGGCGGGGCTCAATGAATTTGTATCCAATTTGCGCGTGACCCTTCCCGGGTGAAGCGCAACCTGCGGGACGTGTGTGACTGACGAGAAGGCCGTGACTCGACCTTATGCACACAGGTGAATAGCCCTGCAGGACAGGTGGATTCGGGTACGGCCGCTGTCAGTGTCTGTCCCTAGGTTGGTTCTCATGACGACGGCACCAGACCTGACCTACGCGCACTGCGTGGAACGGATCCGGGCTGCCCGCGAGGCCGCCGCAGCCCTGCCCGCCCTGACGTGGCAGGCCTCTGGTGCCGACCTCGCCGACGGGTTGGAAGCCCTGGGTGAGCTCTCCGCAGTCGGTGAGGGTGCCGGGGCTGCGATCGTCATCGACGCCATCGACAGGGGTGAAAGCGCCGCAGCTGAGCCGCCCCTCTCACCCAAGGAGTGGGTGCAGGCCCACCACCGCCGCTACGCCACCGCCGGCGCCAGCAGCATCGTGACCCTCGCGCAGGCGTGTCGCGAACCACGCCACCACATCCTCAAAGAA
>JBDSIV010000102.1:0-5151 GCA_039917755.1 Knoellia sp. | reverse complement strand
ACGCACCTCCAAGACGGTTCCGCCGTCATCGACCAGCACCTCGCTGCCCTGCCGCGCAGCATCACCGTCGAAGATATAGCCGGCCCGGAAGATCTGCACGCCTCCCATGGTGCTCCCCCCGCGGGCCCCACACCAACGATTTGAGCACCGTTCCTCCCGCCATCGTCGCGGCGAAGTGGGGCACTGTATTCGCCATTCTCGCGCTGCGCCATGGACACCGCATAACGCAACGCGTTCTGCTTCCTTGGTGATCAGGTCGTTCGGCAACACCATGACCGAACGCCTGTGCTCACGAGAACGCAACCAGAAGCTCGACCCACGGATCGAGCGGACCGCCCTACGAAAACTCGTCATCGTGGATGCCGCCGAGACCCTCGATGACCTGCGGGTGCCGCCCGGCAACCGGCTCGAAGCCCTACGAGGCGATCGAAGCGGTCAACACAGCATTCGGATCAACCAGCAGTGGCGGGTCTGCTTCGCCTGGACGCCCGCCGGACCCGAGAACGTCGACTACCACTGACCAAGGAGGAACACCGATGACGACCATGACGCCGATCCACCCTGGAGAGGTCCTCCTTGAGGACTTCCTGACTCCGCTGGAGGTGACCCAGCACCACTTGGCCGTGTCGATCAGCGTCCCGCCAAGGCGAATCAACGAGATCGTCCATGGCAAGCGCCGGATCAGCGCCGATACCGCGCTCCGGCTGGCCCGCTACTTCGGCACCACCGACCGGTTCTGGCTCAACCTGCAGACCCGCTACGAGCTCGAACTCGAGAAGGACCACCTCGGCCGCGCCCTGGAACAGATCCACCCTCTGCAGAGCACCTGACCACCCGCCCGCTACGCGGCGAAGTGGGGCAGGCTTCTTTCACCCACATAATGCCGATGAGCGGGAAGGTGCACCTAGCGACGGGACGCCTAACCCGCGTCGCTACGGGCCCGTATCCTCACCAAGTGACTTCGTCGGGGTGGTTCAAGTGGCTGGCGTGGACGGCCTAGCAGTTGGCGCGTGGCTCGCCGTGATCGCCGTCATGTTGCTGACCCTTCGCGACGGTGCCGGAGGCGATATCGGACGGCGCGCGCTTATGGCTCTTGCGTGGCCGCTGTTCCTGGCTGTTGGCATCTGGCGGGCGCGGGTCATCGAGATGTCTTGGAACGAGATCTGGATGGGGTGTCTGGTGGTCTACGGCGGGGTGCTGGTGGTGACCGGGCTTCGGCCTGCTCTGGTGATGACCGAGGCACTGTCACGTGAGACCCGTAGTAGCCAGGCATTGATGCGCCGCGCTCACCTCGCGCAGATCCTCTTGTTGATCATGATCCTCGCTGGGGCGGGTTGGATCGAGTTCGCCTAATGAACGACTGACTTCCTGTCATGCCGCGAAGCGCTGGATCGAAGCGCTGGATTGAAGCAAGGGCTGGCAGTAGGATTGAGTCCTACTGAAGGAGTCGCTTGTGAGAACGACCAAGCAGATGAGCGTGACTTTGCCGCACGAGATGGCGGACATGGTGCGCGCGAAGGTGGACACCGGCGATTACGCCTCAGAGAGCGAAGTCATCCGGGAGGGCTTGCGGGCCCTGGCCGCTCGCGACCGTGCGTTGGAGGCCTGGCTCAGCGACACGGTTGCCCCCGCGTATGACCGACTCAGGGCTGATCCCTCGCGGGCCATCAGCCCCGATGAGGCGCGAGCCCGGTTGTCTCAGCCCTGGCAGCAGTGACCTACCGGGTCGGGTTCGCCCCTGAAGCCCTTGACCAGCTCGTGGCGCTGCGGGAGTACATCGCTCTGGCCGCCACCACCACCATCGCTGAGAACTATGTCGACTCGATCGTGTCCTACTGCGAGGGACTAGGTCTGTTTCCCCACGGCGGCACCGCCCGCGAGGACATCCGCCCAGGCCTGCGGACGTCCAGCTTCAGGAAGCGCGTGCTGGTTGCGTATGCAGTTGACGACGCAGCTCGTGCGCTCACCGTGATCGGTCTCTTCTACGGCGGGCAAGACTTCGAGGGCCTCCTGCGCGCCGCACCCGACAACTGATCAGACGCACTCATTTGCCGCGATCCGGGCGGTCGACAAGCGGCGGAGTGACTCACCTCGCCACGGCAGGCTTAGGGCACGTCCCAGGGAGGTCGCAAGGCCTCAACCCGGGACGCTATGCCCCACCTCTTGTGTTCGAGATGTCAATTGCGGGCGGCTCGCTCCTCGGAGACGAACCGGACAGAGCGGCGGACTTGGTCGAGCTGGGTCACCGTCGTGGCCGTGGGGGTGCCCTCCTGGCGCGCCTCCACCACGATGTTCTGCCCGTCCAGATCCACGATCCAGAAGTCGATGACGACCCGATGTCCGGGGGAGGGGGTGGGTTCGCCACTGGGGACGGCGGGCAGGAGGTCGGTGTTCATCAGAAAGCCGTCCTGGCCAAGGTTGGCTGCCAATTGATACTGATTACTGGACGCCGTGGGTTCGCAGCGGAGGCTGTCCGAATGGATCCGGAGGTGGATCGCCTCTACCCAGAAGGCCGGCCGCGCCGCGGGTCCGTCGACGGCGGTGAACTCCGGGAGGTCGCTGAGCCGACCGGCCACATCGTTCACAGTGGCACCGTGTGCGAGGTCGACGGTCTTGTCGGGGTCGCACGGCTGCGGCCCAGCCAAGGCTTTGGGTTCGTAGACGTTGAACACTACCGAGCCACTGCCGGACTCCTTACAGACGCGATGTAGGAACCCGTCGGACGACCAGTCGCGCCATGGCACATCCAGCTGGCTCATGAGCCGCTTCCCGCCGTCGCCGATGCCCAGCTCGACCCCGTAGGTGCCGACTTTGAGGCAACAGCGCCCGAAACAGCCCCAGTTCCGTAGGGTCGGGGCCTAGGGTGGTTCTGCGGCACGGTGGAGGTAGGCGCGATCGCGGACAATGTTGTTGTGCGATCGGCCCGGGTGAACCCGAACGCTCCCACGCCGATCACGGCGACCATCGACGCTGCCGCGCCGACCTGAAGCATCGTGGGCCGTCGCCACCTCGCCTTCCCACGAGCCAGGGTGCCCTGCGCGTCCATGCTCGGCGGTTCCCGGCGCTCGGACTCAGACACCAATATCGTGCGTAGCTCCTCGTCGAGGTTCATGCCCTCACCTCCCCGGTCGCCCAGGCATCGATACCGCGGCGCAAGGACTGCATCGCGTCGTGCCCTTGCGACTTCACCGTGCCGATCGGGCCCCCCCAGCTCCTATGCGACCTGCGTCTCGGTGAGGTCCTCGTAGAACCTCAGGACGACCACTGCGCGTTGTCGGGGCGGCAACGCGCAGACCAACGGCCACAGCAGGGAGCGGGAGTCGCTGTCATCCTCGAAGGAGACGCTCACGTACTCGGGGAGTTCAGGCAGGTTCATCTCGTGGTGCACGAACGAGCGACGCGACTGCGAGATCGCCGTGTTCGCCAGGACCCGTCTCACGTACGCCTCAAGGGAGTCCAATCCCCGGATCCGCCCCAACCTACGTAGCAGCTCTCCAGCGCCAACTGCAGCAGGTCCTCGGCACTCTCGCGCCCTCCGGTCAGCAGCCACGCGAAGCGGTAGAGCGGCGCCCATCGTGCGTCGACGAATGCGTCGAAGTCCTCGTCGTCGGTCCTCTCCACGACCGGCCCGTGCACCGAGCCATACACCATTAAGCGCCCGCCAGCGCTGATTTGGTTGGGTTCACGGCTGGCTCCACCGGTCCGTGGCCCGGCCGTTGGTCGTCAATCGGGGCGGATAGATGCACTTTGTCGAGTGGGCAGCAGAGCGGACCACGGCAGGCGCGTAGAGCCTGTTCCAGATACACGGTCGTCGTCTTCTGGTGAACCGGGTCCGCCGGCAGGGGTGGGCGGTCGCTCAAGGACGTTCCGATACCCATAGTGGTGCCGGCACCCCGGCCCCGGTCAGGTTGTCGCACCGCACGTATTGGCGTGCGACGCGTTCGAGGGTGCAGGGGTCGTGAAGGGCTACGTCCTTGGTCCGGTCATCAAGGGAGTAGCGGGCCGTGACCGGGATCGGCAGCATCGGCAGCAGGGGGCTGGCCACGTTGGCAACCACCACGGTGAGGACCAGGCGGATCCAGTTGTTGTTCATTGCAGTTCCTTGTCGAGGTGGGTGTGCCTTACCCTGGCGGGGTCACCCTTGACGTTCGTAGATCCTGAGCGCGAGGTCAGTCGCCGAGGACCCCCGCCTCCTGACCGGCCGTATCCTGCGGCCGTGTTGTTGGTGAGAGCGGTGGGCTCACTCCTCGACAGGTCCGTGCCTCAACGTCGCCGGGGCCACGGACGTCGCGCGGTTGGGGCGGTCGCGCTGGGTGGCTGAGGCCGCGAACACCGCTGCACTGGTCATTAACAGCGCTCCACCGGACGTTCCGACACTGGCTTGGTCGTGCGGGTAGACGAGCGCAGCGACTCCGACAAGCGCCACGGCAGTAGCCACGACGTGGGTCAGCCAGCGCCGTCCGAACGGCTGCAGTGCGGCGAACAGAGCAAAGGCGCTGAGCGCCAGGTAGAGGCCGACCATGTCGAAACCGAGCTCGCCCCGGAGCCGTCCGGCGAGTCGTATCGCGAGGAGCACAAGGGGGATGGAACCGGCCGCGGCGATGGCCAGCGACCCACGTTTGGCTTTGAAGTGTGGGTGGAGCAGTTGACGCCGTTGGGGACGCAGAGCAACCAAGGGCCCATAGAAGATGAGCAGGTTCGCCAGGCTCACCGGCAGCGGATTCGCATCGGGCTGCGGCGCCAGAACGCCGGCGCAGGCCCAGACCAGTTGTCCCACCCCGATCGCCCAGTAGGAGATCACGCTGCGTCCTCCGGTCCACAGCAGCACGAACACTCCCCCCAACGACAGCAGCTTCCAGACCGTTGAGGTGGCGTACATGAAGTGCTGGCCGGGCCCCGCCTGACCGATCAGGACCAAGCCCTGGGCCATGATCAGTGCCTGGACTGACAGAAGGCCTGCCCAAGTGCGGATGAGGATCACTCGCCACCGTAGCCATTCCCGGTCGGGGGCGGATGCGTGGATTGGGGCAATCTCGGTACGTGGCACGACAGCCTCCTGGGTGGGTTCACCTCTCCTCAAGCATGGTCGTGACCGGCCGCCTATGTCATCGTCGCGTCGGGCACGCTTCCTCGTTCGTAAGGACGACAAGT
>JBDSIV010000101.1:0-31255 GCA_039917755.1 Knoellia sp. | reverse complement strand
GAACCCAGCCTGGTTGAGGACTCAGCCTCACCCGAGCAACCACCCGTGCGTTAGCCGGTTGCCCACAGGCCCCCGGTCCCACGGTCTCCCAGCGCACGGTGCGGGTCAGTGTGCCGCGTCGTGCCAGCTCCGACCCAGCCCCACACTGACGTCCAGCGGGACGTCCAGCTCGATCGCGCGACCCATCTCGGTGCGCACCAACGCCTCCACGTCGTCGCGCTCCCCCGCGGCCACCTCGAGCACGAGCTCGTCGTGGACCTGGAGCAGCATGCGCGACTTCGCGCCCGACTCGCGCAGCCCCGAGTCGACACCCTTCATCGCGAGCTTGATGATGTCGGCGGCGGAACCCTGGATGGGCGCATTGAGGGCCATCCGCTCGGCCATCTCGCGCCGCTGACGGTTGTCGCTGGTGAGGTCGGGCAGATAGCGGCGACGCCCGAGCATCGTCTCGGTGTAGCCGGTGCCGCGGGCCTGGCCCACGATCTCGCGCAGGTAGTCACGCACCCCACCGAAGCGCGCGAAGTATTCATCCATGAGCCCCTGCGCCTCCCCCGTCGAGATCGACAGCTGCTTGGACAGCCCGAACGCCGACAGGCCGTAGGCGAGGCCATAGCTCATCGCCTTGACCCTGCTGCGCATCTCGGCCGTGACGTCCGCAGGCTCGACCCCGAAGACGCGCGCGCCGACGAACCGGTGCAGGTCCTCACCAGTACGGAATGCCTCAATGAGCCCCTCGTCACCGGAGAGGTGCGCCATGATCCGCATCTCGATCTGGCTGTAGTCGGCGGACATCAAGGATTCGAACCCGTCGCCCACGACGAAGACGTCGCGGATGCGTCGACCCTCCTCGGTCCGGATCGGGACGTTCTGCAGGTTCGGGTCCGTGGACGACAACCGGCCGGTGGCGGCGATCGTCTGGATGTAGGTGGTGTGGATGCGCTGGTCCTCAGCGACGGCCTTCATCAGCCCCTCGACCGTGATCCGCAGCCGCATCGCGTCGCGGTGACGGAGCATCGCCTCGAGGAACGGGTGCTCGGTCTTGGCATAGAGGTCGGTGAGCGCATCCGCGTCGGTCGTGTAACCGGTCTTGGTCCGCCGCGTCTTGGGCAGGCCGAGCGTCTCGAAGAGGACGGTCTGGAGCTGCTTGGGCGACCCGAGGTTGATCGTCTCGCCGCCGATGGCGTCATAGGCATCTTGTTGTGCCTCACGCACCTTGGCGTCGAAGTCGGCCTCGAGCGCACTCAGCGCATCGGTGTCGACGGCGATGCCGGTGCGCTCCATCGCGCCGAGGATGTCGACGAGCGGGAGCTCGATGTCGCGCAGCAGCTCGGTGCCACCGGTCCCTTCGAGCTGCTCGCTCAGCGGCACCGAGAGGTCGAGGACGGCGCGCGCCCGGACCATGGCGTCCTGGCCGACCACATCGTCGTCGGTGCCGATGTCGAGCATGCCCTGACCGCCAGGGTGCTCCTGCGCCTTGAGCTCACGACCAAGGTGACGGACGACGAGATCGGCGAGGTCAAAGCTGCGTTGGTCGGGTTTGACGAGATAAGCAGCAAGGGCAGTGTCGATCGTGACCCCGCGCAACGGCATACCCCGTGCTTGCAGAGCGTGCATCGGCCCCTTGGCGTCGTGCAGAACTTTGGGACGCGCATCGTCGGCGAGCCACTCGGCGAGCGCTTGCTCGCCCGCCTCGTCGAGCTCAAGGACATCGATGTATGCCGCGGCGTCACCTGCCGTGGCCAGTGCCACGGCGCTGACGTCACCCGTGCCGCGACCCCAGGTGCCGACGACGTGAACGCCGGTCGGCTCGGTCGTGGCGTGCTCGTCGAGCCACGGTCCGACTTCGGCGGAGGAGAGAACGGACACGTCGAGGTCAAAGCCGCCCTCGGCCTCGTCCGGCGCGGCGTCGAACGTCTCGAAGAGGCGTTCGCGCAGGACCCGGAACTCGAGACCGTCAAAGACCTTGTGGACCTCTTCACGATCCCAGGTGGCACGCTCGAGATCGGCGATGGTCACGGGCAGGGAGAGATCGCGGACGAGCTGGTTGAGGCGACGGTTGCGCAGCACGCCGTTGAGGTGCTCGCGCAGCGACTCCCCCGCCTTGCCCTTGATCTCGTCGGCGTGGGCCACCACGCCCTGGAGGTCGCCATAGAGCCCGAGCCACTTGGCGGCCGTCTTGGGGCCCACGCCGGGCACGCCCGGGAGGTTGTCGCTCGTCTCGCCGACGAGGGCAGCGAGGTCGCTGTAGCGCTCGGGTGCAACGAGGTACTTCTCCTCGACGGCCTTGGGGTCCATGCGCCACACGTCCGAGACGCCGCGCACGGGGTAGACGAGAGAGACGTTCTCGGTCACGAGTTGGAAGGCGTCGCGGTCACCCGTGACGATGACGACCTCCATGCCTTCGGCCTCGGCCATCGTGGTGAGGGTCGCGATGACGTCGTCGGCCTCGAAGCCATCGACCTGCACATACGTGATGCGCAGGGCGTCCAGGATCTCTTTGACGAGAGCAACCTGGCCGTGGAACTCACTGGGGGTCGCCGAACGCGTCGCCTTGTATTCGGGGTACTCCTGCGCGCGGAAGGTCTGACGGGACACGTCGAACGCGACCGCGACGTGCGTGGGCGCCTCGTCGCGCAGGACGTTGATGAGCATCGACGTGAAGCCATAGACCCCGTTGGTGTGCTGGCCCGTGCTCGTCGAGAAGTTCTCCGCCGGGAGGGCGAAGAACGCGCGATAGGCAAGGGAATGACCGTCAAGAACAAGGAGGCGACTCACGCATGGCAGCCTATGGCCAGACCCCGACACCAGTGAAGGCGACCACACATGAGCGACGACGCATCGAGGACGACCCCACAGGACCTCACGTCCTTCTTGGCCCAGATGAATGCCGACAACCCCCACTCCCTGTCGCATCGCATGGGCATAGAGATCACCGAAGCGAGCGCGGAGCGCGTCGTGGCGACCATGCCGGTCGAGGGAAACACCCAGCCCTATGGGCTGCTCCACGGCGGCGCTTCAGTGGTGTTGGCCGAGACGCTTGGTTCGGTCGGGTCGGCCATCCACGCCGGGCCTCAGCGCATCGCGGTCGGCACCGACATCAACGCGACTCATCATCGAGCGGCCCGCTCGGGCATCGTCACCGGTGTTGCGACACCCGTCTCGCTCGGCAACACGCTGTGCTCCTGGGACGTCGTCGTCACCGACGAGGACGGCCGGCGCGTGTGCACCTCGCGCATCACCTGCCTCCTTCGCGACGCTCCCCCGGGCGCATAACCACTCTGCGTCTGGCGCGTCAGCTGGCGCGGGTGGCGACGGTGCGCAGCGAGCGACGCCGTCGAATGAGGTGTTCGACCGCGGCTTGGCCGGCATGCCCGACGGAACCCGCATGGCCCTGAGGGGCCAGGCGACGGCGCAGTTGCGAGGTGCCGACAACGCGTCGCACCAGGACCGACGAGAAACCCAGCCGGGCAAAGAACCGGTTCGCCTCCCGGCTCTGGGTCGGGACGTTGCTGACCACGACCTCGGAGCCGGACCGCTCGGCCAGCGATGCGACCGCCGTCAACAAAGCGCGGGCAACTCCGTGCCGCCGTGCTGCAGGCTCCACGAAGAGGAGTTCGATCGCGATCTCGGGCTCCGGTTGGAGCCCGAAGGGGTTCTCGGTGGTCACGACGAAGCCGACCGGACTGCTGTCGATGCGAGCCACGTGGGCAAAAACGTCCGGTCGGGCCAAGGCCAGCTCCAGCCGCCCGTCGTTGGCGAACCGGGTGGCCACCTCGAGAGGGACTCCAGCATCGATCTTGGAGGCCAACCACAGTCCGACGAATTCCCGCACGTCGTCCCGGGGGACGGCCGAGACCTCGACCATGCTGCGCGCCACGGGCGCCTCCTTGACCTCACAGCCCCCTGCGCGGTTGACCTTCTGACCCTACGGGTCCGTAGCCTCGCGCGGTAGCCCTTCGGAGATATCTCGCGAGATCACCGTAGAGTCACCGCCGTGGACCCCTCGTTCCCCGGCCTCGGGACCGTCATCAACGTCGCCACCGTCATCGTGGGCGCTCTGCTCGGTATGGCTGTGGGACACCGCTTTCCAGACCGCACCCGCTCAGTGGTGACCGACTGTCTCGGTCTCACGACGTTGCTCATGGCCGGTCTCTCAGCCGTGAGCGTCACCGACCATGCCCTCTCCGCTGCCACCGGCCGTGGGGCGCCGGTCCTCATCGTCCTCGGCGCGCTTCTCATCGGGTCGATCGCCGGATCGCTCCTGCGCATCGGAGACCGTTTGGAGTCCCTCGCGGGTCGGATCGAGACATGGTTCGCGCGCCGCTCCCCCGCCCTTGCCGACTCCGACGACGGGGCGGTGGACGCGCGAGAGAAGTTCATCGAAGGCTGGCTGGGCGCATCACTGCTCTTCTGTGTGGGACCGCTGACGATCCTGGGGACCCTCTCGGACGGTCTCGGACGCGGCATCGACCAACTTCTGCTCAAATCCGTCCTCGACGGTTTCGCGGCCCTCGCCTTTGCCTCGAGCTTCGGAGTCGGAGTCCTGCTGTCCGCTGTGTCAGTGGCTGTCGTTCAGGGTGCGCTGACTCTCGTGGGCGTCCTGCTCGGCTCCGTGTTGCCCGAGCCGCACATCCTGGCGCTCACGGCCACGGGTGGGCTGATGCTCGCCGGCATCGGCCTCCGGCTGCTCCGGATCAAGGACGTGCCCGTTGCGGACATGTTGCCCGCGCTCATCGTGGCGCCCCTGCTCACGCAACTCGTCATCTCACTGAGGTGAGAAATCCAGGTATGCCGGGTGGCCGGCATACCTGGATCAGCACCGTAGGTGCGTCAGGCCTTTTCCATCCCGGCGACGACCGCGTCCGCGACCTCTTTCATGCCCATGCGCCGGTCCATCGCGGTTTTCTGGATCCATCGGAAGGCTTCGGACTCGGTGATCTTGAGCTTGGTCATCAGCACGCCCTTGGCGCGGTCGACGGACTTGCGGGTCTCAAGGCGCTCACCAAGATCGGCAACCTCGGACTCGAGCGTCTTGAGCTCACCCCAGCGGGAGAGGGCGATGTTGATCGCGGGCACGACGTCGGTCGCCGTGAACGGCTTGACGATGTAGGCCATGACGCCGGCATCCCGCGCCCGCTCGACGAGCTCGGTCTGGCTGAAGGCCGTGAGCATGACGACGGGACAGAGCCGCTCCTTGCCGATCTGCTCGGCCGCGGAGATGCCGTCCAGGACAGGCATCTTCACGTCCATGATGACGAGATCCGGGCGCAGCGACGTGGCCATCTCGACAGCCTGCTCGCCGTTGCTGGCCTGGCCCACAACCTCATAGCCGGCCTCCCCGAGCATCTCGGCCAGGTCGAGCCGGATGATGGCCTCGTCCTCGGCGACAAGGATCCGCTTGACCGCGGTCGGGGCGCTCTCGGCTGACGAAGGAGTCTCGGGGGTCGCAGTGCTCACGGGGTCAGCCTAGGGGACGCGATGCGGCGACCGCGCGCGGTCAACGTCAGTCTGGTGCCGAGGGCGGGACTTGAACCCGCACGCCCTTGCGAGCAAAGCATTTTGAGTGCTCCGTGTCTGCCATTCCACCACCCCGGCGGGCGTGCGCAAACCAGTCTAACGGTGGTGGAGGGGCTGCGAGTGCACCCCTCCACTCGTCACTCTGGTGAGCGTGCGAGATCGCCGTATGCCGGCGCCACCCTGTTCTTGGCGTCACCAATGCGGTGGATCCGCAAGGCGTTGGTCGACCCGGGGATGCCCGGCGGCGAACCGGCAACGATGACGACGAGGTCGCCCTCCTCCGCCTTGCCACACGCGAGCAGCTCCTCATCAACCTGGAACGCGAACTGGTCGGTGTGCCGGGCTGGCGGCGTGAGGAACGTCTCGACTCCCCAGGTGAGCGCCAGCTGGGAGCGGGTCCACTGGTGCGGGGTGAACGCCAGCATGGGAATGCGTGGCCGGACGCGCGCCAGTCGACGCGACGAGTCACCGCTCACCGTGAAGGTGATGAGGTATTTGCAACCCAGGAGTTCGCCGATCTCGGCCGCAGCAGCCGTGACCGCGCCGCCCTTGGTGCGCGGTTTGGTGTCGAGGGGGCGGATCCGGCCGAGGCCGTGCTCCTCGGTGTTCTCGATGATGCGAGCCATGGTCGTGACGGCCTCGATCGGGTGGGCGCCGACGCTCGTCTCCCCCGAGAGCATGAGCGCGTCGGCGCCGTCGAGGACGGCGTTGGCGGCATCGGACGCCTCAGCGCGGGTGGGTCGGCTGTTGGTGATCATCGACTCGAGGACCTGGGTGGCGACGATGACCGGTTTGGCGTTGCGGCGACCGAGCTCGCAGGCGCGCTTCTGGACGAGGGGGACGGTCTCGAGCGGCATCTCGACGCCGAGGTCACCGCGAGCCACCATGAGCCCGTCGAAGGCCCGGATGATCTCGTCAAGGTTGTCGACGGCCTGGGGCTTCTCGATCTTGGCGATGACCGGGAGTCTGATGCCCTTCTCGTCCATGATCCGGTGCACGGGCTCGATGTCGGCGGCGCTGCGCACGAACGACAGCGCCACCATGTCGACCCGCATGTCCAAGGCCCAGCGCAGGTCCTCCTCGTCCTTCTCGGACAGGGCCGGGACACTCATCGCGGCACCGGGCACATTGATGCCCTTGTTGTTGCTGAGCACCCCACCCTCGACCACCTCGCAGACGATGTCGGTCTCGCCGGACTCGACGACCTTGAGCGCCAGCTTGCCGTCGTCGATGAGGATCGTGTCGCCAGCGCTGACGTCGCCCGGCAGACCGGCATAGGTCGTGCCGACCTCCTCCTTGGTGCCCTCGACGTCCCGGTTGGTGATGGTGAACCGGGCCCCGTTCTCGAGCATGACCGAACCGTCCTTGAACCGTCCGGTGCGGATCTTGGGACCCTGGAGGTCGGCGAGAATCCCCACGGCGTGGCCGAGCTCGTCGCTCGCCCGCCGCACCTCCATGTAGGTCTCGGCGTGGTCGGCTAGGTCCCCGTGGGAGAGGTTGAACCTCGCGACGTCCATCCCTGCGCGAACCAGCTTCCGGAGCTGCTCGGGGCTGGAGGTGGCGGGTCCGAGGGTGCAGACGATCTTGGCGCGGCGCATGCCCGCAATCGTATCGGCGGAAACGGTTACGCGGTGACGCGGGTCACACCGTGAGAGGGCGATCGGTCGGGTTCACCGGACGTGGCAGTCGAGACGGCTTGCCCGAGAGCCAGGCGTCGACGTGGGAAGCCGCAGCCCGTCCCTCGGCGATGGCCCAGACGATGAGGGACTGACCCCGACCTGCGTCGCCCGCCACGAAGACTCCGGGCACCGACGACATGTAGTCAGGGCCGCGACGCACGTTGGAGCGCTCGTCGAGCTCAACGCCCAGCTGGGCCACCAAGGTCTCGGTCTGCGGACCGAGGAAGCCCATCGCCAGCAACACGAGCTGGGCGGGGATGACCTTCTCGGTCCCCTCGACCGGCTCGAAGCCGTCCTCGCCGCGGCGAACCTCGTGGACCCGAAGGCCACTCACCCGGCCCTGATCGTCGGAGACGACTTCCTGCGTGCTCACGGCATACAGGCGTTCGCCGCCCTCCTCGTGGGCCGAAGCCACCCGGAAGGTCATGGGATAGGTCGGCCACGGCTGACCGGCCGCACGCTCCTCCCCCGGCTGCGGCATGATCTCGAGGCTGGTGACGGACTTGGCACCCTGACGGTGCGAGGTGCCGATGCAGTCTGCTCCGGTGTCCCCACCACCGATGACGATGACGTCCTTGCCCTCGGCGGTCACCTGACCGTCGACGGTCTCACCGAGGGAGACGCGGTTCGCTGGCGGGAGGAAGTCCATGGCCTGGAGGACGCCGCTCGCCTCGTGCCGCCCGGGGACGTCGAGGTCGCGCGGCACCGTGGCGCCCATGGCGATGACGACGGCGTCGTAGCGCGCACGCAGCTGCTCCCAGGTGACATCGGCACCGACGTCGACCGAACTGCGGAAACGCGTGCCCTCGGCCTGCATCTGCTGGAGACGACGGTCGACGACCGACTTCTCCATCTTGAACTCAGGGATGCCGTAGCGGAGCAGACCACCCGGGCGGTCGGCACGCTCGTAGACCGCGACCGTGTGACCAGCGCGGGTGAGCTGCTGCGCGGCGGCGAGTCCGGCGGGACCGGAGCCCACCACTGCCACCGTCTTGCCGGAGAGGCGCTCCGGCGGACGGGGCGTCACTCCACCCTCGGAGAAGGCCTTTTCGATCGTGGTGACCTCGACCTGCTTGATCGTCACGGCCGGCTGGTTGATGCCCAGAACGCAGGCGGTCTCACAGGGGGCCGGACACAGGCGGCCCGTGAACTCCGGGAAGTTGTTGGTCGCGTGCAGGCGCTCGATCGCGGACTTCCAGTCGCCCTTCCAGGCAAGGTCGTTCCACTCGGGGATGAGGTTGCCGAGCGGACAACCGCTGTGGCAGAACGGGATGCCGCAATCCATGCAGCGACCGGCTTGGCGCTGAAGCTGTCCGAGCTCCTGCTCCTCGTAGACCTCACGCCAGTCCTTGATGCGGACCGGCACGGGGCGGCGCGCCGGGAGCTCACGCTCGCGGTTCTTGAGAAAGCCTTGGGGGTCAGCCACGGGAAGCCTCCATGATTCGGTCCCAGACCTCGGCGCCGTCGAGGTCGAGGCCCTCGGCCTCGGCAGCGGCGCGAACGTCGAGGACTCGCTGGTAGTCGCGGGGAAGGATGAGGGAGAAACGCTCACGCGCCGCTTCCCAGTCCTCGAGGAGCCGGGAGGCGACAGCCGATCCCGTGTGGCGCCGATGGCGCTCGAGCAGGTCACGCACGACGTCGTTGTCGCTGTCACGCAGCGGAGACACGTCGACGAGTTCGCCATTGACCCTTGAGGCATCGAGGTCGAGGACGTAGGCCACACCACCGGACATCCCGGCCGCGACGTTGCGTCCAGTCGATCCAAGGATGAGGACGGTGCCTCCGGTCATGTATTCGAGACCGTGGTCCCCCACGCCCTCGACGACCGCAGTGATGCCGGAGTTGCGGACGCAGAAGCGCTCGCCGACCCGGCCTCTGAGGAAGATCTCGCCCGACGTCGCGCCATAACCGATGACGTTGCCGGCAATGACGTTGTCCTCCGCGGCGAGGGGGGCATTCGGCGCGGGAGCCACGATGATGCGGCCACCCGAAAGGCCCTTGCCGACGTAGTCGTTGGCGTCGCCGACGAGCCGCAGGGTCATGCCCTTGGGCACGAAGGCACCAAAGCTCTGACCGGCCGAACCATTCAAGGTGAGGTCGATGGTGTCGTCGGGCAGTCCGCCCGCGTGGACTCGGGTGACTTCGTGACCCAGCATCGTTCCGACGGTCCGGTTGACGTTGCGGATGGCGACGGTCCCGGTCACGGGAGTGCCGTCATCGATCGCCTCTCGGGCGATGGCGATGAGTTGGTGGTCCAGCGCCTTCTCGAGTCCGTGGTCCTGGCCGATGGTGTTGCGCTTGGCCGACCCGTCGGGACTGTTGACGTCGGCGAGAATTGGAGAGAGGTCCAGACCGGACGCCTTCCAGTGCGTGATGGCCTTGGTCGTGTTGAGGGCCCCAATCTGACCGATGGCTTCCTCGATGCTGCGGTAGCCCAACGAGGCAAGGTGCTCGCGGACCTCCTCGGCGATGTATTCGAAGAAGGTCTCGACGAACTCGGGCTTGCCGGTGTAGCGCGCACGCAACTCTGGGTTCTGAGTGGCGATGCCAACCGGGCACGTGTCGAGGTGACAGACCCGCATGAGGATGCAACCGCTGACCACGAGGGGTGCCGTGGCAAAGCCGAACTCCTCGGCACCGAGCAGCGCCGCGACGACGACGTCTCGGCCCGTCTTGATCTGACCGTCGACCTGCACGACGATGCGGTCGCGCAGCCCGTTGAGGACCAACGTCTGCTGGGTCTCGGCGAGTCCGAGTTCCCAAGGCCCACCTGCGTGCTTGAGCGAAGTGAGCGGCGAGGCGCCGGTGCCACCGTCGTGCCCGGAGATCAGGACGACGTCGGCGTGGGCCTTGGACACACCAGCCGCGACGGTCCCGACCCCGACCTCGGACACGAGCTTGACGTGGATCCGGGCCTGCGGGTTGGCGTTCTTGAGGTCGTGGATCAGCTGGGCCAGATCCTCGATCGAATAGATGTCGTGGTGCGGTGGCGGGCTGATGAGGCCGACGCCAGGGGTGCTGTGGCGCGTGCGCGCCACCCACGGATAGACCTTGGGTCCGGGCAGCTGCCCACCCTCGCCCGGCTTGGCGCCCTGCGCCATCTTGATCTGGATGTCGTCGGCGTGGGTGAGGTAGGCCGAGGTGACACCGAAGCGACCTGAGGCGACCTGTTTGATCGCGGACCGCCTCTCGGGGTCGAGCAGGCGCTCAAGGTCCTCGCCACCCTCACCCGTGTTGGAGCGACCCCCGAGGCGGTTCATCGCGACCGCCATCGTCTCGTGAGCCTCCTGACTGATCGACCCATAGCTCATGGCGCCCGTGCTGAAACGCTTGACGATCTCGCTCACAGGCTCGACCTCGTCCAGCGATATCGGCTCGCGCCGGGCGCTGCCCCCGAACTCGAAGAGCCCACGAAGCGTCATGAGGCGTTCGGCCTGGTTGTCGATGCGCGCGGTGTATTGCTTGAAGATGTCGTAGCGGCGCTCGCGCGTGGCGTGCTGCAGCCGGAAAACCGTGTCGGGGTCGAAGAGGTGGGGCTCGCCTTCGCGACGCCACTGGTATTCGCCACCGATCTTGAGCTTGCGGTGGGACAGGATCACACCGTCGGTCGGGTAGGCCGAGTCGTGGCGGGCCGCAGTCTCTGCCGCCACCACCTCCAAACCGATACCGCCCAGCTGGGAGACGGTGCCGGTGAAGTACTCGTCCACCAGCTCCTGTGAGAGACCGAGAGCCTCAAAGACCTGGGCGCCACGGTAGGACGCCACGGTGGAGATGCCCATCTTGGACATCACCTTGAGGATGCCCTTGCCCAGCGCCTTGATGAGGTTCTTGACCGCCTGCTCGGCCGTGACGCCGGTGATGGCTCCCGTGCGGACCATGTCCTCGACGGTCTCCATGGCGAGATAGGGGTTGATCGCCGCGGCACCGAAACCGACCAGGAGAGCGACGTGGTGCACCTCGCGGACATCACCCGCCTCGACGAGCAGCCCCACCATGTTGCGGGTCTTCTCGCGGATGAGGTGGTGGTGGACCGCCGAGGTGAGGAGCAGGGACGGGATCGGGGCATGGTCACGGTCGGAGTCGCGGTCCGAAAGCACGACGAAGCGCGCACCACGCGCGATCGCTTCACTGACCTCGGTGCAGATCTCTGCGAGCCGGCTGCGCAGGGCTGCCTCGCCGTCGGCGACGAGATAGGTGCCCCGCGCGACGTGGGTCGCGTAGCCGGGAAGGTCACCGTCGGCGTTGATGTGCACGATCTTGGCGAGCTCATCGTTGTCAATGACCGGGAACGGCAGGACCACCTGACGCGCGTGCACCGGCGTGGCATCGAGCATGTTGCCCTCAGGACCGATGCTCGTGCCGAGCGAGGTGACGAGCTCTTCGCGGATGGCGTCCAAAGGCGGGTTCGTCACCTGCGCGAACAACTGGGTGAAGTAGTCAAAAAGCAACCGAGGCTTGTCGGACAGGACGGCGACGGGGGTGTCGGTGCCCATCGAGCCGAGCGCCTCTCCCCCGGTGCGACCCATGGGCGCAAGAAGGATCTTGAGGTCCTCCTCGGTGTAGCCGAACGTGCGCTGACGACGAGCCACCGAGGAGGATGTGTGGATGATGTGCTCGCGCTCGGGGAGGTCCTTCAGGCTGAGCAGGCCGGCGTGCAACCACTCCTCATAGGGGTTCTGCGCGGCGAGCTCGGACTTGACCTCGTCATCGCTGACGATGCGACCAGCGGCGGTGTCGATGAGGAACATACGGCCCGGCTGGAGGCGACCGCGCTTGACGACCTTGTCGGAGGGGAGGTCGAGGACGCCGGCCTCCGAGGCCAGGACGACGAGGCCATCCTCGGTGACCCAGTAGCGGCCGGGACGCAATCCGTTGCGGTCAAGGACCGCCCCGATGAGGGTGCCGTCGGTGAAGGCGACACAGGCGGGGCCGTCCCACGGCTCCATGAAGGTGGAGTGGAACTCGTAGAAGGCGCGTCGTGCCGGGTCCATCTCGGCGTGGTTCTCCCACGCCTCGGGAATCATCATGAGGACGGCGTGGGGAAGTGAGCGACCACCGAGGTGGAGAAGTTCGAGCACCTCGTCGAAGCTCGCCGAGTCGGACGCATCCGGGGTGCACACGGGGAACAGTCGCTCCAGGTCGCCACCGAAGACGTCGGAGACGAGTTGGCTCTCGCGGGCGTGCATCCAGTTGCGGTTGCCCTTGACGGTGTTGATCTCACCGTTGTGCGCCATGAGGCGATAGGGGTGAGCCAGCGGCCAGCTCGGGAAGGTGTTGGTCGAGAACCGCGAGTGCACGAGCGCGAGCTCGCTCGCGAAGCGCTCATCGGACAGGTCCGGGAAGAATGGCTCGAGCTGCCCGGTCGTGAGCATGCCCTTGTAGACGATGGTGCGGGCCGACAGCGACGGGAAATAGACCTCGGCCTGGCGCTCGGCCCGCTTGCGCAGACAGAAGGCGAGCCGGTCGAGCTCGATGCCCGAGACCCCGCGATCAGAAGCTGCGACGAAAAGCTGGCGGAAGACCGGCATACAGGCCCGGGCGGCCTCGCCGACAAGGTCGGGAGTGACCGGAACGTCGCGCCAGGCCAGAACCTCAAGGCCCTCCTCGGTCGCGATCTGGCCGATTCGCTCCTGGGCAGTGGCGCGCTCCGCCTCGTCCTGGGGCAGGTAGGCCATGCCAGCGGCATAGGAACCCGCGGCGGGCAGCTCGATGTCCAGGACGCCCCGAAAGAAGGCGTCCGGGAGCTGTGTCAGGATGCCGGCTCCATCACCCACGAGGGGGTCCGCGCCGGTGGCGCCTCGGTGATCCAGGTTGCGGAGCGCCGTGAGGGCGTGCGCGACGATGTCGTGGCCGGGCGTGCCGCGCATGGTCGCGACCATGGCGACACCACAGGCGTCGTGTTCATGGTCGCGCCGGTAGAGACCGGTGTCGGCCGGATGGGCTGAGAATCGCGTCAGGGACACGTCGGGTCACCGTCCTCAGAAGTCGGGGCCGGACACGTGGGATCACGTCGAGTCCGGGCACGGGGTGGTCATCGGGCGCGGACAGCGGTGGCCACGTTGGACGGATGCTATCCCACGGGCGTCTTGCAATGCGAGAGTTTGAATCTCACATCGTGGACGATGAGGCTGGAGCCTCTGTGTCGTTCGGTGGTACCGCGTCATCAGGGGACTTGGTGGCACCCGGAATCGTCGTGTTTCGTCGGCCCCGTCGACCGGTGTGCAGAACAATGGCCACGCCGATGAGGAAGACGATGATGCTCGTCCACACATTGAGTCGCTGCCCGAGGATGAGCTCGGCGTCATCGGTGCGCATCTTCTCAATGATGATCCGCCCGAGTGGATAGCCGGCGATGTAGAGGCCGAAGAGCTGCCCCGGCGCCAACGGGCGACGGCGTTCGATGACCAGCAGGACGAGGGCCAGGAGCATGACGAACAGCGCCTCATAGAGGAACGTCGGGTGATAGATCCCCTGGATGATCGCGTCACCGTTGGCGTCGGTCACCGCGCGACCCGCAGACGCATCCCACTTGTGGATCTCCAGCCCCCAGGGCAGGCCCGTCGGTCCGCCGTAGAGCTCGTTGTTGAACCAGTTGCCCCAACGCCCGATGCCCTGGGCCACCAAGATGCCCGGGGCTGCAGCATCGGCAAAGTCGAGATATCTCACACCGGCCTTCCGGCACCCCACCCACGCACCCACGGCTCCGAGCGCCACCGCGCCCCAGATGCCGAGCCCGCCCTGCCAGATCTTGAGCGCGTTGAGTGGGTGCCCGCCATCACCCCAGTAGGGCTCCGGTGTCGTGATGACGTGATAGATCCGCCCACCGATGATGCCCGACACGACGGCGTATGCCGCGACGTCGAGGACCTGTCCCGGCTCACCTCCGCGGTCGCGGAGCCGGCGATCGGTGAGCCAGACGGCCACGACGATCCCGAGGAGGATGCACAGCGCATAACCGCGGATGGGCAGTGGCCCGAGATGGATCACCCCAGCCGTAGGGCTTGGCATGCTTGCTGGAAACATCACTTGGTGGCTGCCTCAACGGCTGAGGTGAGCGCGGCGGCGGTGGAGACCTTGGCGAAGTCGACCTTGCTGCCGCCCAGCAGGACTGTCGGGGTGCTCGTGATCCCGGCTTTGCCGGAGGCGTCCTCGGTGGACTCGACGTACTTGGTGTACTTGCGGTCATCGACACACGTCTGCCACGTCGCCAGGGCTGCACCAGTGATCCCGGCCTTTTCGGCGAAGCCCTTGGTCTGGGCGGCCGTCCAGCCCTGTCCCTCCTGCGCGGGCATGTGGGCATAGACGGTGTCGTGGAAGGGCTGGAACGTGCCCGCATCCGCGGCACACATCGCGGCGTTGCCCATCGTCAGGGAGTGGTCGGTGCCGGTGTTGGCATCGATGATCGTCTTGAGGTGATAGACGAGTTTGACCTTGCCCTGCGTGGCCAGGTCGGTGACGGTGGAACCCATGACCTGTTCGAACTGCGCGCAGGCCGGGCACTGGAAGTCCTCATAGATGTCCAGGGTCGGTGCACCGGCGACCAGCGTGGCGTCCTTGTTGGCCACGAACCCCTCGCCCATCCCGGCCGCGGCGGCGGGGACGGCGGTGCTGGAGCCCACGCGCCCCTGCTTCTTCTGGCTCGCGATGACGACTCCACCCACGACGGCGATGATCGCCACGACGGCAACGACCGCGCCGACGATGATCTTGTTGGTGGCGCCGTTGGTGTTCTGGCGGGCCGCCTCGATCTTGGCCTGGCGCGCGTTCTGCGGGCCGGTCGTCTTCTTCGCCATGCTGGTCAAGCTCCTGTCGTGCGTTGGGATAGAGCGTCAGGCGTCGGCGCCGAAGAGTCGGCGCTCGACGGAGAGCAGAGTCCGGGGGCGCCACGAGAGCCAGAGGCCACAGACGAGGAGCCCGACATCTTCCATGATGCGCGGTAAGTACGAGGTTTCATCTGCGTTGACCGTGCCACCGCCACCGAAGCAGCCGCAGTCGATGGTCAACCCGCGTGCCCAGGCCTGCGCGATGCCGATGATGAACGCAACCACCAGCAGCGAGGTGACGACCGCCGAGATGCGGGTGAAGAGGCCGAGGAGGAGAAGCAGTCCAAGGATGATCTCGATGATCGGCAGGGCGTAGCCGACGTACGCAGCGAGGTCGTGAGGCAGGACCTGGTAGGCCTGGGTCGCCTTGGCCAGGGCCTCGGGGGTGCTGACCTTGAGGCCACCGGCAACGAGGAAAACCGAGCCGAGGACGAGACGGGCAATCAGCCCGAGGCCGTCCGCGACGCGAGTGCTCACCTCGCTCCTTCCCTCACTCCTCTGGCCAGATCAGTCGTCAACTCCCGCAACGCGTCAAGACGGGCACCGAGTTCCCCATCGCCGCTGAGCGTACGCACGAACGCTGTGCCGACGATGACGCCGTCGGCATACTGGGCGAGCTCGGCGGCCTGGTCGCCATTGCTGACCCCGAGGCCCACACACACCGGGAGATCGGTGACCGCCTTGGTTCGCTCGACGAGGTCGCGGGCGGCGGAGCCGACACTCGTGCGCTCCCCCGTGACCCCCATCGTCGACGCGGCATAGACGAAGCCACGGCAGGCATCGGTGACCCGGGACAGGCGCTCAGGGGTCGAGCTCGGTGCGACGAGAAAGACCCGGTCCAGGCCCTCGCGCTCACTGGCCGCGATCCACTCCTGGGCTTCATCGGGGATGAGGTCCGGGGTGATGAGACCGGCGCCGCCAGCGGCAGCCAACTCAGCGGCATACCGATCGACTCCACGCCGGAGGATGAGGTTCCAGTAGCTCATGACCAAAGCCGGGGCTCCGGCGTCACGCACGGCCTGGGTCGCGCGGAAGCCGTCGATGACGTGGGCGCCACCGTTGAGGGCAGCCTCCACGGCGTTCTGGATGACCGGACCGTCCATGAGCGGATCGGAATATGGGAGACCGACCTCGACAATGTCGACGCCACACTCGACCATGGCGACCATGGCGCGGATCGAGACCTCCACGTCGGGGAAGCCGACCGGGAAATAGCCGATGAGGGCGGCGCGACCCTCGGCCTTGCACTGCGCGAGGACGTCACCGACTCTGCGGTTGGGCTCAGCCATCAGCCGACGCCTCACGCTGGTCGCCCACGAGGTTGAACCACTCGGCGGCCGTGTGCATGTCCTTGTCGCCGCGCCCCGAGAGGTTGACCAGAATCGTGCCGTTGGGTCCGAGTTCGCGGCCCAGGACCATGGCGCCCGCCAGAGCGTGGGCCGACTCGATCGCCGGGATGATGCCCTCGGTGCGGCACAGGAGCGCGAACGCCTCCATGGCCTGCTCGTCCGTGGCATAGACGTATTGGGCCCGGCCGGTGTCGCGCAGATAGGAGTGCTCGGGACCGACGCTGGGGTAGTCGAGTCCGGCCGACACCGAATGGGACTCCATCGTCTGGCCGTCCTCGTCCTGCATGAGATAGCTCATTGCACCGTGGAGAACACCGGGCACGGCCGTGGCGAAACGTGCGGCATGGCGCCCCTCGAGCCCCTCACCCCCGGCTTCGACACCGACGAGCCGCACCCCCTTGTCCTCGACAAAGCGGTGGAAGATGCCCATGGCGTTGGAACCACCGCCGACGCAGGCGACCACGGCATCGGGCAGCCGCCCGGTCAGCTCGAGGACCTGCTCGCGGGCCTCGACACCGATGATGCGGTGGAAGTCGCGCACCATCTCGGGGAACGGGTGCGGACCCGTCACCGTGCCGATGAGGTAGTGGGTGTGCTCGACGTTGGCGACCCAGTCCCGCAGGGCCTCGTTGATTGCGTCCTTGAGGGTGGCGCTGCCGTGCTCGACGGCGACGACCTCGGCGCCGAGCATCCGCATCCGCGCGACGTTGAGCGCCTGGCGTTCGGTGTCGACCTTGCCCATGTAGACGCGGCACTTGAGCCCCATGAGCGCTGCGGCCGTGGCCGTGGCGACTCCGTGCTGGCCAGCGCCGGTCTCGGCGATGACGCGGGTCTTGCCCATGCGCTTGGTGAGCAGCGCCTGCGCGATGACGTTGTTGATCTTGTGCGAGCCGGTGTGGTTGAGATCCTCACGCTTGAGGATGATCCGGGCACCGCCGGCATGCGCGGCGAAGCGGGGAACCTCGGTGATGATGCTGGGACGCCCGGTGTAGGTGCGGTGCAACTCTGCGAGCTCGGCCTGGAAGGTCGGGTCCTGCATCGCCGCAAGCCGGGCTTCATCGAGCTGATCCAGCGCAGGGATGAGCGCCTCTGGGACGTAGCGGCCACCGAACTCGCCGAAGCGCCCGGCGGTCATGCCGGACCGACCGAGGACGGTGCGCCGGCGGAGATGAGGGACTGCACTGCAGCTGCCCGGTCCGCTCCCCGCACGAGGGCCTCACCAACGAGGAGAGCGTCGGCGCCCTGCGCGGCATACATGGCTGCGTCTGCGGCGTCACGTATGCCGGACTCGGCCACCGTGACGACGCCCGGTGGGATGAGCGGGACGAGGCGCGAGAACGTGTCGGGGTGGATCTCGAGAGTTTTGAGGTTGCGGGCATTGACACCGATGACGCGCGCACCAATGTCGACCGCACGCTGGGTCTCGCCCTCGTCGTGAACCTCGACGAGGGCCGTCATGCCGAGTTCGTGGGCGAGGGCGTGCATGCGGACCAACTCCTCGTCGGTGAGCGAGGCAACAATGAGCAGAATGATGTCGGCGCCGTGAGCACGGGCCTCCCAGAGCTGGTAGTCCGTGACCATGAAGTCCTTGCGCAACACCGGGACAGACACGGCAGCGCGCACGGCGTCGAGGTCAGCGAGGCTGCCGCTGAAGCGACGTTGCTCGGTGAGGACGCTGATGGCGGTCGCACCGGCCTGCGCATAGGTGCTCGCCAGGGACGCCGGGTCGGGGATGTCGGCAAGCGCGCCCTTGCTGGGGCTGGCTCGCTTGACCTCGGCGATGAGGGAGAGCCCCTCCTGACGCAGTCGCTCCTCGGCGTCGATCGCGCTGGGTCGCTCACTGACGCGGCGCTCGAGGTCGGACAGGCTGACCCGCTCGGCACGCACCGCGAGGTCCTCGCGCACACCGGCAACGATGGCGTCGAGCACGGTGGTCATGAGTGCCGACTCAGGAGAGGTTGACGTCGCGGCGCGAGATGGCGCCGTCCACGCCATGACCCGCGAGGGCGAGCACCTTGCCGACAACGAGCCCGACGATCATCAGGATGACGCTGCCGATGATGAGCGGGATGTTGGGGAAGATGAACGCGACGGCCATGATGGCCCCAGCGACCAACACGATGCCGACCATGACCCACGCCGCCAGGCTTTGGCCGTGGTGGTCGTCGTCGTGATCAGTCATGAGTGCCTCCCGAAAAGATGTGTGTTCTTGCGTCATTGTGTCAGGTGCGCGGTGCCGGACCGACATCGGTGGGGTCCTCTCCGGCGCTGAGCTGATCCCAGTCGCTCTCAGGGGGGCGACCCGGCGCCTCGTAGCGGGAGGACAGGCCCGGATCGACCCGCCGTGCCCCCGCCAGGGCGCCGAGGGCGCTTCCCGCCAGGATGAATCCGAGCAGGGCCACCCACGGCCAGGCATTGACGGTCGAATGAGTCTCCAGGGATCCGGTCCGCCCGGCGGCTGCTGCGGCAAGGGGCCCGATCACCGCGTTCGGGTCGAGGAGCACTCTGGCGACGCTCGCGAGTCCGGCCAACACGGCCAGCGCAGTGAGCACGAGTGCGACGACGCGGGCACGCGGGCGTGCCGTCGCTGTGGCGATGGCGCCAGCGACGACGACGAGGGCCAGGGCCACAACTCCCGTGGCTGCCTGGGCCCCGGTGGCATCAACCGTTCTGGCGCCAAGGACCACGTCGTTGACCGAGCCCGTGAGCCAGGTACGTGAAGCCGTCACGACGACGAGGAAGGCCCCAAGGATCACGACGAGGACGAGCACGCCGCGACGGCGCAGGATGCTCACAGCGCCTTCCTCAGGGCCGCTGCGGTAGCCACGGCGCGCAGAGCGGCCGTGGCCTTGGCGATGCACTCGTCGTGTTCGTTGCGTGGGACGGAGTCAGCAACGATCCCGGCGCCGGCCTGGACGTGCGCGGTTCCGCCGTCGATGAGAGCGGTGCGGATGGCGATCGCCATGTCGAGGTCTCCGTGGAAGTCCAGGTAGCCGACGACGCCGCCATAGACGCCGCGACGCGAGGGCTCATAGCCTTCGATGAGAGTGAGGGCGCGAGGTTTCGGTGCACCCGACAACGTTCCGGCAGGGAACGTCGACACCAGGACGTCATAGGCGCGCACCCCGGCACGCAACTCCCCCACGACCGTCGACTCAAGGTGCATCACGTGGCTGTAGCGGCGGACATCCATGAACTCGACGACGTCCACGGTGCCTGGCTGACAGACGCGCCCGAGGTCGTTGCGTCCGAGGTCGACGAGCATCACGTGTTCGGACCGCTCCTTGGGGTCGGCCAGGAGGTCTTCGGCCAACCGCACATCGTCCTCGGGGGACTTGCCGCGCGGACGCGACCCAGCGATGGGGTGGGTGATGGCCTGCGTGCCGGTCACCTTGACGAGCGCCTCCGGCGAACTGCCGACGACGTCGTATGCCGTGCCGTCCGCGCGTGTGAACCGGAACAGGTACATGTAGGGGCTGGGGTTGCCAGCGCGCAGCGCGCGATAGACATCGAGCGCGTCCGCGGTGCAGGGCATCGAGAACCGTTGTGAGAGAACGACCTGGAAGACCTCACCTGCGCGGATGTCTTCCTTGGCGCTCTCGACCATCTGCTCATAGTCGTCGCGCGAGACGTTGGTGGTCACCGCCTGCATGGCCTGATCGACGAGGGTGCTGTCGACGACCGACACCGTGCTCTCGGCGGGAGCAGCCAGGTCGCGCGTCATGGTGTCGAGGCGGGCCACGGCGTCGACCCATGTCTCCTCGACGTAGCTGTCGGTGGCGTCATAGTTGACCGCATTGGCGATGAGCAGCACCGAACCGTCTGCATGGTCGAGGACCGCCAGGTCGGTGGCGAGCATCATCGCGATCTCGGGGATGTGCAGGACGTCGGGAGCCGTCGCGGGGACCTTCTCCCAATGGCGCACGGCGTCATAGCTGATCATCCCGACCATGCCGCCCGTGAGCGGTGGCAAACCAGGGATGGGGTCGGTTGCCAGCGCAGCGAGAGTGTCGCGCAACGCATCGGTGACCAGACCCGTCGTCGGGACGCCGGCGGGTGGCTCCCCGATCCAGTGCGCCTCACCGTCCTTCTCGGTCAAGGTCGCGCGACTGGCGACACCGATGATCGAGTAGCGCGACCACACTCCTCCGTGTTCGGCCGACTCGAGCAGGAAGGTGCCGGGACGGTTCTGAGCGAGCTTGCGATAGAGGCCGACCGGGGTCTCGGCGTCGGCCATGAGGCGGCGGGTGACGGGGATGACGCGGCGACCTTCGGCCAGCACCGAGAAGACCTCGAGAGAGGGCCAGGTCGCGCCAAAGCTGAGGTCGGGTGATGGTTGCGGCTGCTCGTGCTGCTTCTGCCACGTCACTCCGGGACCGCTCCCACGACAACCTCGAGCGCCCCGCCATCAAAGCAGGTGCGATCCCCGGTGTGGCACGCGGCGCCCACCTGCTCGACACGCACGAGCAGCGCATCTCCGTCACAGTCCAGGGCCACCGACTTCACGAACTGGGCATGTCCTGAAGTGTCGCCCTTGCGCCAGTACTCCTGTCGACTGCGCGACCAGAACGTCACCCTTCCCTCGCTCACCGTGCGGTGCACCGCTTCGACATCCATCCAGCCGAGCATGAGTACCTCACCGGTGTCGTGCTGCTGGATGATTGCGGCAACGAGGCCGGCGTCGTCGAAATGCAGGCGGTCGGAGACGGAGGGGTCGAGGTCAGGCACGTCCGCCATTGTGCCGCCCTGCCCTGGAGGCGCGAGAATGGGTCCATGACGACCTCGGGAAACATCGCGCGCACAGAGCGGTTGGATCTCTGCGCGACCTTTGAGCGGGTCGGGCCGGATGCGCCCACGCTCTGCACACCGTGGACCACCCGCGATCTCGCGGCCCACCTGGTCATCCGCGAGGGGCGTCCGGACGTCGCCTCAGGGATCTGGATCCCTTTCCTGTCAGACCGCACCGAGCGTGAGCAGGCCAAGGTCGCGGCCCAACCGTGGGCGGACCTCATTGAGGCCGTGCGGTCCGGCCCACCGAGCTGGCACCCGACCCAGCTCGCCGTCATCGACAACGCCGTCAACTTCGCCGAGATGGTCGTGCACCACGAGGACGTGCTGCGCGGGGACGGTGACGTGGGTCCCCGGCGTGAGCCGAGTGCCCACCTCGAGGCAGCGGCGTGGGCATTGTTGACCCGCATGGGCCGGGTCCTCTTCCGTAAGGCACCCGACGGAGTCGAGCTCCACACGCCAGGACGGGGTGCGCTTCCGGTGAGCGGGGGCGACACCGTCGTCCACGTGACGGGAGCTCCGCTGGAACTGTTGCTCACGGCATACGGACGTCGTGGAGTGGCCGACATCGAGGTCACGGGCGACGACGATGCGATCGCCCGCTTCGAGACGGCCCACTTCGGGCTCTGATCAGCGGACGGGGTGTCCGTCGGCGCGCAGTGCGTCCTTGACCTGGCTGATCGTCAGGTCGCCGAAGTGGAAGACGCTGGCGGCGAGGACAGCGTCGGCTCCTGCTCGCACTGCTGGAGCGAAGTGCTCGACGGCGCCGGCGCCACCGCTGGCGATGACGGGGATCGTCACCTCACGTCGGACGCGCGCGATGAGGTCGAGGTCGAACCCAGCTTTGGTGCCGTCGGCGTCCATGGAGTTCAGCAGGATCTCTCCGGCGCCGAGCTCGGCCGCACGCACGCACCACGCGATGGCGTCGAGTCCGGTGCGCGTGCGCCCACCGTGGGTCGTCACCTCGACGTCGTCGCTGATGGTGCCGTCATCGTTGCGACGGCGTCGGACGTCGGCGGAGAGGACGAGAACCTGGGAGCCGAACCGGGCAGCCGTCTCGGCGATGAGTTCGGGGCGGGCGATCGCGGCGGTGTTGACCCCCACCTTGTCGGCGCCGCTGCGCAACAACCGATCGACGTCGTCGACCGTGCGCACCCCGCCGCCCACCGTGAGCGGGATGAAGACCTGCTCGGCGGTGCGCCGCACAACGTCGTAGGTGGTGGCCCGGTCGCCACTGCTCGCGGTGACGTCGAGAAAGGTGAGCTCGTCAGCGCCCTGCTCGCCGTAGGAGCGCGCCAACTCGACGGGGTCGCCCGCGTCGCGCAGGTTCTCGAAGTTCACGCCTTTGACCACGCGTCCGGCGTCGACGTCGAGACAGGGGATGACACGGATGGCGACACTCACGGTGGCAGGCTATCCGGCAGGGAATGATGCACGGTATGCCGTCCGCTGCCGACCTGCCTGCCCGCGTCGCCGCGCGCTCGCGCTCCGAGGCGCGGATCAGGACCGACCGAGTGAGTTCGCGGCTTGCCTTCATCGTGCAGTGCGGGTTCGGTGCGGCGATCGCGTGGTGGGTGGGTCGGGACCTCTTCGACCACGCCATGCCCTTCTTTGCACCGGTCACCGCAATCATCACGCTGGGGATGTCCTATGGCCAGCGGGTGCGGCGCGCCGTCGAGGTGATGATGGGAGTTGCTCTCGGTGTGCTCATCGGTGACGTCTTCTCCCACATCTTTGGCAGCGGGGTCCTCCAACTCCTCGTGGTCGTCATGATCGCGATGATGATCGCCTCCCTCGTCGGAGCCGGGCTGGTGCTCACGATCCAGGCGGGCGTGCAGGCAGCGATCATCACGACTCTCGTGGCTGCGCCGGGTCAGGCGTTCACCCGCTGGCTGGACGCCGTGATCGGCGGAAGTGTTGCCCTCGTCCTCAGCGTCCTCGTGCCCGCAACAGGTTTGCAACGACCCCGCCAGCAGGCGGCTCGAGTCGTCGAGGAGATCTCGGCGATCCTCGAGGAGACCGTCACGGTCATCCGCACCGAAGACACCGAACTGGCAGCCCGCACTCTCGAGCGCGCCCGCGCCTCGGAGTCGATGCTCGACGAGCTGCAGAAGCTGGCGTCCGAGGGGGTCGCGGTGGTGCGGTTGTCTCCGTTCCGTCGTCGCCACCTCCCGGGAGCCCAGGCGATTGCGGACCTCCTCGAGCCGCTGGACCGCACCATCCGCAACCTGCGGGTGCTCGTGCGCCGAGCGAGCGTCGGCACCCGTCGACGCGAAGTGGTGCCCATGGCCTACGTGCATCTGATCGAGGACCTCGCGCGTTCGTGCGCAGACATCGCCCGCGAACTGCACGAACGCCATGAGCCCGTGTCGGCACGACCCGGGCTGCAACGACTCGGTGAACGCAGTGCCGCCATCGACTCCGCCTCGGGTCTGTCCGGTGAGGTCATGCGCGCACAGGTCCGGTCGATGGTGGTGGACCTGCTTGTCCTGACCGGCCTGACGCTGGAGGAAGCCGGCGGCTACGTGCCAGCGTCGGAGCGTCGTTCCGACGGCCACGACCTGGGCAGTCATCCCTCGTCCTAGGCTGGCCCGTGTGCCACACGATGCAATGACCGACCCGGAAGACCTGATGCCCACGGTCCGGCGACTCGTCGACGAGCGTGGCCCGAGGGCTGGAGCGGTCACGATCGTTGCCGTGGACGGTCCCAGCGGATCGGGCAAGACCACTCTCGCGGCTGAGTTGGCGCGCGACCTCGACGCACTCGTGGTCCATGTCGATGACATGCACCAGGGCTGGACGGGCGTGCTCGCGACCGTGTCGATGGGTCAGTCCTCACTTGTGGACGCGTGGACAAAGGGCGAGCCCGGGAGTCACCCGACGTGGGACTGGGACGACGCAGTGCGTGGCGCGGATCAGGCTGTGCCACAGGCGGATCTTGTGGTGCTCGAGGGTGTCGGTGCCTTCGCGATCGCCGGCGACTCAGCCACCGTCAAGGTCTGGGTCGAAGCCCCCACGCTCGAGAGGCACGACCGCGCGATCGCCCGCGACGGCGAGGTGTTCGCCAAGAACTGGGACCTGTGGGCTGACCAGGAACGGCAGCTGTATGCCGTGTCGCCCAGTGCCGCTGACGCCGACCTCCGCCTCGAGACCGGCAGTGCCGGGGTGTCTGCCGTCGGCGTCCCCAGCGCGCTTCCTGGCTCCGGCTCTGGCGCTCCGCGGCCGTCGCTGACCCTCATCGTTGTGGGAGTCATCGCCGTCGCGCTGAGCATGCGCACCCTCATGACCTCTTTGCCTCCCCTGCTTCCTCAGATCCGCGAGGACCTCGGTCTGAGCTCTGTCTGGCTCGGTGTCCTCACCACCTTGCCGGTCCTCTGCATGGGGCTGCTCGCCCCTGCGTCGGCACGGCTCGGGCTGAAGCTCGGCGTGGCCCGGTGCATCTCCATCGCCATGGTTGCGGTGGCCGTGGGCAATCTCGTGCGGGGTTTCGGCCACGAAGTGATCGCGCTCTATCTCGGCACGCTCTGCGCAGGGGCGGGCATCGCCCTGGCCGGAACGCTGCTGCCCGGCATTGTGAAGTCCTCCTTCCCGGCGGGTCGCGCCGGACTCGCCACCGGCCTGCAGATGCTGGCGATGATGTGCGGTGCAGCGCTGGCAGCTGCTGTCTCGGTCCCCCTCGCCGCAGCACTCGGCGACTGGAACCTCTCCCTCGGTTTCTGGGGACTCGTGGCGCTCGTCGGCCTCGCGTTCTGGGCCCCGGTCGACCTCGCGGTGCACCGCGGAGGTGACCACGACCAACACCCACCGGACAGCAGCCACAAACTGCCCTGGCGCAGCACGACGGCGTGGCTCGTCGCGGGCTACCTCGCCATGCAGTCGTGGCAGTTCTATTCGACCCTGGCCTGGCTCTCACCCACCTACGTCGGCCACGGGTGGTCCGCGCAGGACGCTGGCCTTCTGCTCTCCGTCTTCACGGGCGCCCAACTCGTGTCCGGGCTGGTGGGGCCGGCCATCACCGACCGCGTCGGCGACTGGCGCATCCCGCTCGTCGGTGCCGGGTTGATCGGCCTCGCGGGTCAGGCAGGCGTGTGGGCCGCACCTGAGGCGGCTCCGTGGCTCTGGGCCATCCTGCTCGGGACTGCGCAGGGTGCCGCGTTCTCCGTGGGTCTTGTCCTGCTTGTCCGCTATGCCGTGTCGCCGGCTGCAGCTGCTCGGCTCACCGCCATGGTGTTCCTCATCTCCTACACCGTCGCCTCGATGGGTCCGACGACGATGGGCGCGGTGCGCGACCTGACGGGTGGCTACTCTGCGATCTGGCTGGTGCTGGCCGCATTGATGTTCGTCCAACTGATGGCCGGTCTGGCCCTCAAGCCGAGCCGATCCCCCGTCCGCTGATCGCGCGCACTCACGAGGGCGTGTTCGCCGGTTCGCCCGCCCAATGCCCCTAGTGGCTCTGGCGGGAGAGGGCGACGAGGTCCGCGAGGCGCTGTGCCTCGACGCGGGCCGACCCACCATCGGCACGCTGGATCGCCATCACTGCAACGGTTTCGGTGTCCTTGAGGTGCAGGCTCGCCCACGGGTCACCGTCGTCAAAAGTGACGTCAGCGATCTCAGACCATGCGATGTGTCGGCGGCCGACGAGGTTGTGGATCGCCAACCCGGACTCGTCCGGGATCGCCGCGATGATCGCCCAACGCCACAAGGCAAGGGCCAGACCCACGCCCAGGACAGCCATCATGAGGCGATCCGCAATCACCCAGTCGCCGCCGGCATCCGGCCCGGCGACAAGCAGCGCGAGCACCGTGAAGAGCGCCACGGAGAGCACCGCCATGACCGAGGCCATGAGGCGGCCGCGCCGCGAGCGGAACGGCTCGCGGGACACGGCCTCAGACGATGGTTGAGTCACAGGCGACACGCCGCGATGTCGGTGACGAGGATGGCCCGCGCCCCCATCTCATAGAGCTGGTCCATGACTTGGTTGGTGACCGATCGCGGGACCATGGCGCGCACGGCCTTCCAGTCCCGGTTCTGCAGGCTCGAGACGGTGGGCGACTCGAGCCCGGGCGTGATCGCGCAGGCCTCATCGACGAGAGCGGCCGGCACGTCGTAGTCGAGCATGACGTAGTGGCGTGCCGTGACGACACCGAGCATGCGTCGGTGGAGCACGTCGATCCCTGAGTCCTGGTCACTACCGTCGCGGCGGATGAGCACGGCTTCGCTGCGCAGGATGGGATCGCCGAAGACCTCGAGCCCCTGGCTTCGCAAGGTCGCACCGGTCTCGACCACATCCGCGATCACGTCAGCCACTCCGAGGGTGATCGCCGTCTCGACGGCACCGTCGAGGCGCACGACCTCAGCCTGGACGCCGTGCTCGGCGAGGTGTTTCTCGACCAGTCCCTGATAGCTCGTGGCCACCCGGCGACCCTCGATGTCCGCGACGGCGGCCACGGAACCCGGCCGGCCGGCATACCGGAAGGTCGAACCACCAAAGCCGAGCGTCATCACCTCGGTGGCGGCACTGTTGGAGTCGAGCAGCAGGTCGCGTCCGGTGATGCCGCAGTCGACGGTGCCCGAGCCGACATAGACGGCAATGTCACGAGGGCGCAGATAGAAGAGCTCGACCCCGTTGGCGTCGTCGTTGACGACGAGCTCCTTGGCGTCGCGGCGGGTGCGGTAGCCCGCCTCACGCAGCATCTCGGCGGCGGGTTCGGCCAGGGATCCCTTGTTGGGGACGGCAATGCGAAGCATGAGTGTCTCTGTCTCAGAGGTGGGTGTAGACGTCGTCGAGGGTCAAACCCTTGGCGATCATGAGGACCTGCAGGTGATAGAGCAGCTGGGAGATCTCTTCGGCCGCGCGCTCGTCGCTCTCGTGCTCGGCGGCCATCCACACCTCGGCCGCTTCCTCGACGACCTTTTTGCCGATGGCATGCACGCCCGCGTCGAGCTGCGCCACCGTCCCCGACCCCTCAGGGCGGGTCGCGGCCTTGTCGGTCAGCTCGGCGAACAGGGCGTCGAAGGTCTTCACGGCGCCAATCCTACGAGGGGCGGGGTCACGCCTCAGCACGCGTACGAGGGGCGAGGTCCCGCAAGGCCACCGTCGTGGCAACGGCAGCGAGGGCCGCCTCGGCTCCCTTGTCCTCACTGGACCCCAGGAGGCCAGCGCGAGCGAGGGCCTGTTCGGCCGTGTCACAGGTCAGGACACCGAAGCCAATCGGGACGCCGGTACGGGTGCTCACATCGGTGAGTCCATGGGTGACACCGCTGCAGACGTAGTCGAAATGCGGGGTGCCGCCCCGAATGACGACGCCGAGGGCAACGAGCGCGTCGTGCGTGGGCGCCAGGCGTGCGCAGGCAACGGAGAGTTCGACTGTGCCCGGGACTCGCACGAGCGTCACGTCGTCGACGCCAGCCTCGGCCAGAGCCGACACGGCGCCCTCGACGAGTCCGTCCATCACTGCCTTGTGCCAGGACGCGGCCACGATGGCGACCTTGAGTCCCCGGCCGTCCGCCTGGACCTCAGGTGCTCCTGCCTTCATGCGCTTGCCTCCGTGGCGTTGTGGGAGTCGAGCACGAGGTCGTGACCGAGCCGGTCGCGCTTGGTGCGCAGATAGGCGGCGTTCGTTGGCACGGGTGCGACCTGGAGCCGCTCGATGGTGGCGACCTCGATGCCCGCGGTGCGGACTGCCTCGACCTTGTCGGGGTTGTTGGTGAGCAATCGCACCGCGCTGATCCCGAGGTCGTGCAGGATCGCGGTCGCGGACGAGTAGTCGCGTGCGTCGATCGGCAAACCCAGCTCTTCCTGGGCGGTGACGGTGTCAGCGCCCGTGTCCTGCACGGCATACGCCGCGATCTTGTCGGCGAGCCCGACCCCGCGACCCTCATGGCCACGCACATAGACCACAACGCCACCCTCGCGAGCCACGCGCGCCTGGGCCCGATGCAGCTGCGGTCCGCAGTCACAACGAGCGGAGCCGAAGACGTCACCGGTGAGGCACTCACTGTGGAGCCGCGTGAGGACGGGGCCATTGCCCAGGCCCCGGGGGCTGACGAGCGCGAGGTGCTCGTCACCGGTGAGGTTGTCGCGATAGGCGTACACCGTGAACGTGCCCTCCGCCGTGGGTAGCGTCGTCGTCGCGTGCCGGGTGACACGGTCGTGGCGCTGCCGGTGGACCACCAGCTGCTCGATGGTGATGACTGGCACGTCGTGTTCGACGCCGAGGTCGAGGACCGCAGGAAGGCGCATCATCGTGCCGTCGTCGTGGGTGAGTTCGGCAATGGCGCCGATGGGCTCGAGACCGGCGAGACGGCACAGATCGACTGCCGCCTCGGTGTGGCCGCGTCGCGTGAGGACTCCTCCACCGCGTGCACGCAACGGCACGATGTGACCGGGACGCACGAAGGTGGTCGCGGTCGCCGACGGGTCTGAAAGCAGGCGCACCGTGTGGGCTCGGTCGGCCGCGCTGATGCCCGTCGTCACACCTTCGGCGGCGTCAACGGTGACCGTGTATGCCGTCCGCAACCGGTCCGCGTTGTCTCTCACCATGAGCGGCAGGTCGAGCCGATCCGCGACGGCATCGGGCATGGGGGCGCAGACGTAGCCGGACGAGTGGCGGATGATCCACGCCATCCACTGCGCCGTGAGGGTCTGGGCCGCCATGATGACGTCACCCTCGTTCTCGCGGTCCTCATCGTCAGTGACGAGCACCGGCCGACCGGCGCGCAGGGCCTCCAGAGCCGCCTCGATCGTCGAGAGTGGGCTCATGACACTGCCTCGGTCAGCTCACGGTCGGGATCCACTTCCTCACGGGAGGCCCTGAGCCACACCGTGAAGCCATAGAGAACCAGGACGCCGTAGACGACGAACAGGATCGCGGTCGGGTAGTACTGCGAGTGCCACAGGAGGGGGACACCCACGAGGTCGACGGCGATCCAGGCGAGCCAGAACTCGTTCCAGCCCCTGGCCATCGCGTAGGTCGCCACCATGGATCCCACGAAGATCCAGGCGTCACACCAGAAGTACCAGCGAGGCGCGGGCCAGCCTGCGCCGATGACCGAGAAGACCCACTGGAAGACCACGACACCCGCGGCTGCGGCCACCAGGTACGCCACTCGCTCGCGGGCCGTGGCCCAGCGCGGCGTGATGGCAGGGGCGTTTGCGTCCCCGCGTGCCTTGCGGTGCTCGTTCCAGCGCCACCAACCGTAGATGCTGGTCAGGATGAAGAAGATCTGGCGGCCGGCCTGACCGAACAGGGGCTGCTGCGCCTGGGCGTCGAAGGTGGCACCGATGAAGACCGTGAACAACAGGACGTTCCCCACGATCCCGACCGGCCAGGCCCAGACGCGGCGCCGTAGCCCACCAATGGCGGAGGCGAAGCCGAACGCGTTGCCGACGATCTCGCGCCAGGTGATGGGGTGACCGCCGATCGTCAGGTGGGCTTCGTACAGCCAGGTGAACAGGTTCATGCGGAGACCTCCGTGGTCGTGGGGGCGGAGAGCAAGCGCTCGACGTACTTCGCGAGGACGTCGACCTCGAGGTTGACGGTGTCCCCGACGGCGCGATGGCCGAGGGTGGTGAGTGCGAGCGTGGTCGGGATGAGAGAGACGCTGAAGGTGTCGCCGGTGACGGCCGAGACCGTGAGGCTCACTCCGTCAACGGTGATCGACCCCTTCTCGACGACGTAGCGGGCAAGGTCGGCAGGCAGGGTGAACATCACGACCTCCCAGCGATCGCCGGGGACGCGATCGAGCACCGTGGCCGTGCCGTCCACGTGCCCTTGGACGATGTGGCCACCGAAGCGACTGGAAGCGGCCATCGCGCGTTCGAGGTTGACCGGAGCTCCTGGCAACAGGTCGCCAAGCCCGGTGCGGGACAGCGTCTCTGCCATGACATCGACCGTGAACGTGCCACCCTGCACCTCGGCATCGACCACGGTGAGACAGACACCGTTGACCGCGATCGAGGACCCATGGACGGCGTCGCTCGTGACCAGCGGCCCACGCAACGTCAGGCGGGCGGAGGTCTCGCCCAGGTCAAGGTTCTCGACCTGTCCGAGCTCTTCGATGATTCCGGTGAACATCAGTCAGGACTCCTTGAGGGTGGCAGTGATGCGGATGTCGTGGCCGATGATCCGGGTGTCTGTGGGTTCGAGGCGCAACGCATCGCCGATGGTCGTGATCCCGAGATCGCTCACCGACGGGCGGCCACGGCCGAGCAGAACGGGCGCAACGTAAGCGACGATCTCGTCGACGAAGCCGTCGGCCATGAACGCGGCAGCCACGGTGGGACCGCCCTCGAGCCAGACGTGGTGGATCTCGCGCTCGCCAAGGTGGGCCAGAACCTCACGCGGACTGCGGGTGCGCAGGTGCACGGTCTCGGCGGCGTCGTCGAAGACGCGAGCGTCAGGCGCCAGATCTCGTTGACCCATGACGACGCGCAGGGGCTGGCGGTCATGCAGCGTGCGGTCTGCTCGACGGGCGGTGAGTTGGGGGTCATCCGTCAGCGCGGTTCCAGTGCCTATGACGATCGCTCCACACTGGGCGCGTTGGTCGTGGACGTCCTGTCGCGCCTCGGGTCCCGTGATCCACTGGCTCGTGCCATCCGCGGCGGCGCTGCGACCGTCCAGGGTCGAGGCGAGCTTCCAGGTGACCCATGGGCGGCCGGTGCGCAGGAGGTGCAACCAGCTGCGGTTGAGGGCCTCTCCCTCATCCACGAGGAGACCACCCTCGACCGCGACGCCCTGCTCAGCCAGCCACCCGGCACCACCGGCAGCCGACGCGTTCGGGTCGCCCACGGCATACACAACGCGGGCAACCCCCGCCGCGGCCAAGGCGCGCGACCAGGCCTGCGTGCGACCGGTGTGGTTGCAGGGTTCAAGCGTGACGTAGGCCGTGGAGCCTGCCGCGCGCCCACCCGCTGCCGCGAGGGCCGCGGCTTCGGCGTGGGGCGTGCCCGCGCCCCTGTGCCACCCCTCCGCCACCAGGGCGCCGTCCGGGCCCACGAGGACACAGCCGACGCGGGGGTTGGCGTCGGCCTCGGGGCCGAACCCCCCGACGACGAGGGCGCGCAGCATCCACTTCGCGTCGGTCGTGCTGTGCTCCT
>JBDSIV010000100.1:0-15998 GCA_039917755.1 Knoellia sp. | reverse complement strand
GAGCGCCCGCGCCAGCCCGCCCAACTGCACTACACGGCACCGTCCGAGACGGGTGAGGTCGAGGAGCGCGACGTCGCCTCTCGCAACGGCAGCAGTGCCGGCGGTGGCCGCGATGGGCTCACCGCCGACCAGCTGGCCGACACCCCGAAGAACGCACAGTGCCCGTGTGGCTCGGGCAAGAAGTTCAAGATGTGCCACGGCGCCAGAAGCTGACTACCTGAGCCGCCAGGGATCCGTGGTGCTGTTCAACCGATCTGGAGGGCTTCGACGCGCCAGCGTCCGTCCTGGCCGGTGAGCCGCAACGCCATCGCCCGCACCCGCGCCCCGTCACTCACGACGACGCTGCACTCAGCCACTCCATCGGCGGGCTCGCACACGTGCACCGACCGCACCAGGGCACGCTGCGCCAACGGACGGGACCTGGCTGCGCGGCGCCGAGCTGCGACTGCTCCGCGACGGGCGACCACGGCATACACCTGGGGGGTCGTCCAGCGGACGACCTGAGGGGCGGGCCGCAGCCCGGACATCACCTCGACGATGGCCTGCGCGATCTGGCCGGCCCAGGGACCCGGCTCAGGCAGGTCGGCGCGTGACGTGCTTTGCGGCCCGAAGATCTGCTCGTCGCTCGCTGCCGCGAGATCGACGGCCAAAGAATCCTGCACGTATGCCGGGTGGCCCAGTTCGTCGCCCGAGCGCCGGATCGCTTCGGCCAGGGGGATGGCCGGAGGGCGGGGGCTTGGCGGGGCGTGCACCGTGACCGAACGCAGGTGGGAGTTCGTGGTGGTCATCGGATCACCCTCGCTTTCTGCGCGTCGCCCGGGGCGCGCAGGATCTGGCCGGGCAGGATGACGTCGGGGTCGTGGCCGATGACGTCACGATTGAGCTCGAACCACTGGGGCCACGCCCGAGCGATCTCGGCGTCGGAGGCGTCGGGGCCGAGGTGGTGCGCCGCGATGGACCACAGTGAGTCGCCGCGATGGACGACGACCTCATTCGTGGGGGCGGCGCTGGCTGCTGGAGAGCGTCCGCCGAGGAGCCCGGGGTCGGCTTGGGGGCGCACGCGAGGCGCAGTGGGCGTGAAGCCGGGGGCGACCGGGCTGGGCGTGAAACCCGGGTCGAGGGCGGGCGTCCCGGGAAGCGCGTTGGTCGGCAGAAAGCCCGGGTCGGCCACCGAGGAGGTGAGGGAGGAGGAACGAGGACTGGCGACGGCTTGGGTGGGGCCACCGGCGACACCGACCCCCACGCCGAGGACGAAGGCGGCGATCCGGCGAGCGAGGGCTGGAGTGAGGCGGTCGGACCAGAGGCGGGCGGTTGCACCGATGCGGCCGGGGAGGTGCGAAAGGACCTCGAGCACCGTCCCGACCACGAGCCAGGCGGCGATGACCAGAGCAAGGCTGGCAGCGGCGAAGGCGAGCAACTCGTCGGCAGCGGCCGGGCCGGGGGCCTCGACGGTGGCCCGCGCCGAGAGCCAGGCTGCCGCCAGGGTCCACGCGGCCGCCAGACCCACGACGAGGGAGGCCGCCGTCATGGCGACCAGACGCACCAGGAAACTAACCCGTGGAGCCATTGTGTGTCGTTTGATGCTGTTTGCCGCGGTTTGCATGTGAATGACGATATTTCATGTCGCTTGTGGATGCAAGGGGAAGGCTGAGGTGTGGGCCCCTACGCTGGGCGACCATGAGGTGGGACCAGCTCTTTGATGACCTTGAGGCACAGCTCGGCGCGCAGGAGCGCCGTGAGCGTGACTCCGAGGTGGCCGACCGAACCCGGCGTGAGCGGGCGGGTGTGGAGTTGGGGGCCCGGTTCGCCTCGGCGGTGGGTGCGCCGCTGCGACTCCGCTTGCTCACCGGGCTGCAGGTGCAGGGTGAACTCCTCGACCTGGGCGAGGACTGGCTGCTGCTCCGGTTTGAGAGCGGGCGTGAGGCGGTCCTGCCGATGCGTTCGGTGACGGGCGTGTTCGGGTTGCCGGCTCGGGCGTCCGCTGCTCGCACCGCACGTCGGTTCGCGCTGGGCTATGCCTTGCGCGGGCTCTCCCGCGACCGGGTCGCGGTGGCGGTCACAGATACGAGCGGTCAGGTCCTCACCGGGACGATCGATGTCGTGGGAGCGGACTCGCTCGACCTGGCTGAGCATGCGTTGGGGGAGAGTCGCCGCAGCGAGAACGTGCGGGGCCATCAGACGGTGCCGTTCTGGGCGGTCGTGATGGTCGAGGTCCGCTGAGGTGCTCAGGCCTCGCCCTGGGTGCGGACAAAGTCGCGGGTCTGCGTATACATCCGCTGGATGTAGTCCTCGAGCGCCACGGTCTCAACGCGCCATTGGCCACGGCCGCCGACCTTGATGGCGGGGAGGTCACCAGAGCGCACGAGGGCATAGGCCTGCGCCGAGGAGATGTCGAGAATCTCGGACACCTCGGTGAGCGGGATGAACCGCTTGGCCACAGGCTTGCTCCTCTCGGCGTGTGCGTCTGGACCCGTCAGGTGTGCGCGTGCGGGCGTTGGCCAAGTCTGCCACGAAGGACTGGGTGGTTCGTGGGAGTTGTCCACAGCCCCGGGTGGCGCGTCGCGGTTGTCCACAGGGGCGGGGACTGAGCGCGCGGAACAGGACGTTGTGGGCCACAATCTTTGCGGGGGATGTGCGGCGATCCTCCGATGATGTCCGGCCGCCAGTTCGCACGACACGGAGCTCACCCGATGACTGACCTGCACATCCCGACCGCCCAACGTCTGCGCAAGCCGTCGTGGCGGGACAGTCGACTGCTGATCGGGCTGTTGCTCGTGCTCGCCTCCACTGCCATTGGCGCCTACGTCGTGAGCCGGGCCGACGACCGAGTGCCCATGTATGCCGCGAAAACAGGTCTCATGGCCGGCCAGCCACTCACGGCCGAGGACGTCGTGCGGGTCGACGTCCAGCTCGGGGACGCGGGCACCGACTATGTCAGTGCGCACGGCGAGATCCCCGCTCAGTTCTTCGTCCTGCGCGAGGTGCGGGCCGGCGAACTCATCCCGCAGTCAGCCATCGGCCCGCAGGACGAGGCCACTGCTCAGCCGGTCACGCTCCGAGTGGACGCGACCTCGGCCTCCACGCTCCAAGAGGGGTCGGTCGTCGACGTCTATGTCAACCGCCCGGCAGCACCGGTCAAGGGCTCGGTCGGCGCAGCGGACTTCGCCGGGCCCAATCTGGCCCTCGAGGGCATCACCGTGGTCGGGCTCTCCACCCAGGACAACGCCCTGGGTGGAGGGCGCGACACCAAGCCCGTCCAAGTGATGGTGCCCAAGGACAAGGTCAAGGAACTCATTGGCGACGTCGACCTCGGTGCCAAGATCACCCTCGTGGCCGTGCCCGGTGCCGTGGCGCCCAAGGCGTCATGACGACCGCAGTCATCACCGGGGTCTCGCACCACCACGAGCAGGAACTCGTCACCACCGTCGAGGGAGCTCCCGGGGTGAGCGTGGTCCGTCGGTGCGCCGATGTCGCTGAACTCCTGTCGACGGGCGCCTCCGGCATCGCCGACGTCGCGATCGTCTCGGGCGACTTCCGCGGTCTGGACCGCGATGCCCTGCGCCATCTCGCTGGTCACGGCGTGCGTGTCGCGGCCTTCGTGTCCGCCAGTGACGACGCGGGGGAGGCGCGGCTGCGTCAGCTCGGCGTGAACACGCTCATCCGGCCCGGTGTCACCCCCGACGAGCTGGCCCGCGTCATCGTTGAGCTCACCGAGGGTGGTGCAGCGCCGTCGCTGACCCGCGACTCGTCCACGACTGGGACCGGTGTCAGCGCCGTGGCACGACACTCGACCGGCGGCTCGACCGATGGCTCGGGCATGAGCGACGCAGAGATCGCCCGGTGGCTCGAAGGCGAGTCCGCGCCACCGAAGTCCGCCCTCAGCGGAGGTGTGCCTGCCTCCACGTCCTTTCCGACATCAGGTGTGGCGTCGGGTTCGGCAGCCCGCTCGATTGACGTCAGAGTCGGGGAGGACGTCGACCACGACGAGCCGCGCCGGGCCCACATCACCGCCGTCTGGGGGCCCTCCGGTGCCCCCGGTCGCACGACCATCGCTCTCACCCTCGCCGCCGACCTCGCGGCACGAGGCATCCAGACCCTGCTCATTGACCTCGACACCTGGGGCGCCAGCATCGCCCAGGCGCTCGCCCTCATTGACGAAGCTCCGGGCGTGGCCGCTGCCGCCCGCGCCTCCGAGCAGGGCACGCTCGACCGTGCCTCCCTCTCCCGAGTGGCACCGGAGGTGAGCCACGGACTCAGGGTGCTGACCGGCATACCGAAGCCTGATCGGTGGCCAGAGCTGCGAGCCGCGGCAATCGAGGACCTCCTCGAGAAGTCGCGCGCACTGGTCGACCACATCGTCGTCGACTGCGGGTTCTCCATCGAGGACGACGAAGAGCTGAGCTATGACACCGCGGCGCCACGGCGCAACGCGACGACGCTCACCGCGCTCGAGGCCAGCGACAGTCTCGTGGTCGTCGGAGGAGCCGACCCCATCGGGCTGCAGCGGCTCGTGCGCGCGGTCCAGGACGTCGGGGTCATCCCTTCACCCGAGCCAGTCATCGTGGTCAACAAAGTGCGGGCCTCGGCCACCGGCGCCAAACCCGAGAAGGCGATTTCCGACGTGCTCGGACGCTTCGCCGGGCTTGAGGATCCAGTTTTCGTGCCGTGGGCGCCCGACGAGTGCGACGCCGCCCTGCTGGCCGGGCGAAGCCTCGTCGAGTCCGCGCCGGCGGCGCCCGTGACCCGAGCCATCGCCCGCATCGTCGACGTGGTCCGGCCCGAACTCGCACCGGTGAGCGAGACCCGCGCCAGTCGGGCGCGCGCACGGGCGAAGTTCGGACGAGGATCACGCTGAGCGAACAGGGCGTTCTGGCGGGTCGGGGCGCGCGATCTGCGAACATGGGGCCGTGTCCGACCGCCTGAGCACTCTCGACAGCAGCTTCCTCGCCCTTGAGGAGCCGACCACGCCGATGCACGTCGGCTCCGTCATGGTGTTCGACGCGCCCACGGAGGGCTTCGACTACGACCGGCTCGTGGGCATCATCGAGCGACGGATCGCCTACGTCCCGCGCTACCGCCAGCGGGTGCGGTCCATCCCCGGACACTTGGCCAACCCGGTATGGATCGACGACGAGCGCTTTGACGTGACCTATCACGTGCGCCGTTCGGCCCTGCCCCGCCCGGGCGACGACGAGCAGCTCGAGGAGCTCATCGCCCGGATCCAGCCGCGCCCGCTGGACCGCAGCCGGCCGCTGTGGGAGGTCTATCTCGTCGAAGGCCTCGCCGACGACCGGTTCGCCATCATCACCAAGACCCATCAGGCCCTGGTCGACGGTGTGCACGCGGTCGACATCGCGCACCTCATCCTCGAGGACTCCGACATCCCGAGTGCCGAGAGTGTCGACGACACGTGGCATCCCCATCGCGAGCCGTCCACGACCGAGCTCGTCGTGAGCGCCCTCGCCGACGCGGTGCGCACTCCGAGCCAGATCGTCGAGACCGTCCAGTCCGGCTTCACCGACGCCAAGGCCACGGCGGGCCGTCTCGCCGGAGTTGCCGGCGAAGTTGTCTCAGCCCTGGCGCGTGCCTCGGCCAGCCCGGCCCCGACCTCGCCTCTCAACGTCCAGGTGGGCCGCGCCCGCCGTTTCGTCATGGTCGGCACCGACCTTGAGGACTACAAGAAGATCCGCTCGCGACTCACCAAGGGCAACTTCGCCGACGACGTCGCGATCAACGACGTCATCCTGGCGACCGTCACGGGCGCGTTCCGGACGTGGCTCATGACCCGCGGCGAGAGTGTCCACGGTGGCACAACCGTGCGGGCGATGGTGCCGGTGAGCGTTCACGACGCCGACAGCGAATTGTCGGCCGGGCGCCGGCTCACGGCGTGCTTCGTCGACCTGCCCGTGGGGGAGCCGGGTGCCTCCATGCGGCTGCACCAGATCGCTTTCGCGATGCGTCAGCAGGTGGAGGCCGGTCGCGCCGTCGAGGCCGAAACCTTGGCCGGGCTCGGCGGTTTCGCCCCACCGACGATGCACACTCTCGCCGCGCGTCTCGGTGGTGCGGTGTCACGCCGCCTCTACAACGTTGCAGTCACCAACGTGCCCGGTCCGCAGCATCCGCTGTTCGTTGCTGGCGCCCAGATGGCCTCGACCTATCCGGTCATGCCCCTGGGTCAGTCCAAGGCCCTGTCGATCGGGCTGACGTCCTATGACGGTGGGGTCTACTACGGGCTCTATGCCGACCGCGATGCGCTGCCTGACGTCGACGTCCTCGGGCAGTCGATCGTCGACGCGCTCCAGGAACTACTCGAAGCCCCGCGTTCTCGCGGCCGCAAGAAGGACTGAACTGTGCCGATCGTCCGTGTCTATCTCCCCCTTGACGCCGCCGCGCTGAGCACCCTGCGTGCGACCGGCGAGGTCGGACCTGCACCGGTTGCGGCGCATACGGCCCTCGCTGCCAGTGCCCGTCCAGGGATCGGCAACGACGACGAAGAACGCGAGTATGCCGCCTGGTCGGCTGCCGCGTCCGACGCCGCGGTCCGTGCGGCCGACGGCGCTCGACGGGTCGTCGCCTCGGCTGACGTGGACACCGCCATGGTCCAGCGAGGCTCGGCCGACGACACCGCGGTCGAGATCGACACGGTGGTGGCCCTGCCGCGCATCGCGTCCTTCCACGTCGATGAGGAGCCGGGCGGCGAGGTTGCCGACCTGCTCTGGTACGACGTCACCGAACTCGATGACGTCATCACCCTGCTCGACGGCTAGGCCTCATGCTGTGACCCCGCCCCGCCCTTTGCGTCCGCAAAGGTGGTCGAGGAGGTGACCAAGGTTGCGGACGCATGCGCGGGCGGGCGGCATACGGCATACGGCAGCGTCCGCAAAGGTGGTTGAGAAGGTGACCAAGGTTGCGGACGCATGCGCGGGCGGGGAGGCGGAGTTGCGTCTGTCACACCATGCGACCATGGGATGAACCCCCACCCCCCATGGAATCGAGGAAGCCCCGATGGACGCTGTCACCCACGTCCCCGCTCCGATCAACGAACCGGTTCGCGACTATGCACCGGGCAGCCCGGAGCGTGCTGCGCTCGAGGTTGCGCTCGCCGAGGTCGGGAGCAAGAAGTGGGATCTGCCGCACACCATCGGTGGCAAGCGTGTCGAGGGCAACGGCAAGAAGATCCAGGTCCGCCAACCCCACGCGCACGCCAAGGTCCTTGGCACGATCCGCGACGCCACCAAGGCTGACGCGCGCGCCGCGGTTGACGCCGCCCAGGCCGCAGCGCCGCAGTGGCGCGACATGTCCTTCGACGACCGGGCCGCCATCCTGCTCAAGGCTGCTGACCTGCTCGCCGGTCCCTATCGCGCCAAGGTCAACGCCGCGACGATGCTGGGACAGAGCAAGACGGCATACCAGGCAGAGATTGACGCGTCCTGCGAGCTCATCGACTTCTGGCGCTACAACGTGCACTTCGCCCGCCAGATCCTTGAGGAGCAGCCACCTGCCAACGCCCCCGGCATCTGGAACCGCACGGACTACCGCTCGCTCGAGGGCTTCGTCTATGCAATCACGCCGTTCAACTTCACGGCCATCGCCGGCAACCTGCCGACCGCACCGGCTCTCATGGGCAACACCGTTGTGTGGAAGCCGTCGCACACGCAGCAGCTCGCCGCCCAGTTCCTCCTCGAGATCCTCGAGGAGGCCGGTCTGCCGCCGGGTGTCATCAACCTCGTGAGCGGTCACGGCACTGAGGTGTCCGACGTCGTGCTCAAGCACCCCGAGTTCGCGGGTCTGCATTTCACCGGTTCGACGCGCGTCTTCCAGCAGTTGTGGCGGGAGATCGGGTCCAACCTCACGACCTACCGCCACTACCCGCGCATCGTCGGTGAGACCGGTGGCAAGGACTTCATCCTCGCCCACCCCAGCGCCGACCCTGATGTGGTGCGCACCGCGATGATCCGTGGCTCTTTCGAATACCAGGGCCAGAAGTGCTCGGCCGCCTCGCGCGCCTTCATCCCACGCAGCGTCTGGAAGGTCATCAAGAAGGACCTGGTCGAGCTGACGGAGAGCCTCACCATGGGTGACGTCACCGACCTGTCCAACTTCATGGGTGCCGTCATCGACGACCGCGCCTTCGCCAAGCACAAGAACGCCATCGACCGGGCCAAGGCAACGAGCGGCATCGAGGTCGTCGCCGGTGGCACCTATGACGACTCCGAGGGCTACTTCGTGCGCCCGACGATCATGGTCGGCGAGGACCCGCACGACGAGATCTTCACGACCGAGTACTTCGGCCCGCTGCTCTCCGTCCACGTGTACCCCGACCGTCAGTTCGACAAGGTCATGGACATCATCGACTCGGCCTCGGCCTACGCCCTGACCGGTTCGATCATCGCTCAGGACCGCGCGGCCGTGGCCAGGGCGTCGCACCGTCTGCGGTTCGCCGCCGGCAACTTCTATGTCAACGACAAGCCCACCGGTGCGGTCGTCGGCCAGCAGCCGTTCGGTGGCGGGCGCGCGTCCGGGACCAACGACAAGGCCGGCTCGGCGCAGAACCTCCTCCGCTGGACGAGCCCGCGTTCCATCAAGGAGACGTTCGTGCCGCCGAAGAACCACACCTACCCCCACATGGGCTAGGACCGTCTTATTGCGCAATCCGTCGGTCCGGCGGATTGCGCAATAAGTCGACCCCGAGGACGGATTGCGCCATAAGTCGCTCCCGGGCGAGGGGGGAGGTGCCAGCTCAGCTGAGGCGCTGGAGCAGGAGGTCCGTCTCGGTCCTGGCAGCAAACATCAACGGCTCCGAGGCGGCCTTCTCCAGCTTGCCCCCGATGAGCGGCACGCTGACCTTGAGGTCTCCGACGATCTCCTGAGCGCTGCCAGAACCCTTGGGGGACAACCGAACTGTCCCCTTGAGGGTCAACGGGACTCCCTTGATGTGCACCTGCAGCGTGCCGGTCCGGGTGCCGTCGGCGGCCGGTGCTGCCCAGGTCTGCATCTCGGAGATCGTCAGCTTGTCCCCGACGAACGACCGCGCGATGTCAGGCAGATCGTCGGTGGGGAGAACTCGCTCGCTCGTGATCCTGGTCCGCTCGCCGGAGGTCGCCACATTCGACGTCCAGTTGCCGGTAGCCGTCGCCTCACACTTGGCGTTCTGGAAGTCCTGGGTGCTCAGGACAGCCCACACCTCAGCAACAGTGGCGGGGTACTCGGCTCGATGGGTGAACTTCACCTGGATCTCCTCACGTGGCGGGACCTGATCCTCTCACCCGAGGCGCAGGTCGTTCGCGATCTCGCCGAGCGTGTGCGTCGAGTCGGCGAGCTCGGCCAGAAGTCGGTCACGTCGACGTCGGTGCTGCGCGCCGAGCCCGTCGAGCTCGTCCTGCAGGGTCTGGACCAAGGCGTCGGCGTCGCTGGCGGTCCGCGGGTCTGCCTCGCCCGTGACACCCCAAGCCCGTCCCACCCGACCGCCCTCGATGACCAGACCCGCCGTGTCGGCAGCGTCAACCACGCGACGAGCGCGAGCCTGCACCTCGCTCAGCTCCGCGGCATACGTCTGCAGTGCAGCGCCGACTGCCTCGGCCTGCTCCCCGCCCAGCGCGAGCGCGTCCATCGAACGCTGGCCTTCCTTGCGCGTGCGCACCGATGTCGAGGTGCCCCACACGTCCTTGAGAGACAGGTATGCCGTCCTGCTGCGTTCGCTCGCACCGGCCACGTCGCGGGCTGCTCGCCGAGCGGCCGTGCCGGCCGCAGACAAGGATCCGGCGTCGCCCGGGACCGGCCCCCTCATCGATGGTCCACGGGCGCCGAGTCCTGGAGGGACGCCCGGTCGCACGACTGGTCGTCGCGTCGGGCGGAGACTCGGGTGGAGACTCGGGCCAGCGTCGTGAGGTGATGGTCGGTCACCTCGTCGACGGCGCGCAGCAAGTCAACGACCTGATCGATCCAGGCATCGACAACCTGCTGTGCGTGCGGCTCACCCATGACGACGAGGCAGGACAGCAGGTCGTCCTCGACGGCGGCCACAACCTCGGACAGGCTCTCGAGAACCCGGCTCACCTCGGTGAGTGCTGGGGTGTCGATGGGCTGCCGCACCACGTCACTCTAGTGCTCACGAGTTACTCGTCCGGGTCCTCATCCACAACCCCTCACGGGGTGAGTAGTCTCGGTGGCGGACACAGGGACGTGTCCCGTCGATGACCTCGGCGAGGCCGCAACCAAAGGATTTGCAGCGCACCATGACGGAGTCACCGGTCCAGTCACGCTCGACCATGCTCGACACCATCATCGCGGCGTTCGCCGACCTTGATGATCGCCCGGACGGGCCCGTCGTCGTCAGCCGCTACTACCGTCATGTGCCCGACGAGGAGCTCAGTTCCCGCCCGGCGGTGACGCTCGCTGGGACCGTGAAGTCGCACCTCGAGATCGCGCAGCAGCGGACTCCGGGCACGGCAGCGATCCGCGTCTTCAACCCCACGACCGGGACCGACGGCTGGTCCAGTGCCCGCACAGTGATCCAGATCGTCACTGATGACATGCCCTTCCTTGTCGACTCGGTGACCTCTGCGCTCGTGGAGCGCGACATCGACATCCACCTCGTGGTCCACCCGCAGCTACGAGTGCGCCGTGACGCATCGGGCGCTCTCGTGGAGACGTGCGACGAGGACTCGGTCGCAGGCTCCAAGCGAGACCCCGATGCCCTCTCCGAGTCGTGGATCCTGCTCACCATCGACCGTGAGAGTGATGAGGGCCGGCGCGAGCAGCTCCGGGGCGTCCTCGCCGAGGTTTTGGGCGATGTGCGCGAGGCGGTCGAGGACTGGCCCACGATGCGCACCAAGTGCCTCGTCATCGCGGCCGAACTTGAGGGCGCTCCGCCCAAGGACGTGGATCCCGACGAGGTCACCCAGGCCGTCGCCTTCCTGCGGTGGATGGCCAATAACCACTTCACGTTCCTCGGCTACCGCGAGTACGCCCTGGAGGACACCCCCGAGGGCGATGTCATCCGCCCCATGAGTGGCACCGGACTCGGCATGTTGCGGGAGGATCCGCCCGCCGACAGGAAGCTCACCCCCCTGTCTGAGCAGTCCAGTCACAAGGCTCGCGAGCGGGGAGTCCTCGTCCTCACCAAGGCGAACTCGCGTTCGACGGTTCACCGCCCGGCCTACCTTGACTATGTCGGCGTCCGGACCTATTCGCCGGATGGCCAAACGCTGGGGGAGCGGCGCTTCCTCGGTCTCTACGCGTCGACCGCCTACACCGAGTCGGTGCTGCGGCTGCCGGTCGTCGCCGAGAAGGTCGCGGCGGTGGTTGCACGCTCCGGGCTCGCGGCCGACTCCCACACGGGCAAGGACCTCGTGGAAGTCCTGGAGACCTATCCGCGCGACGAGCTCATCCAGTCAAGCCCCGACCAGCTGTTCGAGACCGCAATGGCAGTCACCCAACTCCAGGAACGTCGTCGGACCAAGCTGTTCCTGCGCGAGGACGACTTCGGGCGCTTTGTGTCCTGTCAGGTCTACATCCCGCGCGACCGCTACAACACCAGCGTGCGCACCGGCATGGCTGCGATCCTCAAGGAAGCCTTCGGTGGTGAGAGCGTCGAGTTCACCGCGAGCGTGAGTGAGCGTGCCCTCAGCAGACTGCAATTCGTCGTCCGAGTCCCTGCTGGTGAACACATCCAGACGCTGGACGAGGCTCAGCGCGCCGACCTTGAGCACCGTCTTGTCGAGGTGAGCCGCAACTGGTCGGACCGCCTGGGTGACGGTCTGCGCGACCGCCTCGGCGAGGTGGAGGGCGACAGACTGCTCGACAAGTTCGGACGCGGTTTCCCCACCGGCTACGAAGAGACCTTCGCCGTCGTCCAGGGTGTGGCCGACCTGCACCACCTCGACAGTCTCGGTGATGATCTGCGCACCAGCGTCGCGCTCTATCGACCCACGGACTCCCCGGAGAACATCCGCCGGTTCAAGCTCTTCCGGATCGACCCGTTGTCGCTCACCGACATCCTCCCGATCTTCACCCACATGGGCGTCGAGGTTGTTGACGAGCAGCCCTATGAGGTCACCCGCGCCGACGGTGAGCCCCTGCACGTCTATGACTTCGGGCTACGCGTCAACGATCCCGAGATCTGGTCGGGCGTTTCGCACGAGGAGCTTCGCGACCTTTTCGAGGGTGCGGTCCTGGCCGTGTGGGACGGCCGCGCCGAGTCGGACGGGTTCAACAAACTTGTCCTGGCGGCGCGGCTCACGTGGCGTGAGGTCGTCGTCCTGCGCACCGTAGCCAAGTACCTCCGGCAGACGCAGGCAACGTTCAGTCAGTCCTACTTCGAGGACGCGCTCGTCGCCAATCCCGCGATCGCCACGGACCTCGTCGCGTTCTTCGAGGCACGCTTCGATCCGGACCGCTTCGACGCCGACGCGAGCGACGACCGCGAGGCTGCGCAGGCCGAGATCGCCGATCGGATCACCGGCGCTCTCGAGGACGTCAGCTCACTCGACGAGGACCGGATCATCCGCTCTTTCCTCTCGGTCATGCGGGCAGCGTTGCGCACCAACTACTTCCAGACGGTCGGACCCGACGCAGAAGCCAAGCCCTACGTCTCACTCAAGCTCAACCCGCAGGCGATACCCGATCTCCCGGCCCCGCGGCCGGCATACGAAATCTGGGTGTACAGCCCTCAGGTCGAGGGCGTGCACCTGCGTTTTGGTGCCGTCGCACGCGGTGGGTTGCGATGGAGCGACCGACGCGAGGACTTCCGCACCGAGGTCCTCGGGCTCGTCAAGGCGCAGATGGTCAAGAACGCCGTGATCGTGCCGACCGGCTCCAAAGGTGGCTTCTATGCCAAGCAGCTGCCCGATCCGACGGTGTCCCGCGAGAAGTGGCTCGAGGAGGGCAAGTCGGCCTACCGCACCTTCATCTCGGGTCTGCTCGACGTTACCGACAACCGGGTCAGGACCGAGATCGTGGCACCCGAGCGGGTGGTGAGGCATGACGGTGACGACTCCTATCTCGTCGTCGCTGCCGACAAAGGCACCGCCACCTTCTCCGACCTCGCCAACGGCATCGCCCAGTCCTACGGCTTCTGGCTGGACGACGCGTTCGCGTCCGGCGGCTCGGCCGGCTATGACCACAAGGGCATGGGCATCACGGCCCGTGGAGCGTGGGAGTCGGTCAAGCGCCACTTCCGCGAGATGGGTGTCGACAGCCAGTCCGAGGACTTCACGGTTGTGGGCGTCGGCGACATGAGTGGTGACGTCTTCGGCAATGGCATGCTCCTCTCGGAGCACATCCGTCTCGTCGCCGCGTTCGACCACCGGCACGTCTTCATCGACCCCGATCCCGTTGCGGCACAGTCGTTCCCAGAGCGCGAGCGCCTCTTTGACCTGCCTCGTTCGTCGTGGGACGACTACGACCGGTCGCTCATCTCGGCCGGCGGCGGGGTCTTCTCGCGCTCCCTCAAATCAATCACGCTCACCCCCGAGATGCGAGAGGCGTTGGGCCTGCCAGACGACGCCACGTCGATGACCCCCACGGAGTTGATCCACGCGATCCTGCTCGCACCGGTGGACCTGCTCTGGAACGGCGGTATCGGCACCTATGTCAAGGCCTCCAGCGAGGACCACCTCTCCATCGGTGACCGCGCCAACGACACGATCCGCGTCAACGGCAATGAGTTGCAGGTCAAGGTCGTCGGTGAAGGCGGAAACCTCGGGCTCTCCCAACTCGGTCGCATCGAAGCCGCGCTGTCCGGGGTGCGCGTCAACACCGACGCCATCGACAACAGCGCCGGGGTCGACACCTCCGACCACGAGGTCAACATCAAGATCCTGCTCGGTGATGTCGTGCGCCACGGTGACCTCACGACCGAGGCACGCAACACCCTCTTGAAGTCGATGACCGACGACGTGGCCGAGCACGTGCTGCGCGACAACTACGAGCAGAACGTCCTCCTGGGCAACGCCCGGGCGCAGGAACTGTCCATGGTGCCCGTGCATCAGCGGCTGATGAACTGGCTCGAGGGGCGCGGCGAACTCGACCGCGGGTTGGAGTTCTTGCCCACCGACGCCGAGATCGCGAAGCGGGCCTCCGATGGGATCGGGCTCAAGTCGCCCGAGTTCGCGGTGCTCGTCGCCTACGCCAAACTCGCGCTCAAGAAGGACATCCTCGCGAGCGACCTGCCTGATGACCCCTACTTCGAAGCGACGCTCGCCGACTACTTCCCGCCGCCATTGCGTGAGGCTTATGCCGCCGAGTTGGGCACGCACCCACTGCGCCGAGAGATCGTCACCAACTCGGTCGTGAACTCGATGGTCAACCGCGGTGGCATCACGTTCGCCTTCCGGGCCCAGGAGGAGGCCGCTGGCACCCCCGAACAGGTGGCCCGAGCCTTCATCGTCTGCCGTGAGGTCTTCGACCTGCGAGGTCACGTCGAGGCCGTGGAGGCCCTCGACAACGTCCTGCCAACGACGGTCCAGACCGAGCTCTACCTGGAGTTCCGCCGCCTGCTGGACCGTGCGGTGCGCTGGCTCCTCGAGGCTCGACCTTCACGTCTCGACATCACCACCGAGGTCGACCGGTTTGCCCCGGTGGTTGCCGAGCTCACACCACGCCTCCGAGAGTTGCTGCAAGGGACAGAGCGGGAGCGCGTCGTCGACCAGACGGCCAAGTGGGAGGCTGCCGGCGTTCCCGGGGAGCTCGCTGCCCGTGCGGCCGTCCTCCTCGACTCGTTCTCGTTGCTCGACGTCGTCGACATCGCCTCCGACCTCGGCCACACACCGAGCGACGTTGCCGAGGTCTATTTCCGTATGTCCGAGAGGTTCGGCATCGACGCCATGCTCACCCGGGTGGCGCGACTTCCCCGCGATGACCGGTGGGACGCACTGGCCCGCGGAGCCCTGCGCGACGACCTCTATGGCGTCCTCGAGGCCTTCACCCGCAACGCCTTCGAGTTCGAGGAGGATCTGAACGGCGACGGCAGAGTCAGCGCCGAGGAGCGGATCGAGGCGTGGAGCAAGGCCAACGCAGAAGCTGTCGAGCGCGGCGCAAGACAGCTCACCGGCATACGGGCGCTGGAGAAGCCCAATATTGCGGCACTGTCGGTTGCGCTGCGCTCATTGCGATCCATGGTCCGATCGGGGAAGTGATCCGCCGACGACCTAGGCTCGCCCCGTGAGCACCCTCGCCGAATCTCTCCGGGCCTCGACGACGTTGGAGGACCACGAGATCGAGTGGGTCCACCTTGTCGTCGGTGACTGGCAGCTCCTTGCCGACCTGTCCTTCGCCGACCTCGTCCTCTGGGTGCCGTCGGGCGTGGACGGGTGGCTGGCCGTGGCGCACGTGCGGCCCAACACGGGTCCGATGGTCTTCTATGACGACGTCGTCGGGCGCACTTCCGGGCGTTGGCGTGACCCGATCCTCGACGAGGCCTACCGCCAACGCCGGATCGTTTCCGGGCGCCAGAATGCGGGACAGGGTGAACTGGCAGTGCGCGAGCAGGCGATTCCCGTGGTCAAGCAAGGTCGGTCCCTGGCCGTCATCACCCGCCACACCAACGTCGTCACGGGGCGGACGCCGAGCCGGCTCGAGCTGACCTATCGACACCTCGCGGAGGCCCTCACCCGGATGATCGCGGCGGGGGAATTCCCGAGCACTGCCGCCCCGACGGGTGCGCGCCGCGGAGCACCACGGGTCGGCGATGGCGTCGTCCATCTTGACCCCGAAGGTGCCGTGCTCTATGCCAGCCCCAATGCCATCAGCGCAATCCACCGGCTCGGGCACCGCGGTGACGTCATCGGCGAAGTGCTCGCCACCGTCGTCACCGAGCTCCTGCAGTCGGCAGGCACGGCCGTCGACGAGTCGCTCGCTGTGGTCATCACCGGTCGCGCGCCGTGGTGGACCGAGGTGTCGACGGCGTCGGCGAGCGTCACGTTGCGGGCCATCCCGCTCACCAATGGCGGCAGCCGCGACGGCGCCATGCTGTTGCTGCGTGACGTCTCCGAGTTGCG